>JADHSL010000090.1 GCA_016776925.1 Pirellulales bacterium | reverse complement strand
CACTCACGATGAGCGGGACGCGCGTTGTCCGCTCCCACAGTGAAAACTTCGACCATCGCTGCTTTTCACCAAGGTGGTAGCCGTGGTCTGAGAACAACACCACAATTGTGTTTTTACCATGAGGCCCTTTGTCGAGTGCATCAAGAACACGACCGAGTTGCTCGTCAGTCCACCGAATGCAGGCAAGATACGCCCGCACCGCCTCTTCCCACCGACCTTCTTCACGCATCCACTTGTGGGTGGGGATTTTCGGGTTGCTCATCGAAACCGTGCGAGCAGCATCGGGAATATCGCTCCAGTCATCGTCATCCACCAATGGCAGTTGGACATCGCCCACCCCGTCATACACGCGACGTGGCGGAAAGAATGGCACATGCGGGCGATAGAAACCAAACGCGAGGAAAAATGGCTTCTCGTGATCACTTCCAAGTTGTTCGGTGACCCAGGTAGCTGTGACGTGATCCGTAAACTTTGATTCTGCGTATTCCTGTGGCCCAAAGTCCCAGATACCGTGCCACCCTTTTGGTTTGTCGTGAATTTTTTTGTCGAGACTCTTGAGCCACTGTCCCGAACGCGGCCCTACAACATCAAAATACTGATTGAGATTGACACCTGAATGAAAAACCTTGCCAGCAGTGAGTGTCTTATAGCCACTCGCCGCAAAGTGCGCTGGCAAGCTTACATGCGTCTTCAGAAACTCAGGCTCTTTATTTACCGAATAACGATTGCTGTAAAACCCCGTTGACGAAGGCCTCCGCCCCCATAACAAGCTTATCCGTGATGGATTGCACATTGTTCCCTGACAATGGGCATTGGTAAAAAGCATGCCGCGGTCGGCCAATCGATCCACGTTTGGCGTTGAGGCCTGTGGATGACCGCCAAGACACCCGCACCAATCATTTAAATCATCTACAGATATAAGCACGACGTTGGGGCGATCTGTAGCGTTAACAGGATCGACGAGCATCACAAGAAGAACAAGCAGGCTGAAAATAGTTTTGCCTGCTATGGAAACGAGAGAAGAAGTCATCTGGAAATATCCCAGTCTTTAAAACACACTTGCCTACGGTTTTGTTGAGTCGACCCACGGCAGTTTATCAAAGGCATCAGTCAACCTGGGATCGTTTGTGTCGTTCATCACCTTCTCAACCCGAGCACGCAGAGCATTCAGAGTGGATGCGTGTTGTGAGTCCGCCGCCAGGTTCACGAGTTGATCAGGGTCATTTTTCAAGTCGTAGAGTTCTTCACTCGGCCGCGGATCCATTGTCAGTGAAAAAAGTTCTTTACTGTGAGGTGACCCACGCTGCGACATCATCCATGCCTTCGTCAGACTGCCGTCGAGGTCGCGGTACGCTGGCGCTGTTGACAGACCCATTTCGTACAGCGCATCAGAGCTTGTCAGTTCGGCTGCATCATAGGGATTCCCCATTGGCCATCGTTCAGGCTTGAAATTTTTTATATACAAATGGGTTGGTGTGCGAACAGCACGCATCGGGTACGGAAGATTTCCTGGCCGCGCATTGTAATAGTGACGTTCGCGACCAATGATCACGGAATCCCTCTTGGCATCGACCCAGCCACTCTTTTTACTCAGAAGCTGAGGAAGAAAACTGCGGCCATTCATGCTGCCTGGTACTTCGCCCCCCGATAGATCAAGAAACGTCGGCCCTACATCAATGATGCTGACAAAATCGTTGACCCGTCTGCCAGCAGAAATTTCTTTGGGCCATCGAACAAGCAACGGCACCTGCGTCGCAAGGTCATAGCAGTTCGTCTTCCCGCGTGGGATTCCAGGAATGCCATGGTCACCAGAGAGAACAATGACGGTATTGTCGAGTTCACCCGAAGCTTCAAGCTCTTCAAGCATCACTCCCAGCATGAGGTCAAGAGCAAGAACCTCGCCGAGATAATCTGAAAAGTCTCGTCGCACATCGTGAACATCTGGAAGAAATTTGGGAATGAGGCCTTGAAGCGAGTCGGGCTCAATGCCCCAGAGTTCTTTCCCGGAGTCAGGCGTATAGGGGCGGTGCACATTGATGGACCCAAAAACAAAGAAGAATGGTTGTCCCTCGGGTGTGCCAACGAGGATGCGTTGCATTTCGCGGCGGGAGTTCTCGACGACTTCATCGTGCCGCTGCTGACGTTCCTGCTCGTTAGCGGCCGTGCCAACGTAGAGACCATAGCGTTCATAGGGAACCTTACCGAAGCTTTTAATCGCCGAGGTCGAGTGGCTCTGCGTGAAAGCAAATGTTTTCCTGGAGCGCTGCACGAAGTATCCAGAGTCACGCAGAAGATCACCAAACTTTGGCAGACTCTTCATCGAATTATCATGCCCCTCCCAGTTGCTCCCCTTACTATTTAAAAACGCTCCTGAACCACAGTTCCAGAAGTAGCGTCCCGTAGCGAGCGAGGCACGACATGGCGAACATGACGCAACGGGAACAAAGGCGTTTTCAAACACCACTCCTTCCCGACCGATACGATCAATGTTGGGCGTTGAGATCACATCGTTCAGTGACGGGTTATCTTCTTCAGCGTAAATACTTGCATACCGACCCCAATCGTCGGCAAAGAAGAACAGAATATTGGGGCGCTCCGCAGCACAAGTGCAGTTCACAAATGCGGTCAACGCGATCAGATACGAGAGAATAGTTTTGCAGAAGTTCATAGGCATTCTTTTCGTCGTGCAATTCACCAGAAGTCCCGCTTCATTGAGAGTCTAATCGGAGTTCCCAAACGACTCCGCGTCTACTTCTCTGGACCAGTTCCATTTGAGCCGTCGAAATAGATTCCATCCACATCGACACCTTTTGGGGTGCGATGGTCACCGTTCAGACCAAAATAGACAATGCGGCAATTATTTCCTTTGCTCAGGGCATTCCGTTTTTCACTGATCCGAACGGACAAGGTGTGCGGCACGTCCGCGTCGAGTCCTTCTCGCAGAATATAAATCCGGTTTAAGTGCAGCTTGAAGCTATTCTTTTCAACAAATAAATCTTGTTCTACCCAGTCCGAGCCATCAACGCTGTGCTCGATGATACCGGCTTGGGGACCAGCGATCACTTGGACAGCGACTGCGGAACCTATGAAGGGAAGGTCAAAGCTGTCTCCCGGGTTATATCCGACTAACTGCGGTCGCTCGTTCCAACCGGTCCGCACCTTTCCGCCTTCGGCTGCCGCGTCGTAATCAGCCTCAACGGCAAACCCGTTTCGTTTTTTGGCAATTCGCGGCGCAAACAACTTGCCTTCGCTATACGAGGCGGGATCAAGTTTCTCAGGCATTGCATGAGCAGCCACTGGCCGGGGCTTTCCCGACCATGCTTCATCGAGCAGCCGCTCAATGCTGTCTGCATAAAGTTGCTGCCCAAAGGGCGATGGGTGCACACCCTTAATGTCATCCTTCCACGTGAACTCTCCTCGCTCGATGCGATCATAGACCTCCTTGGTAATATCAAGCGTCGGCACTCCATAGTGTGCGGCCACTGTATCAAAACTCTCAATCACCTCGGGTGTCTTCCCATTCTCATAGTCTTCGATTTTTTCCGTGCAGGCAAAATGCATCATGACGACATCCATATCAGGGTTCGCCTGCCGTGCATGTCGGATGATACCTTCCATTCCGTGTATTGATTGTTCGGCCGTGCGACCAATAGACACATCATTCACCGCTGCTTCTTCGAACAGCAAGTCAACTTTCCCTTTTTGAATAACGTCACGATCCAGCCGAAAGGCACCATACATCGTTCCCGTTGAACCGACCCCAGCAAGGATGAAATTGAATTCTGTTGCAGGAAAACGTCGCTTGAGATTTTCCATCACCTTCTTTCGCCACGGCATCCCAGTAATAGACCCACCGACAAAGGCAACAGTACCTTTCTTTTCAACTTCAAAGATGTACTGAGAATTCTTCAACCCGTCGTGCAACTCAAACCAGTTCTGTTGCAACGATCCGGTGACATTTCGCCAAGGATATAAAGCATCCGATGTTTCCTCTGCTTTGCCTTTTGAGTCCTGTTTCTTTTTCGGCCTCCTCTTTCCCTCTATAGACTTCCTTGCCTCAGTACTTCCTGTAACAACATTCGCTTGTTGGGGCGCAGACTTCGCCGATAGCATTGGCAAAGACTCATCCCAAGCCGCGATCACCTTGAGCATGGTCGCTGCTTGTTTAGGCTTCGTGTCAATGACATTCATGGTTTCATTCGGGTCAGTTGCAAGGTGATAGAGTTCGTCACCTTCACGCCGATTGACGTGGTATTTCCAATCCCCATGGAGAGCAGTTGGATATTGCTTCTTCCAAAAAAGGAACCGCTCAGGAATCCGATCTCCCCCAAGCCAGATGTCAGCGACATCATAACCCTCGACCATGCTTGTATCGTAAGGAGTGCCGGTCAGTCGACACACCGTCGGCAGGAAGTCAAACCCAGAAAGAATACTGGTGTTGTTGACAGCACCAGCAGGGACCTTGCCTGGCCAACGCACAATAAATGGAACTCGTGGCCCACCTTCGTACATCTCGTGCTTTCCGCCTCGAAGCCCCTTGGTCCACCCCATCATGTTTGCACGAGTCGTGTCGCCTACCTGATTCGCCTTCAGTGTGTTGAGGGTGTTTCTTGCTGGCCCCTGATCACTGGCAAAAACAACGATGGTGTTCTCAGAAAGCCCTAGCTGATCAAGCTTGTTCAATAACCGGCCAACAGCTGCGTCCAAGCTCCAGACATCGGCGAGGTAGTTTTTCATACAGTCATTGACGCTTCGTCCCCATTCGTTTCGACAGATATCAAACTTATTGGCCTTCATGTACGACCCAAAGAGAGACTCATCGACCTGTAGGTTGCTGAACTTCTCCGCAAACACGGTGTCCGATGGGATACTGAAGTGTGAAATGTGGGCCCAGACATTGACATAAAATGGTTCATGCTTATGCCGTTCGATAAAATTGATAGACGCTTCAAACGTGTTGTCGTCACGTCCTTTCGTGCGATCTTTCAGAGAACTGAGAACTTCGATCTCGTCGATACCGTAGCTATCAGCAGGTGGATGTAGGTCGGACGCTTTTTTTCCTCCAGCTGCAGGGCCGATGTGCCACTTTCCGAAATGGCCGGTGGCATAGCCGTTCTTGTTAAGGAGTTCTGTAATCGTTGGGCGACCATCAAAACCATATTCGCCGACCCGGCGTTCAAAGCTGCACGGATGTCGGCTGGTCATAAATCCAACCCGACTTGGCTGACAGGTCACTCCCGTTGCATAGAACCGAGTAAACCGTATGCCGTCTTTGGCGAGACTGTTGATATTCGGCGTCTTTGAGTAAGGATGGCCGTAGCATCCGAGATCGCCGTAGCCGAGGTCATCAGCGAGGATAAAAACGATATTTGGTTTTTCCTCAGCTTGAACGAAAGATGCCGCCAACATGAGTGCTAGTGAGAAAAAGCCTGATGTGACAAATGATCTTTTCATTGGTTTATTGCATTCAGCATGCTCGTGGGCGGGGTTGAACAGCACCACGTCCACGGTGGGCAACATAGAAATGTCACGCGGCGGCTCATCATTACGTCTCATCGATTGAAGCAAATATCTTTTTTATGTGATCACGAACAACAGACTGATCGTTTTGTTCTTCTGGGTCATTCTCCGGCTGACCGAACTCGTTCACTCTGGTCAACATTCCAGTGTCGGTATAGATCCAGTCCTTGGTTCTGATGTGTCGTTCATTCTTATACTCGATGTGCACCCATTCTTTTGAAGGAGCATCTTCTCCTCTTAGTTGCGGCAAAAAGCTTTGTCCGTGAATGCGTTGCATTGGTTGTGGAGCTGTAGCAATTTCCAGAAATGTGGGTAGGAAATCTGCCAGCTCGACCAGCTCGTCACACTGTGTGCCTGACTCAACAGCCCC
Organism: Pirellulales bacterium; assembly: GCA_016776925.1. GTDB lineage: Bacteria > Planctomycetota > Planctomycetia > Pirellulales > UBA1268 > UBA1268. The sequence goes on along the minus strand of JADHSL010000090.1, from coordinate 4,477 downwards.
CGGCCACCTGACAATGAGAGGAACTCGTGAACCTCGATCAGTCATCGTCATCTTGCCACCCTTTATTTTACTACGGCTTTCTCCCCAGACCGAAGTCACACGACCATGCGTGCCGTTGTCTGCGCAAAAGAGAATAATCGTATTGTTGCTGATACCAAGATCATCGACGGCCCTCACCAGTCGGCCAACATTCCCATCGAGGTACTCCACCATCTCGGGAAAACACTCGGGGCCGTTTTTCTGCTCTGAATCAGGAAGCCTACTGGTTGCAGTACCACCCGGAACTCTGACATATGGAGTATGCACTAACAAAGCCGGGTAATAAATAAAGAAAGGACCATCCTTTTTTCGTTCCATGAAATCAATCATGAAGTCTGCCAGAACGTCCGGGCCGAATTGGTCAGCGATCGCTTCTTCTTCAACGCCGCCGTTCATACGGAAATGTGGCTGGTAGTAGCGCGATCTCTTGTTGCCTTTTCGATCAAACATTTGCCAAAGACAATATTCATCAAAGCCAAAAGCCCTGACCGTATCGTTGCGTTCAAGCCACGAGAGATTCCACTTCCCGGCGATCGCAGTCGCGTACCCCACTTTTTTTAGTTGATTGGCAAAGCTATTGAACTGCTTCGGATCCAGGTAGGTGTCATCGCTCCACTTCGCCAGCACATGCTTGATACCGGTGAACCTCGGATAGGTACCCGTCATGATTTCGGCTCTCGATGGAGAACAGGCGGGGTTGGCAAAGCAATGGGTAAACACCATTCCGTCTTCTGCCAGTTTGTCGATATGTGGCGTCCGGACACCATGACCGCCATATGCGCTGATCGCCTCAATCCCGAGGTCATCAGCGAAGATCAAAACAATGTTCGGAGTGTCGCGATTCAACCTCCCAGTTGAAGCCTGTTTCTTTTTTCCCCGAAGTGTCTTTTCCCAGTCCTCATGCTCTGTCTTGAATTTCTGGAAGCCGCGGTACTCTTCGACTGAGATCGTACCGTCAGCATTTGTATCGATATGCGGAAAGAGCCACTCCCAGCCTTTCTTCTGACTATTCCATTCCTTCTGCGACTGCCAACGGACGGACTGATCAGGCTTTTGCTGATCGTGAATCGGCCCCTGAACTCGTTCAAGTTTCTGTTCCAGCGCATCAAGCTTCTGCCGAAGCGTATCGTAGGGAACGTGCTGCACAGGAATATCAGCATTGACCGCCATGGCGGCGGCCACGCCTGCTGATTCACCGAGGACCATCCAGACAGGTTCCATACGAAGAGACGTAAAGGCGATGTGACTCGCCGAGACGCAGACGGGCACGACCAGGTTGTCGCACTCGCCCTTGCGCGGCACGATGGCCTCATAGGGGATCTTGTAGCTGCCGTTGTATTTCCCATTGTCGAGGTAGACGATAGAAAATGCACCTCCTTGCAGAGCGACTTTGCCATCTTCCACGACGACAGCGTATGGCCAATCGTCGACGCCATAGGCTGCAAGGCCAACCGTATGAGGTGGGTCAGTCTCACCCTCAAGATCTTTCTGGGTCACAACGTACGATGACACCATCCGACGGGCCTGGCGTACATACAACTGATGAGGCCAGCCGCCGGTCTCATCGAACACACCCTTCCTGAAGGAAGTCTTCATCGCACGCTCTTTCATGCTTTTGGGCGCTGAAGAATCCGTCTTTGCGAAATGAATCGAGTTGACCAAAAACTCTTGGTGAAACTTCCAGATCTTCGACCGTGTTTCCCAATCACCGTTCGGGTAGCTCTCATTGCACCCGTAAACAGTCGACCCCATTAGATTGCGATTCGATTGGGCACCGCCAACAAACGGTGCCTTCTTATGCACCGTGAATTTGTTGAGTGTTGTTCTCATATGTCGATTTGAAAAGATGTCGACACCATCACGAATGGCTCGGCGATACACTTCAAATTCGGCTGGATCATAATTGGTTGGCTCAGGAATGGGGATCCCCTTCCCGCTCATATCGAACTCGTGTCGAAAGCAGTACCCCATGGACAATGTGTCAGCACTACCCAAAGCACCGATCTTTCGATCTTGCACGAACGGGACCAATCCACTCTTCGAATTTCCAGGTTCGATATAGGGGTCAATGTCGTGAAGCCAAAGGCTCGGACGTACCCCGGCAAGTGATTCATCGTAGTGCTCGCGTGACTCGCGGCCCCAGGTGTAGCTGGCACCGCTCATCCCGAGTACGTCACCCTCGTACGAACAATCAATGAACACTTTTGCAGAAACCGTGATGGCATTCCGCTTCTCTGGCTCAGGAATGGGACAGCCTGTTTCATCGACCGGGGCGTAGTCGAGAGTAATGGACTGAATTACCCTGGCCTCCTCGCTCTCAGCACAGGACTCGGTCATTGCAATCGGCTCCTTGCGTGTCGGCGAGTCAATTGTTCTATCAACTACCTGAACTTTACCGACGCGGTGGTTGTAGATCACTGATATACCGCGATCCTCAACAGCTTTCTTGAAACGCTCGCGATACTCTCTGTTGCCGATACCCTGTACGGCATGTCCGCCATGAGATCTTGGTTGCTCCTTAACACCCTCCATTAAAATCTTGTAGGTGGAGCCACCCACTGTATTACCTTTGCCCCAGTCAAGATGGTTGATACCTCCACCAGTCATGCCACCAAGCCAGCGACTTGGTTCGACAAGAATGACATTCGCCCCTTCTTTGTCAGCGGCCAACGCTGCCATTACGCCACTGGCTGTACCGCCATACACGCAAACGTCCACGTCATGATGCGGAACGTCTGTAGCGACACACGCGGAACAGCCAATGAGCACGAAGAGAACAGCAAATGAGATATCTTGATGAACCATTGAATGATGTTCCGAGCGGGCGTTGACGTTGACAAATTTGATCTATCCAGCGGCAAAGCGAGGGATTGTGCGGCTGACATTCATTCCATTCGGAACGTCTCAATGAGTATATTTCGTTCCAACCCCTCAGACGAACAATTCTCTCCGCACTGTGCCTTTATTGGCTAACTCAAAGGGTCGGCCACTGGCTGCCTTCTCTTCGAGTTTTGGATCAATCCCAAGCCGCCATGCTATGGATGCATTAAAATCTGTGACGTCCACAACATTCTCGTCCGCATGCTTTCCGTCCGAAGTAGTGGTTCCATAAATCTGACCGGCTTTCACTCCAGCCCCAGCCATGAGGCAAGTAAAACCATCTGGATGATGATCTCGTCCAGCGTTGGGATTCACATCTGGTTTTCTGCCAAATTCTGTCGACACAACTACCAACGTAGAATCCAGCAACCCCTTCTGGCTCAAATGGCTAAGGAGTGAGGAAAGCCCACTATCCAATGCGTTGGCATTGGCAGGCATCCTGCCATAGATGTTGTCGTGATAGTCCCACCCTCCCAGGTTCACTTTGACAAATCTGACTCCGCGCTCAACAAGTCGAGCCGCCAGCAGGCAACTACGACTGAATTTGCCCTTGTCATACAATTTTGTAATGGTCGCATTTTCATTTTGCAGCTCAAAGGCATCGATATCTTTTGAGTTCATGAATCGCAAAGAACCCGCATAGGTATCCACATACGACTGGGTGTCTTTCGTTCCGAAATTCTTTTGGAAGTCATCATTCAGAGCACTCAAGATGCCAAGACGATTCTCGAAGGCCTTCTCCGCGACCGCTTCGTTACGCTTCACGAAATCGATACCCTTGTCAGGATCTTTGACCGGCAAGGCGGCCCATTGCCCTGGAAAAAAGCCTGCCGTTCCGGCGCGACCGCTGCCAATACTCACAAAGTTCGGAAGGCTGTCCCGCTGACTTGTCAGACGTTTATTCACCCAGGCACCCAACTCCGGATGAGTAACCGTCGCCCGCGGGTTATAGTTGGTCAGCATCTTGTAAATACCAGCGGGATGAGCCCCCTGATCGGTCTTCATTGAGTTCAGGACAAGAATCTTGTCCATCTGCTTGGCCAGCTTTGGATAATAATTGCTGACCCGAACCCCGTCGGCATTACTCTTAATGATGGTCGACTTCCCCAAGACCGGCTTATCAACTTCAACATTAAAACTGTCGTACTGGCTCAATCCCCCTGAGAGAAATATGTAGATGACCGATTTGGCCTGCGCAGTTTGAGCAGATGCCGCAGTCGCATCCAAGAACGGCAACGACGCGCCCGCAAGACCAATACGGTAGATAAAATCTCTCCGCTCCATCTGCTTATCTCCCAAACCTGAATTCATTGGAGTTGATCAACGCCCACATGACATCATCTGGTGCATTACCAAAAAGCGATTCTTCTGACTTCTTGGGCAGACGTCCCAAGATTGCTTTCCAGAGGATCTCCATTTTGTCTTGTTGTGTTGCAACTTGACGGAGTTTGCGATTGACCAGCGCATCATCCGGGATACCCAAGCCATTCATGAGAAACAGGATTTGTGGAATATCAGGCTCCTGATTTGCCCCGTCAATCACTTCACGATTGGATTT
>JADHSL010000089.1 GCA_016776925.1 Pirellulales bacterium | reverse complement strand
TTTCAACGAATTCATGAACTCACATCTCGAAGTGGCAAGGCAGCCAAAGCGTGTGTTAATCTTTTAGAATCAAAAGGTCTCTACGAGGGACTTGTGGATGATATAGATCGTATTGCAGGACGTCTGCTTAGTGATATTGACTACGATATTCACGTTGAGGGGGATGATCACCTTGAATCTCTCGATCCAAAAACCCAAATCGGTGTTGCTCTCTTTTTCAAAGAATGCCTCGCAAACGTTATTCGACATTCTGGAGCGACACACGTAACAGCCAATCTTGATGCAACCCCAACAGAACTTGTACTCACAGTGACCGACAATGGAAAAGGCCTCCCTTCGAAAGAATCTGGAATCGCCAGAATTTCACCAGAATCTCTTCTCCGTCGTGCCCGCCTCCTTCATGGAACAGTTGTCACAACTGACCGGCCAGAGGGGGGAACACGTATTACACTACGCACAAAAACCAAGTCTTGGTGGCGATAAACCTCTCTAAACAAAGAAGCAAAGCCAGTCTTATGAAAGAAACGAACGCCTGCACCATGATTCGAATTATGGTGGTCGAGGACAATGTGGACTACCGCACTGTCATAGCATTAGCCATAGACGATGCTGCTGACATGGAACTAACCGGGCTCTTTGGCACAACCGAAATTGCTCTCCGGACACTCGAAACAACCAACACGTTGGAGCAACCAGACATTCTTCTGCTTGATTTACGGCTACCAGGAATGAGTGGACTTGATGCCCTTCCACTTATCCATGCCGCAAGCCCTACGACACGGATCATCGTCTTGTCACAGTCTGATGCACCAAGTGATATCGTCCAGGCCATCTCTGCCGGAGTCTCTGGATACCTTCTTAAAGGTGCCCGGCTACAAGAAATCACAGATGCAATACGCACTGTTTCACAGGGGGGTGGTTCGCTCGACAAAAATGTTGCTCAGTTCATTCTTGAAAAGATGACAACGAAAGCATTGTTTCAGATTGACGCATTAACTGAACGTGAAAATGAGATTCTCCTCATGCTCAGCGAAGGTCTCGTAAAAAAAGAAATAGCGACACAACTTGGTATCGGCTATTCAACCGTCGACACTCACGTGTCACATATCTACAAAAAACTTGGTGTATCAAACGCACCCGCCGCAGTCAGCAAGGCGTACCAAAGCGGCATTCTGCCAAGCCAAAAGTAATTCTCGCACAATCCCACGACATGAAACGGCGTCTGTCGGGTGTATGCATGATTGACAGTCAGGAATGCAGGCAGAAAAATTATCTTACTTTCGGCGAATCAACATTCACTGGGGAATAGGAAATAAACTGCTGTTCCCTGGGCTTTGCGAAAGGATTGAAGTATTTCCGCCTACTCAATTTTTACTGCCCAGCAAATTGAGACTTTTGGCTCGAAGCCATCAGGTCCTTCAAGCGACAAAAACCTATCCCACCCCATCACCTACCTACCACCCCGTGGCGTTGCCGCTGCCACACTCCCACAGAACATCTCACGACATCACATGACATCCTTCTACGCACTCTCGTTCGTTAAACGAATGATCATTGGAATTTTCGTCTCTCTCTTGACTCTTTTCCCTTTTGGCCTGAACTCAACTGCATCTGAGATCACCGACCAACAGATGCTTGACGTCTTCCCTCCCACCGTTGCAGCAACCGAGAAAAGCCAACGGGGAAACACTTTGATTTCTCTTGATTACACGCCAAGCACAAGCCTCTGGGCTGAAGGCCTCGATGAAAGACAGGTCTTTCATGCTCAAATCCAACACGACCAGAATGAGAACAACTCCTTCACACTTCGCATTGGAAAAGGCGGACAAGTCTATTCTCTCAGGGGGCCCTTTGGAGAAAGCGTACCACCGTCTTGTACGGGCGAAGGACCGAGTCGTTCACCGTGGAATGACGAGGTTTGGCAATTTGTCACGGTGTGTAGCAAGTACAACGGATTGAAAGCGATTCAACAAAGCGGAGATGTACCGATAAGTACCCTCGAGGCGATCACTGCGATTCCATACAAGTCAACATTCTTCATTCATAATTCCGGTGCGTATGTCCCTGACAGTCGCACAATTAACAACCTCTACTGCCCAATGCTGGCCGCCAGTCAAACAAATGACAAGAGAGGGTATCGATCTCTTACATGGGGACTCGTTCCTCAGGTACGGACAATCCACCGCTCACCCGTCTTGTACTACAACCAGGTTCGAGATATTGGCAACGGTATCATTGAACTCACATGGGTCGTTCACAACTTTAGCCCTCGTGATGACATTGTCTTTGACTTTCTGAATGCACCGTGGGGCGGCACACGGCACACGAGCCTCCCCTACCATGCTATTAGCTCACCAGACAACACACTCAAACCACGCGATGCGTTTTTCCCGGACACAAAACCAGGCGGCACAATATCCTTGCGGAAAACTGGCGGCTGGAAAATTGCAAGTGCTTCAAAAGACGAGGACTCGGCAAGCCTCGCGCTTGTGTTTGGTCGTGACAAACATCTGGAAGAGCAGCAGGCCAAAGCTGAACGAGGCGAGCCATACTCTCAACGAGGCGGTGGTGTGCTACGAGATTTCCTGGCCCATTACCCTCAATTGTACAACGGCATCTGGAAGGACTGGGAGACACGCCCTGAAAACTCGTTTCGAAACTACGATGTGATTGAGATGATACCCAACCTGACGCTTCGGCCTGGGGAGAGCATCTGGTATCGCAGTTTTCTGGTGGTCAACCAACGCAACGACGCTGCTGCACTTGCCCAATCACTTGTGAAGGACGTTGATTACGGTCTTCTTCGATTTTCCACCACAGACACACCTCGTGTACCGGTTTATCTCGTGGACAATCGGGTTGTCGAAACGGCAGCAGCAGGAACCCAGCCAGCGGTTCACTTATTCTCCAGGCCAGTACCTGGGTCACACCCGGTATTCCTTCTGGAAGACACACAGACCGGTCATGAAATAATCTCAACGGACCTGTACCGGTTTGTTCCCTCCGAGCCCCTTGCTCTTCATCTTTCTCAAGAACACCCTAAAAGTAATTATTACAGCAATGCCCGCGGCTACTCTCTTGATAAACACCACTGCCGCTGGAAACGACTCCTCGGATTTGGCCTGATTGCACAACCAAATGGGAATGGCAGCCAGCTACTCTCAACAGCACTTCCGAAAAATGTTTTTCCTACGCCTGACACGACCCATCTTGATCTTTGGTCAGCGGCTATCGAATAAATTAATCGGCTCCGTCGGGGTGCCCACGAAAACACAACCCGCGTCCGCCTAGGCCTCATCCGCCGCACGAAGCATATCGTCACAGCGTGGCTCCCACGCAACAATTTCTGTCTCTGTAAAGTAGATGCCAATCTCTCGGGCGGCTGACTCAGCTGAATCCGATGCGTGCACGAGATTCATTTGACGACTTGCAGAGAAATCACCGCGGATTGTCCCAGCGGCTGCCTTCAGTCCACTTGTTGCCCCGAGCATTTCACGGACTACTCGCACGACATCGAGCCCCTCATAAATTGCAGCAACAACTGGCGCTGCAGTAATGAAAGACTCAAGGCTCGGATAGAACGGCTTTTCGACATGCTCTGCGTAATGCTGTTTCGCAAGAGCAGGTGTCACACGGAGCAGTTTCAAGGCAACAAGCCGAAGCCCCTTATCCTCAAACCGACTCATAACCTTTGTCAGGAGCCCACGCTCAATGCAGTCAGGCTTGAACATTACGAAGGTCTGATCCATCCGTCTCATCTCCAGTATTTTGTTTCATGTTATTTTTACTTTGATCGAAAGCATATTCTCCCGATCTGTGACTTTCTTCTTGTACCGTTCTCAAGGTGAGTTTTCTAGTCCATCTTATGGCAGGCAGAACCCAAAGCCCCTGAAGCGTAGCTGGCTGACGTTGATCCAGACTCTCAATCTGCCTAGTCTCTGCGCGATTCACCACGAGTTCACTCCGAAGGGACATCGACGAAATGTCAAATCTGGATCAGCGATATGCTGAAATATGTTTGCTGACATTGCTGAGCTTTTCTTGCTCAGCATTCGCCGCTGAGCCCAGCAAGCAAGAAGTCCATCCTGCTACGCTCGGGAGCTTCACTCGTGCAATCCAACCACTTCTTCTGAACCGATGTGCAGCTGGTGCGTGCCATGGTGGCCCTCGGGGAGCAGAACCGAAGCTTTTACGTGGACCAATTCATGGGCAGGCCAACCAGAGAACAACCCTGAAAAATCTTGAAAGCATTACGACATCCGTCCAAAACAAATCGAATGACAGAATGTTTCTTTCTAAAATCCTGAATCATCATGACAAAAGTAAGAAACCATCAGTCACAAAAAGATCTCTTCTAACCACACATGAGCAAGAATTGTTCACAACGTGGCTTACCTCACTCCCTCAGGATTCAAAGACCCAGCCACGAGCAGTGAGCCCCTCCCCTCAAACACAACGCGTGAATCAAGCAAGTTTTGATCAGCCTCAGCAGCAACCGGCATCGCCACATCAACCGAATCGTTTCAGGCTTCTTCTTGAGCGAGAAGCACATCCACAACAATTTCCACCACCACAGGTCACACGTGGGTTACGAATTGAGGAACTACTGGCCGATGAATTCCTCCTTCTTGAACCAAAGCTCAGCAAGAAAGACAGCTCAGCCCCTTCCGACGAGTAGCCCTTAGAGCTGAATGCCTCCGGACTTGACGTGCTCAAGAAACACCTGATTCCCAGGAAGCAGGTCTGGGTGCACGATCATGTCATCTAAAGACAGCCAGAAGAATTCCTGAACTTCAATTGGATGAGCAACTGGACAACAAGGTTGAAGCGGCTCGACCGTCCACCATGAGAGCGCTGTCCCCCAGGCTGTCACACTCTTCCAAACCTCTTTCAGAGGCACTACATCAATAGAAAGTTCTTCATGGCACTCTCGAACAACTGCTGTACTGTCCTGCTCTCCTGCCTCAACATGACCACCTGGGAAACATACCATTCCACCAGCGCGAAGACTCTCACCCCTCCGGATTGCGAGGAACAAATCACCTTGTCGAATGATTGCAACCACCCCAAAGCTCGTGGGTTTCGCAGGCATCTCCTTCTTCGACTGAAAACACATTAGGCTAGGCTTTTCCAGAGCGATACGTATCGAACGACTATTTGTCTCTCCATCCATACCTTTATACCCTGCTAAACTGTAAGTGCCGCCATATAACGGCTTACAATGCGTTGCTCCCTATTATCTTGAACAGGAATTTCTCTCAATGGACACAGCGCCGCCACCTGGACCGGCAAAACGCCCAACACCGCCAAATGCCATCCCCCAATTGTTTGGTAAACCAATGGGTGGACCTGCCGTGGTCCTGCTCGTACTTCTTGGACTCGCCTTCGTCACTATTCTTTTCCGTGAACAGACCAGCGGTGCCTTCCCTATCAGCTACGACCAATTCATTCACGAGGTCGAAGTAGATAATGTCGCAAATGTTGAACTTACTGGGAGCACGGTCCGCGGAACATTCAAAAGCACTCCACCAAAGGAACGCATTGAATCACCCGAGGAAACTCGACTGTTCACCGTCGAAGTCTCGCAGTATCTCGTCGGTGATGGACTTGATTCCCTGCTGCTAAAGCACAACGTCCGCACAGTCGTCAAGCAGCCAACAGATGGCACCGGATTTTTACTCGGCATCTACCTGCTTATACCTCTTCTGCTGATGGGGGCCTTCTGGATTTCTATGCGGCGCGCTCGTGACCCACTTGGTGGTTCCGGCTTTCTTGGCAATTTCACCAAGTCACCAGCCAAGCTGTTCAACGCCGAAGACAAGCAGTCGACATTTGCCGACGTTGCTGGACTTGATGGCGTGAAAGAGGACCTCAAAGAAATTGTTGAATTTTTAAAAGACCCTAAAAAGTTCCAACGGCTTGGTGGACGGGTTCCCAAGGGTGTGCTTTTGATGGGGCCCCCTGGCACCGGAAAAACTCTTCTTGCGCGAGCAGTTGCAGGCGAGGCCGGCGTTCCGTTTTTCTCCATTTCAGGGAGTGAATTTATCCAGATGTTTGTCGGTGTTGGTGCATCACGTGTGCGTGACCTGTTCAAAACAGCCAAGGAAGCCTCGCCAGCTATTTTGTTCATCGATGAGATTGACGCTGTTGGACGAATTCGAGGAGCCGGCCTTGGTGGTGGCCATGATGAACGGGAGCAAACGCTGAACCAGATCCTGAGTGAGATGGATGGCTTCAGCCCAACGGAGTCTGTGATCGTTCTTGCTGCAACGAATCGACCCGATGTTCTGGATCCGGCTCTCCTTCGTCCAGGGCGATTCGATCGTCATGTCACAGTTGATCGCCCTAACCAAAAGGCACGGGTCGCGTTGTTCGAAGTTCACACAAAAAATGTTCCACTCGCCGAAGATATCGACATGCAGCGGCTGGCCGAAGGAACTGTCGGACTTACTGGTGCTGACATCCGTAACCTTGTAAACGAAGCCGCACTTTGGGCAACCAGGCACGACAAAGAACATGTTGACGCGTCCGACTTCGACCATGCTCGAGATAAGATTCTCATGGGGCCAAAACGCGAAGAGGTTCTGGTAGGCCACGAGAAAAAAATGACTGCCTACCATGAGGCCGGACATGCGCTCGCATCATGGCTCCTTCCTGGCGTTGACAAATTGCACAAAGTGACAATCATTCCTCGTGGGCGGGCTCTTGGTGTGACACAGTTGGTCCCCGAAGAAGACCGCATGAATATTGGCGAGTCTGATCTCCATAACCGTCTCGCTTTTATTCTGGCGGGACGATCTGCCGAAAAACTGGTTTTTGGTGAATATTCCGCTGGTGCAGAGAACGACCTGACACAGGCAACTCGTCTGGCACGCAAGATGGTGTCGAACTGGGGCATGAGTGAACGAGTTGGGCCCCTCGCCTGCCAGACATCAAATGAACATCCGTTTCTGGGACGTGATGTCTACGAACAACGTGACTTTAGCGAACACACCGCGCAGGTGATTGATGAAGAAGTGGCACGCATTCTCTCTGCCGCTGCCGAGCGGGCCGACGCATTGCTTGCCGACAACCGGGAAAAGCTGGACACCCTTTCGGAGGAACTCATCTCTCGAGAAAGTCTGGATGACAGTGAAGTTGCATCTGTTATTGGGCCTTCTGCTCCACGAAGATCACCAGCAACTTCTGATGAAAACGAACACGTGTAACACGTTCGAATGTGTTTCAATTACGCACACGACTTTTGATGCAGAATATGGATCGTGTGTGACTGCTCCAGCGGCGTACAACTAGACAACCTATTGCACCCCAGAAACCGATACCAGAAAGGGACTAATCATGCTCTCGCACGCCGTTTACTTCACAATGAAAGACAAGGGTTCTATCGAATCACTGATAGAATCCTGCCGAACACACCTGACAAACCATCCAGGAGCACTCTCATTTGCGGTTGGGACGTGTGCAAGTGAATACGACCGACAAGTAAACGACAGAGATTTTGACGTTGCCCTTGAAATTATCTTTGAGTCACACGCTGCCCACGATACATACCAGACATCAGACCGCCATCAGCAGTTCATTGCTGACAACGCAGAAAAATGGGCTCAGGTGCGAGTTTTCGATATTGAGGTCGACACGCTTGAGCGAAACTAAACGACTTCCGCACGAGACAATGCAATCTGACCGCCGAAACAGACATCGATATCTTTTCCAGGCTGCCGAGGACGGTCCTGATATTTCCCTTGATACATCCACCCATCATCATGAGCGATGAACTGCAATGGCAGTGGAGAAGGGTCAATGTCACAGGAAACAATTGGTGGGGGATGATCGGCCTGAGGATTATCTAGATGAGGAAAGTTGACGTTGAAAAACTGGCCACGCCCCAGTGGTGCCACATCATCGATTGCCGAAAAAACAGCTCCAGCCCACGACGATGCAATATTCCAGTCGATAGGCTTCCCTCGTCGATGATACTGCGACAACGCCATTGCCGGCCAACCATGAAGTGCAGCCTCGCGTGCAGCAGCAACAGTCCCTGAATGGTGAATATCAACACCAAGATTTCCCCCGGCATTAATTCCCGAAAGAACCCAACCCGGCTGATCAAGTTTGAGCGTGGCAAAAGCCAGTCGCACACAGTCGGCAGGAGTTCCATTGACATGGTAGCGGTTCTCTTCCACCTGCTGGAGCACAAGTGGCCGGTCTACCGTGACCCGGTGACCACAGCCCGAGTGGGGCTCAAGTGGTGCGACGGTAATCACATCTGACTGCCATAGACGTGCTGCTTTTTCGAGAGCACGCAGTCCATCGGCATGAATTCCGTCGTCATTCGTGAGAAGTAACATACCACCAGACCTCATATTTCACTCAGAAGCTGCCGAACAATTGCCCACATCCCATTCGTGGCCGAAGCTGCTGCCTGACACACATCCTCACCATCAAGTGGCTGCCGATCCTCACTGTCAACTGAGTCGGCAAGATTTGTCACAACTGATGCAGCCACAACACGCATTCCAAAATTTCTAGCGACGATTGCCTCTGGTACCGTCGACATCCCGACAACATCAGCACCAAGCATCTTTAGCATTCGGTACTCTGCTCGGGTTTCATAGTTCGGACCGAGACAATAGGCGTAGACACCACATCGACAGTGATGGCCAGCCGCCTTTGCAGCGTGCACGGCCTCAGTTGACAGCAATTCATCGTAGACGTGAGCATCGATTGTTTTCAGATACTCTTCAGGCAGAGTATTCTGAACAAAATCAATATGATCGTTCAGGACAACAATCTCACCAACCACAAGGTCTGAAGCGAGTCCTCCAGATGCGTTGGTAAGAAGTAATCGCTCAACCCCAAGTGCAGCAAAAAGCTCGACTCCACGATACAACATATCGACAGTCTGCCCCTCATACGCATGCACTCTCCCCTGCAGCATAACGACTGAATGGTTTTCAACATGTCCCCAAACAAGTCGACCAGCGTGACCTATGGCTGTCGCTGATGGAAGCCACCCCAGTTCTGAAAAGTCGATACTTCTTTTCTCTTCGAGTTGATCGACCAACGACCCCATGCCTGTACCCAGTACGATCCCAAGACATGGCCTGCTTGAGAGAGGAGCTCTGTCTTCGAATCCGTCCCGAAGAACCTTCCTTGCAATATCTGTGGCAGCGGGCGAAGGAACCGGCTGTTGTGCAACACTCCGCTGCTCACGATCTCGCATACGATCAAAGATTTCTGCCATAGTTCTTTCAGAGCCCACTTACTCCCGACGTTACCACAAAACCGCCTGTCATACTGCCACCCTTTGCGACCTTTTCCTGAAACACGTATCCTCGCCAGAAGAGAGCCGACGGCTTCGGGCAGATGTGCATCGTTGGCCTCAAAAATATTTCAACATATCAAGCAAAAAAAGGACTCTCCATGCCAACGCGTGCTGAACAGTTCGCCGGTCTTTCCGTCGCCATTGTGACACCTTTTCGCGACGGAAAAGTTGATGTCGAACGGCTGAATGAACAAATCGCATTTCAAGTCGAGGCGGGTGTTACTGCTATCTGCCCAGCAGGAACAACGGGTGAGTCCCCTACTCTTTCCCACAAAGAACATGAGCAGGTCATCAGCGAGAGCATTCATGCCGCTCAAGGCAAAATCCTGGTGATGCCAGGGACTGGGAGTAATTCTACATCTGAAGCTATTCGACTCACACAGTACGCTGAAAAAGCCGGTGCTGATGCGGCTCTTGTTGTTGGACCATACTATAACCGTCCAACACAGCAGGGCTTGTACGAGCACTTCAAAGCGATTGCCGAAGCCGTTTCTATACCTATCTGTGTTTACAACATACCGAGTCGTACTGGCCGCAATATTGAACCTGAAACTATCCTTCGACTTGCTGAACTTCCAGGCATAGCCATGGTGAAAGAAGCAACCGGCTCAATGGATCAGGCTTCCCAGTTACTTTCGGGCACAGACCTTACTGTTCTTTCAGGTGATGACAGCATGACGCTTCCGTTGCTCTCCGTTGGTGGACGAGGTGTAGTCTCGGTGGTTGGAAACATCGTACCGAGTGACATGAAATCACTTCTTCATGCCTTTGACCAGGGTGACCTTGGTAAAGCTCGTGAGCTTCATCAGAGCCTTTTTGTACTTGGGCGTGACCTACTCGGTCTAGCAAGTAATCCAATCCCAATTAAAGCTGCCATGAAAATGCTTGGCCGCGACACTGGAGACGTGCGACTCCCTCTGGTTCCACTTGAAGCAGGGCCCACGGCTCGTCTGCGCGACGTACTGGCTGACTACGGAATAGCTGTCGACTGAGTACGTCCTGTTCTCCCAGGCAAATACTTCAAGCAAACGCTCGCTCTTCAGATGCAACGCCACTTTCTTGAAGGATTCCAGCTACCGGAACACCACCCTTTTTGCAAGTTTTTTGGCAAGCCGTCAGCCGAAAAAGCACACAAAAAGCTCTCTTCGTTTTTGATAGGGTCGAACCAAAACAGATCTGCTTGCGTACAAATCTTCAGCTATTTCACAGTACCAAACATGGAGGATTGTACTATGGACCCACACTTCAATGAGTATCTAGCGGCTGTAGCAGGCATGCTGGAGTGTTATGGAAAACCGGCTGAAAATAACTCTTTTGATT
>JADHSL010000088.1 GCA_016776925.1 Pirellulales bacterium | reverse complement strand
TCCAGAAGGCTGTGTCACTGAACAAGTCATAGTTATGACTTGGATTCTCTTCGACACTTCCTAGTGTAGCGGTGGAGAGTTTTCCTGTCAGTTCTTTTATTGCCAGTTTTAGTCACTCTTTGTCTGCAAGACCATGTAGTAGCGGCAGGGGCATTACACGGAGAGTCAGAATGTTCTTTTTAGGGCAGGAAACGCTGGATTAAACAGTTGGATGGCTCGACCAGTGCATGCTCCAAACCAACTGCCAAGCTGCTAGTGGGTTCAAGAAAATATCTACTTTAAGTGCCACTTGAGGACTTTCTTGATTGTCGCTCACCAGTAAAAGTGGTTAGTCAGCGGCCATTTCCTTTGCAAGCTCTTCGGAGCCAATAGCTGCGAGCTCGATACATGTAGCAGCATCGAGAAGAAGGCATACGGACCCATCTCCCAGGATGCTGGCGCCACCAAGTCCCTTGATGTGCGTAAAGTTTTCATCAAGTGATTTGACAACAATGTCTTGACCTCCAAGGAGGCCGTCAACACGAAGTCCCAGTGATTTGTTTGCAGCATGCAAGATGACGACATGTTTCTCTGGACTTACGGTCTGCTTCGTTGAAGGTTTTCCGTCGCCGCCTGTGAGTGCATGGAAATCGAAGAGATCATCAATTGAAACGAGAGGAAGGAACTCGCCACGAACATCACACATTTGGCGGCCATTGGCGGTGGTACTCTGATAGCCAGAGACAGAGACTATCTCCCGTACATTTTCGATGGGTACAGCAAGGACACCATGCGATAACCGAAAAAGCATGCAGCGAGTGATCGTGAGCGTAAGCGGCAAACGAATGATGAATTTTGTACCAACGCCTTGCTTTGAGGACACTTCAACAGTTCCGTTGAGTTGAGCAATTTTCGTCCTGACGATATCCATGCCAACGCCACGCCCAGAAATGTCTGAAATTTCTGTGGCGGTGCTAAACCCTGGCTGGAAGATAAGTTCGGCAGCTTCGTCGTCAGTGAGTTTGGCCGCTGAACTTTGAGGAATGATTCCTCTTGCAACTGCGGTCTGTTTCACACGGTTGATATCGATGCCACTCCCATCATCCTGTACGGTGATAAAAACATTGTTGCCACGATGAGAAGCGGCCAGTGACACCGTTGCGATTTCAGGTTTTTCGTTTTGTATTCGTATATCTGCCGATTCGATACCGTGGTCAACGCAGTTGCGAATGAGGTGGTTGAGGGGATCTCCTATTTCATCAATCATCCGTTTATCGAGTTCTGTTTTTTCACCTTCGAGTTGCAGGTGTACCTGCTTACCGAGTTCCTGTGTGATATCTCGTATCGAGCGTTTGAATCGATTAAATAACGGGCCTACGGGCACCATTCGCGTGTTGAGTACGCCTCGCTGGAGACTGTTTGAAACACGGGTGAGTTGATCGATTGCGGTGCTTAATTCGGCAAAGCTTTGCCGATTGTGTTCCCAGTCTTGCAACTGGTTTCCAACAGTATCAATTTGTTCGTTCAGGTCTTGTAGCTCAAGATGCGCTTTTTCACCATATTGTTCGGCAAGCCGTGCCGTGAGCTTCCGGAAGGACTCAAGAAGGTTTGTCGTATGTGCACTTAAGCCAAGCTTGTGGAAAGCTGGTGCAACATTCTCGGCAAGTTGTGTAAGTCGTGCCCGATTGACGACCAGTTCACCAGTGAGGTTTAAGAGGACGTCGAGGCGATCAACATCAACTCGCACGGTTTTGGCGAGGGCTGGGGGTTTTGCAGGCTCTTGCGCTGCTTTCTCGGTGACGGTGTCCTGTAAATCTGGCTGTACACGTTGTTTATTTGAACCTTGTGTTTCCCGCGAAGGAACGCCGGATGTCTGTGGTTCAGCCGGGGCGATGGTTGTGTCTGAGGGGACTTCTGTGACAGAAAAGTCTGTGAAGCTGCCCGCCTCAATTGTTTGGATTATCTCCGCTTCTGGAGCAAATGTTTTGAGAACGAGTGCGATTTGAGTGAGGTTATGCGTGGAGCCCAGAGAGGCTTGTGGCGGCTGGCTATCCATAAGTTCGCCCAGGGCAGCCAGGCTTTGAGAAACTTTCGAAACAGCATCGGCTGACGACGAATCGCCAGCTTCTACAGAGATGGTGATGCTCCACCATGACTCTTCCGGCTTTTGATCAGAATGTATTGGTGGTTGTTCGTGAGCAGGACTGGCTTTTTCTATCTCTGCGTTTGCTTGCTGGGGACGGTCTGGTTGTTGCGTTTTCGGGGCGTCCGACGCTGAAGTGCTCTGACCAAGCGATTTGACCTGATCCAACAGGTCTCCAGCGGTACTGAGTGGTTCACCGTCCTGTAAGTGCTGGTTGCTTTCACGAAGAAAATCAATGCACCGCAGAACGATATCAATAGTAGGAGTGTTCAGTTCCTGTTTTCCTGACCGGAGTCTTTCAAAGTGCGTTTCGAGATGGTGCGTAAGTGACGTGATTCGGTCTAGCCCAAGCAGTGCAGAGGAACCTTTAATTGAATGAATAAGGCGAAATGCCTCATTCAGTTCTTCAGGAGTGGGCGCTTGATTCTCCAGCTCCAGAAAAATTTCCACCAGGCTATCAAGCTGTTCGTTTGTTTCGTCAAGATAGAGCCGCACGTAGTCGCTCATCTCGTCAGCTGGTAGGTCGCTAGGAAAGGAATCGTTCATGATTGATGATGTTGGTAAGGTTTTTTCTTCGGAGCGAACTGCGGCTAATGAGGTTTCACATACAAGAAAGTTGTTTTTTTATTGAGCTCACCAAGGAGGTCGTAGATGCCATCTGCTGGTCCAACCACAAGAGATCCTCCCGGTGCCAATGAGTGAATCAAGTTTTGCACAGCAGTCTGTTTTGACTTACGGTCAAAATAAATGAAAACATTTCGTATGAAGATGCAGTCAAATTTGTCACCAGGCATTGGAGTAAGTAAATTATGGCGTTGAAACTCGCACATGCTGATCAGCCTCGGTCGAATTGACCAACCTGCTTGGTCTGGAAGTTCTGCAAAATATCGTGAACGTCGCTCGTCTGTTGTCTGATCAAGCGAACGGTTCGGAAATATGCCCTTTCGTGCTGCAGAGATCATGGTTTCACTGATGTCACTGCCGAGAAGGGATATGTCCCAGCCAGCAAACTGGTGACGGACTTCATCGAGACAGATGGCCAGCGTGTAAAGTTCTTCTCCGGAACTGCAGGCAGCTGACCAGATTCGCAGCGACTTAGGGCGTCTTTTCTCCGCCGCTTGGGCACCGATTGTTGGCAGGAAGGAGTCGGTAAACCATTCGAAGTGCCCTCCGGTCCGAAAGAAATGTGTCTCATTTGTGGTCACGGCATCAATAAAGTGCTCGAGCTCCCGCGGCAGTTTTTTCTGGGTGAGGAGATTGTAGTAATCCTCAAATGATCCTATGTCGAGTTGACGAAGCCGACGCCGAATTCTATTTGAAAGGAGAGTGATTTTCCCATCGGCCAGACGAATTCCGGTTTCGCCATAAATAAATGTACGAAATCGATCAAACTCTTCGGGTGTCAGTTTTGTCAAATCCATTGGCGTCCACCTGACTCCGTTACGAGTTCTTCGCTCCGTCGTAATGGTGTTTTTGAAGTCATCCGGCACGTTCATGCGTCGGTAAAAGGTTCCTTGAATACACCGAGTGATCGAAGACGATTGTCATGAAACTTCTTGAGTTCTCCATGATACGCGGTGTAGTGGTTCAGTGCCTACTTGGTAGCCTGTTGCTCATTTTCAGATCCATGTTCTTGATTGAATTGCTGGTGGTGGGCTCCTCTGAGTGCATAGTGTTTATGAGTTTTTTTCAAACTGAACACTCGCCTGATGTACTTGTTCCAGATTAGCAGGTTCAAGAAGTTGACTGGCATCAAGCAGAATGAAGAGGTCATCTTCCACTCGAGTGAATCCTTCAATAAATCGACGCCCGCTTCCGTTCACAGAGTCAGGGGCGGGTTGAATAGTATCTGCAGGAACCCGCATAACGCGGAGAACAGAGTCGACGGTACAGCCAATGGTGCGACTGCCAACATTAACAACAATGGTACGCGTTTCGTCGTCGTGGGGTCTGCGTTTGAGGTTGAAGAGTGACCGTAGGTTAACGATTGGGATAATCATTCCACGAAGATTACTTACGCCGTCGACGTACGCAGGTACTTCGGGTATCTTCGCGACCCGTGAGGGCATCACAATTTCTTGAATTGATTCAATTCGAAAAATGTAATTCTGGTTTGCAAGTCGAAAGCCAACAAACTGAGGAGATGTGGAATTTGGTTGACTGCCGTGAAGCGTTGATTCTGGGGCGTGCGGTTGTGTTGGAGGTGTGATGCTCATGTGAGTCTCTGCCGTGTGGGAGCCCTTTTTGGAACTCTCGTGTTCGCAATACCACTAAACAGGATATAGTCGGGAATTGAGTTGCGAGCAAATTCGGGGAAGGAAAAGTCGGCTCTCTTAGGCCTCTGTCCGTTATAGTCGTTGTGAACGGACCGAGAACACTCGGTTTTGGCAGTCTTATGGGGCATTTTATTGTGGCTTGCCGGCTGCAAATAGGTCGCTTTTATAGTGGGTGAATTGGTGAAAGTGGAACGTCCTTTACGTGTTCTCGTAGTCGATGACTCAAGTCTCTATCGACAAATGCTCATGCGATCGCTCGCTGAAGTTGATGGAGTTGAAGTAATTGATTGTGCATGTGATGGGGTTGAGGCACTTGAAAAAATTGAACGACTGCAACCCGATCTCCTCACGCTCGACGTGCAAATGCCCAAGCTTGATGGTCTTGGCGTATTGCGGGAAATTAATCGACGGTCGATAGAGACAATTGTTTTAATGGTTAGCAGTATAACTGCCGAAGGTGCTCCAGCTACCGTTGATGCCTTACTCAATGGCGCGATGGACTGTATCTTGAAGCCGTCAGGGTTGGATGCAAAAACAGAGAGGCACGATCTTCGTGACGCCCTTGCGGAGCGGATTAGAGCGATTCTACTGGCCCGGTCTGATGGCGAGCCATGTCCTCGTGCTCCTCAAAATAAAAGTCCTAACAAAAGTCCTAGAAGACGACCGGTTTCGGTTACGAAGCTAGAAGATGTTATTGTCATTGGAGCATCAACGGGTGGCCCACAGGCTTTGCGAACCGTGTTGCGATCGTTGCCCGAGAAGCCTGATGTGCCTGTCTTCATCGTGCAGCACATGCCATCTGCCTTCACTGCATCACTTGCCAAGCGTCTGAATGAGATTGTGACGTTTCCAGTAAGACTCGCATCCACGGGAATGTCTATCGAACCTGGTACGGCCTACCTGGCACCTGGTAAATTTCATCTTACCGTAATAAAGAAAGACTCAGAGTTGGTATGTCGGCTTACGCAGGATCCGCCGAGACAGGGTTGTCGGCCTTCCCTCGACTGCCTGCTCGAGTCCCTTGTTCCTGTGTATGGGAGCAAGGTCGTAGCAACAGTTCTTACCGGCATGGGCTCAGACGGACTCGAAGGGTGTCGCAGTGTGAAGGCGGCGGGTGGCGTCGTTATTGCACAGGATCGCCAAGGTTGTACCGTCTACGGCATGCCCAAAGCGGTGATTGATGCTGGGCTTGCAGATGTCGTCTTGCCACTGGATCAAATTGGTGAGGCAATTGCCGCAAATCAATATCGGAAGCCACCAGCATCGTCATAACGCATGGTGATAATGCCCTTCTCCTTAGCAGGAAATGTATTGCAATGAATATTGTCGTTTTAGATGGGTACACAACGAACCCAGGTGACTGTTCCTGGGATTCCGTAG
Organism: Pirellulales bacterium; assembly: GCA_016776925.1. Taxonomy (GTDB): domain Bacteria; phylum Planctomycetota; class Planctomycetia; order Pirellulales; family UBA1268; genus UBA1268. The sequence continues at coordinate 4,887 of JADHSL010000088.1, read as the reverse complement.
CAGAGTTTGGCAGCCTTGAGGTATTTGACCGCACAGCCGTTCAGGAGATTCAGCGGCGGGCAGGGAATGCGGAAGTTATACTCACGAACAAGACACCATTGTCGGCTGAGATTCTTGCTGAGCTTCCACATCTCAAGCTGATTTCAGTCCTTGCTACAGGAGTGAATGTAGTTGACCTTGAGGCAGCTGGTGCTCGTGGGATTACCGTCTGTAATGTTCCTGGATACAGCACGCCGAACGTCGCGCAGGCGGTCTTTGCCCTACTGCTTGAGTTAACGAACCAGACGGCTCTGCATGCGGCTGAGGTCAGAGACGGTGGCTGGTCTTCGTGTCCTGACTTTTGCTTCTGGCGGGGTGAATTGGTTGAGCTTGATGGTCGGACACTTGGGCTTGTTGGGTATGGTGCTATTGGTCAGGCAGTCGCTGCTGTCGGACGGGCATTGGGGATGGACGTACTCGCCGCTCGTCGGAAAAGCAGCGTGAGTGCAGAGGGGGTGACATATACTGACGTCGACACTATTTTTCGTGAAAGCGACGTTGTCTCGTTGCATTGTCCACTTACGTCGGAAACGAAAGAACTTGTCAATGCGACGCGGCTTTCTGTGATGAAGCCAACTGCGTACCTTATTAATACGTCGCGGGGTGGGGTCATTCACGAACAGGATCTTGCTGACGCATTGAATGAAGAGAGGATTGCGGGTGCGGGGCTCGATGTACTCTCTGTCGAACCCCCTCCGGTATCAAATCCACTTCTGACAGCAAAGAATTGCCTTATTACTCCACACATTGCGTGGGCTAGTCGTGCCGCTCGCCAACGACTGATTGAAGCAACATCAGAAAACGTTCGAGGGTTTGTTGATGGTTCGCCTCAGAATGTGGTGGTGTAACTTTTTCACACTGTGTTGTTATTCGCCAATAATTTTTACAAGAACACGCTTTCGTCTATGGCCGTCGAATTCGCCATAGAAAATCTGTTCCCATGGACCGAAATCAAGCGCGCCGTTCGTAACTGCAACAACGACTTCCCGCCCCATGATCTGCCGTTTCATGTGAGCGTCTGCGTTGTCTTCACCAGTTCGATTGTGATCGTAGACTTCTGGGCTGGCGTGAAACGGGGCAAGATTCTCGAGCCATTTTTTATAATCTTTATGTAAGCCAGACTCGTCATCGTTGATAAAGACACTCGCTGTGATGTGCATCGCATTCACGAGGCAGAGCCCTTCCTGAATGCCAGACTCAGTCACAAGATCGGTGATGGTCGATGTGATGTTCTCGAATCCCATTCTGGCTGGAATGGTGAAGGTAAGGTGGCGGGTCAGTGATTTCATAACGGTCTCTCAAGAAAAAAGATGTGAAGTCTGGTCGAGTCGGTAGCCGTCGGGAAGGTCTGTTGGTTTGGAGTGAGGGGCTCGTGTGGTCATCTTACAGGCAGCCCTACGGCCTTGGATGTGTGCAGGGAGCTGCATTCGGGTTGGTGAATGATTGTCTCATGGTATTTTATGCGAAGCGAGTTGTGTAAGAGAATCTGGCAGTATGGAAGCCAAGGAGAAGAGAGATGAATGTTGAGCGTGTGAAATATTTAATCTGGGCTGCCGACGTGGATCGCGCTGTGCTTTTCTACGAAACACTCTTTGGGGCGAAAGTGACGCGAAAAAATCCTGCTGTTACAGATCTTGATATTTGCGGAGCGACTGTTGGCATTCACAGTGGAGGCGAAGGGAAACGCACATGGACCGGCCTGAGTTTTCAGGTGGCTGATGTGGTCGTCGGAGCGACTGAAGTAACTTCTGCAGGCGGTATTCTGACGCACGAGCCTCGTGAAGAAAATGGTGAGCCGCCCCATCTCGCGATGTGCGCTGACACTGAAGGCAATGAGTTTATGCTCTCACGGAAGCGCAGTTAGCGACTGATGTCGAGGCAGACAAGAGTGTCATCATTACGGACAAAGAGTCGTCCTTGTGCCAGTGTGGGGAGTGCTCGAATTGTGCCCGGGAGCGGTTGGCTTTGCCCGAGTACCGTCATGCCTTGAGGAGAGACATTGAGGAGGGCAATATCTCCATTGGTTTTGACAGCGAGCACTTTGTTGTCTGCTGCCAGCAGGTTCCCATAGCCAAAATTCTCCTCCCGCCACACAGCCTTTCCTGTTGTTATATCAATGCACGTCATCGCACCAGGCGGGCCGTCGTCTCGGCCATCAATGCAGTACAAGTGACCCTTGCGAAGAATAGGCGTGCAGTATTGGCTGGCGAGACTATCGGTTCCTGACCACTGAGGAGTTACTTCTGTCTTCGTAAACGTCGCGCACACTGACCCGATGCCATACGATGCAGTGACGAGAAGGCGATGGCCATTGGCCTGGTCTCTCCAGGTAATTGGAGTCGCGGCGTTGACCGTTGGGCCTCTCATGCCAAAAGGGAAGGACCAGCCAATCGCTCCATTTCTGGGGTCAATGAGCAGGCATTGGTAGCGTGTGATCACAACCACATGCTGTTGTTTACCGAGCATGACTGATGACGGGGCAGCATAACTTGACGGTTCATCTGTCGTTTTCCAAACAACAGTTCCAGTGGCCAGGTCGAAACCGACCACGCCTGCGCCGGTTCGGCCGCCAACATTCACGACAACATGGTTGTCAATCACAAGAGGGCTTGAACCGGAGCCAAAATACCCCTCGCCTGCATCAAATTCTTCATGTGTGCGGTGCTGCCACAGAATCTTTCCTGTTTGTGCATTGAGACATGTCAGCATTCCCTGTGTTCCAAAGGTGATGACTTTGTTATTCGAAACTGTCGGTGTGCACAATGGGCCATCACCACCACCTACCTGAGGCCGAAAACGAGTTGAGTGATTGGTTTTCCAGATACCTTCTCCGGTTGCGGCATCAAGTGCTTCAGTGATTTCTTGATCATCGATTCGGTGGAAAAGAAAGGCTTTTCCATCGACTACGGAGACGCCGGCGTACCCACTGCCAACGGGGCGACGCCAGACTTCTTGTGGGCCTGCTGCCGGCCATGTGTCAGCTAGTTGTTCATCAGGATCTGCAATGCCGCTTCGATGCGGGCCGAGAATCTGCGGCCAGTCACCAGCTGCTGCTGCTGCCTGCATAGAAAAATAGAGGATTACAGCGGCTGCCTGAAAGCTTGTTGGCATCGAAAAAAGCGTATTACGAATGGGATGCATAAATGAAATGTCTCGAGTTGAGAAAGAACCAAATCCTCTGTCTGTGAGATCATAAGGGAGATCGAGTATTATGTCCTACTGGGACGGTACGCAATCAAGACAAACCGAGTGAGACTAATAGCATGTTTTTAACGTTGAGCCGCTGGAATCGTGTGTCAAAAAAAGTTTGTTGTCTTTTCGGCATCTTTCTGAGTGTGACGGCAACACCTGTGATTGCATGCTCCAGAGTTCTTTATCGGGGTCCTGACAATACGGTCGTAGTTGGGCGTACCATGGACTGGGAGCAGTCGTTGGAGGTGAACCTGTGGGCTTTCCCCGCTGGGCTTGAGCGCGATGGGAATGCTGGTTCTCGGTCACTTAAATGGACATCAAAATACGGGAGTGTTGTCGCGACATGCTACGACAAGCTTGTGGCTGATGGCATGAATGAGAAGGGGCTTGTGGTCAATGTTCTCTATCTCTCAAGTAGTGTCTATCCGCAGTTTGATGGTACTCGGCCTGCCCTCTCAATAGGAGCCTGGGCTCAGTATGTGCTCGACACCTTTGCAACAGTCGACGAAGCAGTGACGGTACTCAAAGACGAACCCTTTCAGCTTGGTGTACTGATCATGCCTGGCGGACATGCAGGGACGGTACACCTCTCTGTTGCTGATGCAACTGGAGACTCTGCCATTTTTGAATACATTGATGGCACACTGGTTGTTCATCATGGAAAACAGTACAGCGTGATGACCAACGATCCACCATATGATCAGCAGTTGGCACTCAATGGCTATTGGCAGGAAGTGGGTGGGAGTATCATGTTGCCGGGAACAGAACGGCCCGCTGATCGCTTTGTCAGGGCAAGCTACTATCTCGGAGAAGCTCCGCAGACATCTGATGAGAGGGAGCAGATTGCCAGCGTGTTCTCGATTATTCGAAATGTGTCAGCACCGATTGGTGCAGTACATGCCGGGCAGCCGAACGTGGCGGCAACGCTCTGGCGGATTGTGGCTGATCAGAAACGCCGCACGTACTACTTTGAACTAACAGATACACCGAATATTTTCTGGGTCGACCTGTCGAAACTTGACCTGTCTATCGGTCAGCCCATGCGGATGCTTCCTGTCGAGGGTGCACCAGTGATGGCGGGAGAAGTTTCCAGCCGTTTTGAAAAACAGACTGATTTTCAGTTTATGCCTGGCAGTGACCCCGGGGCACAGAAATGAGTTGGCGTAAGAGACGTTGATTCTGAACATCGTACGTCAGAGTCGACACCGTAGTAGGGTGGCCATCAGGTCAGAGTTATATCCGGGTGTGATTTTTATTCCCCAATTTAAGGTCGGGTTAGAATGCGTGTTCAAGTTTTTATCTTGAGTCTCATGCTGTGCTGCAATGCTTTTCAGTGGGAGGGTGTGTTCGCCAAAGAGGCCCAACGGAAGCCGAATGTAGTCATCCTGTTTATTGATGATCTTGGCTATGGTGACCTGGCATGTTTTGGGAATAAAAGAATACCGACGCCTCATATAGATAGCCTCGCAGCCGATGGTGTTCGTTGCACTATGTCATACATCACCAATCCGCCATGTTCGCCCAGCCGCTGCGCGTTGATGACCGGAATGTACGCTCAACGATTTGGGAAATCAGGGATGGCACGGGGGCTTCCGATACCAACAGATCACCCAACATTGGCGGAGCTTATGAGGGATGCCGGATATGTGACGGGGC
>JADHSL010000087.1 GCA_016776925.1 Pirellulales bacterium | reverse complement strand
CAGGCATATCGCGCTGCGTTAGCAATTGGTTTCGCAGCGGCTATCTTGCAAATGGTATTTGCATCGTTTCGTGCTGGAATCTTGGGAGAATTCTTCCCAATCTCTGTGGTTCACGGAATGCTCGCTGGGATAGGGATCATTATCTGTATCAAACAGCTTCCGGTCGCGCTTGGCGTAGCAGCGTCAGGTGAGCCAATAGAAATTCTTACAGATATTCCGCATCTCCTTGCCGAAGCAAATCCTGCAATTGCAGGCATTGGTATCGTGAGTCTCGTCATCATGTTCGCGTGGCCTGCCTGTGTGCGTCCAGTGCCATTTTTAGGAAAAGTCCCTGCACCGGTCGTGGTTCTGCTCATGGCGATTCCGGCTGGTTATGGCTTTGATCTGTTGCATGAGCATTCGTACTACCTTCAGGGACACGAATATCAGCTAGGCGAACAGTTTCTTGTCAGCATGCCAAAACAGATATTCGGTATGTTTCGCGATATTACGCTGCCAAACTTTGCTGTGCTTGCTGACCCAAGAGCATGGAAATGGGCAATCATCTTTTTTTGCATCGGAAGCCTTGAGTCTGTGCTGAGTGCCAAAGCAATAGATGCCGTCGATCCATGGAAGCGGCGGAGCAATATGGACCGAGACCTTTTTGCAGTGGGAGCAGGCAATCTTATTGCCTCACTGCTGGGTGGTCTGCCGATGATTTCAGAAATTGTTCGATCAAAGGCAAATATTGATAACGGTGCAAAGACGCGATTTGCAAATTTCTGGCATGCAATTTTTCTTTTGTTGTGTGTCGCATTTATTCCGACGTTTCTTCACCTCATCCCACTTGCTGCGCTTGCTGCCATGCTTGTGTATACCGGTTTCCGCCTTACTCACCCCACTGAGTTTATTCATATCTATCGGATTGGGCGCGAACAGCTTGCGATCTTTATCACAACGATGGTTATGGTGGTCGTCACCGACCTGCTGGTTGGAGTCTTAATCGGAGTGATCCTGAAAGTATCCCTCCACCTGGCCAATGGAGTTCCGCTTCGCTCTCTCTTCAAACCCTACTTAGAGGTTGAAGATGTCTCAGAGAATACGAGTCTCATTCGTGCTCGAGACTCTGCCGTATTCAGCAACTGGATTCCGTTTCGACGGCAGATTGAACAAGTGGGGCTTGTCCAGCAGCGAAACCTGGTTATTGATCTTTCTGGCGTGCAGCTTGTAGATGATAGTGTGCTGGAAAAGCTTGATGAGATGAGAGATTCATTTGAACTTGAAGGGCTCGGTTTCGATGTCCGTGGTCTCGATTCTTTGATCCCGATGTCAGATAATGTACTGGCCACTCGCAAGCGAACATTGGGTCAGATGAAGCGGTTGACGATCATGACACCATCTGCAGTTGCCGAGCATCTTATCGATGAGTTAGTTGAACGCGGAGTGACCGAATATACGATTACTGAGTGCAAAGGAGGGGGACGACAACGTGCCGAGGGTCCGCTGCTTCAACGTACACGATCTGTTCGGTTAGAAGTTTTAGTTCCAACAACCAAAGCCGCGGCGATCATTGAATTCCTGCGTTCTGAGGTTCTGCCAGAATTTATGGCTACCGTATGTCTTGAGACGGTTGAAGTGCTTCGGTCAACAGATTTTGAGTAACGGCGAGCGTATTTTCAGACTCTATGATTGTTCGAAATCATGCAGCGAGATCTGGAGCTGTTGCAAGTCGAAGTGCTACTTCACAGCCTGTGAGAAACTGTTCAATATCGAGTCGTTCGCTCAATGAATGTCCAGCGACCTGACCGGCTCCAAGTGTCGCTACTGGAATACCACGAGCGTTGAGCCAGTTCGCATCAAGTGCACCTTGTGTCGTAAGAAGTTCAGGTTTCATACCGAATGATCGAATGGCAGCCTCGGCAGCTTGTACGGATGCTGCATTCTTTGGGATGGTAAAAGGCTCATATTCAATGTCGGTGTGAAATGTAACGGAGCCTCGTTGGCCACGACAGTTTTTTGTTGAGCGAACTGCTCGTTGACATGCCCGCTCGACTTCACGAGCGATGCGGTCGAGAAGCCGGCGATCGAAACTACGACATTCCCCCTCAATATCAACCCGATCAGTCACAACGTTTGTTGCGTCACCACCGTGGATAGTGGCAAGGTTGCATGTGCCTACTTTGCCTCCACGGAGAAATTCCCCATGCCAGCCCCCACTTACAAGGTCTTGGATGGCAAGCCCGGCAAGCGTTAATGCACTGACGCCACGGTCGGCAGCTCCACCTGCATGAGATGCAATACCATGAAATTGAATTGAGAGAGTTCTGCCGCCGATGGCAGCATGAGTGATTCTTTGGGGCCCACGGCCATCCCAGTTCCATGCTAGTTTGGGTTTGCCCAGCTTGCTTGCATTTACGAACCGACTGCCGAACAGCCCAAGCTCTTCTTGGATCGTGAATAGAAAGGTAAGTGGGGGGTGGGGAAGTTTTCTTCGTTGAATCTCAAGAATAGCATTGAGTATTGCGGCAACACCCGATCGATTGTCAGCACCAAGGGCGGTTCTTGGATTTCCAGAAACAAATGAGTCACCACGTTGTATCGGTCTACAGCCAACGCATAACGGTACTGTGTCAAGGTGTGCCATGAGCATTCTTCGTGGTGCCCGAATTGTTCCAGGAAGCTTCACGATGAGATTGCCTGTGGTGCCTCCAGCAGGTGATTTCTTGTGCGCGTTATCGGTTGTGATTGCAGATGCTGGAATACCAGCAGCGGTTAGCCGTCTACGGACCTGTTCAACCATTTTTTCTTCATGGCAACTTGGCCCAGGGATCTTCATAAGAGCAACGACAAGGTCAATGGCACGATTTGCATCGAGGGTTGACTGTTTGGTTGGCGCAGATTTTTTCTTTCGGAGCTGTTTTTTCATAGAATTTCCAAATCTGAATCATTGAGGCATGGCACACAGAAAGATGTCATTCATGGTGTTGATTGTATGGCGAAGACGTTTTTTTAATTTCCAATGGTTCCTGTTAGGCATTTGATCACAATGATCTACATTATGTTTCAGCTAAGAGGCGTACGCCATTGAAAGTTTTGGAATGACGCAGGAGCGTCGTCTCAGATTATTTGGTGCGAGGTATCTCGAAAAGGGGGCGGGTGTGACCGACAAAGAACATTCACAAGTAAGTGAAAGCCTTGAGGGGTATTCTCCGCCACCCAAGACGTTCTGGAAAACAGTTGCTGCTTTAGGACCGGGTATTATTCTTGCAAGTTCAATTGTGGGAAGTGGGGAGCTTATTGCGACAACAGTCGTGGGTGCGAAGGTTGGCTTCAGCCTGCTATGGCTCATTATTCTTGGCTGTGGTGTAAAGGTTGCTGCACAGATTGAGATTGGCCGGAATGCAATTACCTGGGGCCGCACACCACTGGCTTCATTTGACCGAGTTCCGGGCCCACGAGTCGCAGGGCGAGGATGGATTTATTGGTGCTGGGCAGTGATGATGATTCTTATCGTCGTGCAACAAGGAGGCATCCTTGCTGGTGTCGGGCAGTCACTTGCAGCCGCTTTGCCACTAACGACTTCCGGCCGTGTTGCTGGTACGTTCTACGAAGATCTTGCTAAAGCAGAGATTGATACGGCACTTGCAAAACGTGAGGGTCGAGCAGATCTACAGTCCCTGGAAAGAAAACTTGCGGCGCTACGCCATCAATCCAAAGACCTGAAGACTCCACACGATGCTTCAATCTATGCAGTTCTGATGGCGATTCTGACAGGAGTCTTTCTTGCATGTGGTCGGTATGGGCTCATTGAACGATTGTCGCTTGTTCTTGTTCTTGCCTTTACGCTCTTCACTTTTCTCGCTGTGGTCATGCTTCAGGCTGATCCCAACTGGGCTGTTTCGAGTGAGGAGTGGATAACAGGGCTTACTCCATCACTTGAAGGAACGAGTGGCGGCTTTTCAGTCGCACTGGCAGCACTTGGGATTATTGGTGTGGGAGCTGCTGAGTTGATGGTCTATCCATACTGGTGTCTCGAGAAAGGGTATGGAAAGTCAGTCGGCACACATTCCTCTTCTGAAGGCTGGGCCGTCAATGCCAGAGGGTGGATGCGAGTCATGCAGCTTGATGCATGGCTTTCAATGCTTGTGTATACGTTGGTTACAGTCTTTTTCTATGTGCTGGGTGCAGCGACTCTCGGGCGGCTCGGTCTGGTGCCGTCAGGAAACGAAATGGTACGCACGCTTGGTCAAATGTACGTACCAATCTTCGGTGCCTGGATTCAGCAGATATTCTTACTTGGTGCTTTCGCAGTTTTATATTCCACCTTTTTTGTTGCTGCAGCAGGTAATTCTCGAATGGTTGCTGACGGTCTGGTTCTTGCTGGGCTTCTACCCAGTGATGAGGCCTCACGTCGAAAAGCCGTTCGGGTTACATGTGTAGTCTGGGTGATTGCGGCGTTGTCGATGGCGTTTTTGTTCCGTGCCCCTGTTGCTATGGTCTTGGCAAGTGGTGTTGCTCAGGCGGTGATGCTGGGTGCTCTCGCTGTTGCTGTCCTTTATTTTCGCTATTGCGACATTGATCAACGGCTTGCTCCAAACAGAAGTTGGGATGTTCTGCTTTGGTGTTCAGCAATTGGTTTTGTTGTTATTGCGGGTTGGACAATCTGGCAGAAAGTCTCAGAAGTCCTGTTTTTCTAAGTAGGTCGTAAAGCGCGCCAACGAGTCGCGTTTTCTATTGTCTTTGTCTAGATTTAATATGAAGACGTCATGAGTGTCTTTGTGTGGAAAATTGTAGTAGGAGGAAAGTATGTCATCAGTTTCAGGTAGTGAGCAAGAAGCAGGAAAGTACGGCCAAGGAGCAGCTATGAGCCAACAGGCATCAGCAGATCTGTCTGTACCGAGTAGTCCGCTTCTTGATTTCAATGCGACGAAACTTGTGCAGCATTACCATGCAGCCGAATATGAATATATGGCGGCACAGTTCCTGGCGGTGCTTATACATCTCCGAGATACGACGTATTACCAACTTGAGGAAGCCAATCATGCTGCGCTCAATCACTTCGTAAAACATTTCCTTTATTTTATGTCCCAGGAAGATTTTGTGCTTCCTGAGAAGTACGCTGCGAGCTTTATTGACCTCAACGCTGTCATTGGAAATGTGGTTGCGATAAGTGACTTCCGGACAACGGACCCATTCATACAGATTCTTCTAAAGCAGCAACGAAACTATACGAAGTTACTCGCGCTCTATTCGGGTCGTAATCGGGTGAAAGTTGATCGCCGGCTACTATTTGCAACGAGCCCCCAGCTTGCAACTCAGTGGTACTTTTGTTTCCTTGAAATGTATCGAACCGGACCGTCTGATCCAGAGACTCTTGCCCATCTTCGCGATCACATTACATTTGAAGATGATCGTCTGGTTGGGATTAACTCGTTCACGCACCACGCATACTTTGGTGCAACGTATATTGATAACGAGAAAGATTATCTTGTGAAGCAGCGGATCAATCGGCTGTTTCAAGCAACACCTCTCTGCCAAAAAAAGATCGAAAATAAGCCGAAACCAAAGAAGATCGGTATCTTTTCTTCGATGTGGTTTCCTCGGCAGAGTGTTTACCGTTCACAACATCCATTTCTTAGGGAGCTTGCAAAAAATCATGAACTGGTGCTGATTCACCTGGGGCGAGCTCGGGAAGATCTGGATACTGAAATCTTTAGTGAAGTGCGTCACTACAATGCTTCAGAAAAGGCAGATGATCTTTCAGCTTTTGATCCGAATGACTTCTCGATGGCTTATTTTCCCGATATTGGGATGAGTATCGAAAGTATTATCCTTGCCAACATGCGGATTGCACCGATTCAGGTGAGTAATTATGGACATCCTGTGAGCACTTTTGGTGCAAAAGTGGATTACTGGATTGGTGGACGTGAAACCGAAGTAGCAGATCGTGCACGTGAGCATTATTCTGAGCGACTTGTTTTGATCCCTGGTTGTGCTCAGGCGCCAGTGCCACTGGAATATCGGCTTGAGTATCCAACGCTTGGAGAGAAGCCAATCATTATTAATTGCACATGGAGTGGCCAAAAAATTAATAGTGAGCATCTCAATCGACTCAAGATCATTTCGGAGAGAGTTGAAACGCCGGTGAAGTTTCACTTTTTTCCGGGCGGGGCAGTTCTCGGCAATGGATACATGCCACTCAAGCGAGCTGTTGAGAATATTCTTGGCACAGAACAAACGGTTGTGATGCCAAATTTCGACTTTCAAAGATATATGCAATCTCTGGAGCAGGCGCACTTCGCAATTGATGCACACCCCTTCGGTGGTTACAACACTGCGGTCGATCTGCTTACCTTGAGGCTGCCTGTTGTCACGATGGCTGGCAATCGCTTCTATAACCTGTCTACGGCTTATCTACTCAAGAAAGTTGGCCTAGAAGAATTAATTACTGAAAATGAAGGCGATTTTCTGGATGTTTGCTGCCGAATGATTGACGATGCAGACTTCCGCGGACGTATGCAGCGAAGGATGAAGATTGCCGATCTTGATTCAACAGTCCTCAGTCTTGAGCATGTTCCTGCGTTTGCGCGTGCCATCGACTATATCCTTGATAATCATGAATCACTAAAAGAAGATAGTGCACAAAATCCAATTACGATTACGTAATGGAACCCTGATGGGCTTATCAGACCGCTGAGAATAGTTTGAAAGTGCGCCGAAAAGTTACGGCTCTATGATTTTCAGTCATACTGATGGAAGGCTGTCACGGGCAAAGATGATTCTTGGGTAGTAGCCAATTAGTCACTGTCTACGGCTTTTGGAATCCTGTGAATTCAATTTGCAGAGTTAGCGGCGGTGCAACGTCTAAAAACCTTGTCTTTTATAAAACAAATCCTAGTTAGCGCTAATTGAACGCTTCAGTGAGCTCAGGAGTTCAGGCACGCGGGGGGCCGCCATGTAGACTCGCGCAGTGACGGCAGATCGAGGGAAGAACTGCGCAATGAAGTCAAAGCAGAACTCACTCCCGGTGTGTGAGATTGATGCCATATTGGCGTAGACGCCACCGAGCATGTCATCAGGAAGTTTCAGGTTGTCGTAGATATCTGCGATTGGAGCAGGTTGCGCGGCATTTGTTTGATTTGACGGTGGTGTTGAGGTGTGCGGAGTACCTGCCGACTGAGGTTTTTCTTTTGGAGTGGCAGCGTGACCTTTCGGGCCATCGTTCGCATCACTGCTGCCCAGACCCGGGTTCTCGACTGGTTGCGGTGGCTGAGGTTGGTGAGGTAGATGTCCGAATGAAACACGGTACTTTTCGAGTGCCTGTTCCAAGGCGAGTACAAATTGGTTCGCCACGACTGGTGGGAGAATGATTCGGGCTGCAACACGATTCGGACGGGCGAGTGACTGAATAAAGTCAATTGTGTATTCGTTTGGTCCGTGAAGTACGACCACCGCCGTCGCAAAAACACCACGTCCAATTTCATCAGGTATTCGAGCCGTCGCTGATGAATGCTGAATCTGCTGAACTGGTTGTTCAGGATTCTCCTCTGGATGGTGCTCGTCACTCATGGCTCAATCCTTCAAGTTGACTGGAGTGTGTGAGATGCAGAATGCGCAGAAGCACATCTCAGTTTTGGGCAGTCAAGATTGGTTATTGGCGGTCTCTCTTGTTGGCGTTAGGCGTCTGCCGGGAGCCGACTTGTTTCGACTGTAGGTGTTGGGCTTGTGCACGCTTTCATGAATTCAACCAGATCGGTCTCTTCCTGATCGTTGAGATTGAGAGGCTTGATCTTCGTGCTGAGATGTTTATGGGGATGACCACCTTTGTCGTACCACTCGACGACTTCCTCGAGTGTTGCCACTGAGCCATCGTGCATGTACGGTGCCGTGAGCGAAACATTGCGGATCGTAGGCGTTTTAAACGCGCCCGTGTCGATATCATTTTCTGAAATGGCGTGCCGTCCTATGTCATGGCCTTCTTTGTCCATGCCAACACCAATGTTGTGATATTTTTCATCTGCAAGGTTTGCACCAACATGACAGGCACTACAGTTTCCTTTTTCGGTGAAAAATATTTCTCGACCACGTTTTGCAGATTCGTTCATAGGGTGTGCTTTTACACCTGCGGCAGCATCTGCGTAGAGTTCGGCGAGTTCGGGGTCATCTTCAAGATCTTCTGGCTCAAGATTTTTAAATGCTCTCCACTGTTCGTTGTAGTCATATGGTGATGGCGCTGTAACGATGACGCGTTCAAAAGCTGCAATCGCTTTTCCTACTGCATCAATTGTCACAGAGCCAAATATTTTCTCGAATTGCTTTGCATAAACTGGGATGCTCGACAAGCGTTTCACTACACCATCGTGGGTAAATCCCATTTCAATCGGGTTTTCTATTGGGCCAATTGCCTGTGCTTCGAGAGATTCTGCTCTGCCATCCCAGAATTGTTTGTCAGAAAGAATACGATTAAAGGAAACCGGTGAGTTTCGACCACCTGCCTGCCCTTTGATTCCAATGCCTGTCTTTGTCTGCGCTGTGTAGCCCATTGATGGATCATGACAACTCGCACAACTGACAGTGGAGTCAACAGACAGTCGAGTGTCAAAATAGAGCTGCCGTCCAAGTTCAATTTTTGCACGAGTCAAAGGATTTTCATCGAGGCCGGTGATTTGGCTTGAGCCTTGTGAAAGACCAAGCGGAAGTTGTGGAGTCAGTTCGACGAAATTCCGCTCATCATCAAGCCATGTTTCGATTTCTGACATTGAGATCGGTCCTCGGCCGGGGACTCCTGCGGTGAGAGAGGGGTCTCCAAGCAGGACTTCCTCCGAATAGCCTGGATTCGATACGAACCCGAGCAGGCAAAGGAGGGCGCCAGCACGTGCTGCGGACGTGATCTGTGTTGAGAGGGCTGATCGCACGATATGAATCGAGTGACTAAAGACGAGTGTGATAAGTGACATATTTGTAATCTCCTTCATTCCAGCAAATGAGTATAGCCGCTGCATGCTTCGTAAGCGCGGTTGTCTAGGTAAAACTGGTCAGATGCGATGGTTTTTTTACCATTCTATTGGGGGAAATACTCCGTTCCATACAGTTTATGCGCTCTTTCGCACAGAGTCGACTCTGGTTGGTGGCCCCTGCTTTCCGATAGTCTGTAATGGAAGCCATGGATGGCCTCAACATAGTTAATTCGCTTCAAGTACAAAATGTTCGGCGGTTGTGAACCGTCTGGAGTTGTTGATGATACAAACACCAAATAATGACGAAAATTACGAGCCAGAAGTTTCGGGCGAGATGAATGCTGGCGGAAGTTCCGAGTCAGAGCAGCAGGCGTTGGGGCAGGAAGACGAATTGATTCTTCCAGCAGATGAGATTTCCCAAAAAGAAGCAGCTTCAATGATTCGCGATGCAGCAGGCCAACTCAATGATTTTCTTGCAGACCGCCGGCGAGAGTCTGAAGAATTTGCACGGCGGATGACGAGGCTTGAGGAAGAAGTTCAGAATAATGGGAGCTCCAGTCGACATGTCATGACCCTGAGTGTTGTGGTAGCTCTTATTGCATTTGCTGCAACAACTGGTCTGTGGCGGCTCGCACGAAACCAGTCAGAGGTAGAGTCGGCGTTGCAGCAGACAATGACTCAGGTGAAAGCATCAAGCGAGGCGAATCTGAAGCGAATTAGTGAAGTGCAGGGTGCCGTAGCTGCTGGTGTTGAAGTCCAGGCCGCGACGGCGTTACGTCTCGAGAAACAACTCTCTGGCCAACTCGATGATCAGAAGGAATCAGCAAGTCGGCTCGAAAAGAGATTGGGTGAAGCAACACAAAATGTTGCAGAGGTTCGAGAAGATGTTGCTGAGAAGTTGGCAGTCCAATCTGAGATAACAAAAGTTGAACGAGCCCGAATGATAGGAGAAATAAAAACCGTAATCGGTGTGCTCGAAGCATCACTCGAGGAACGATCGAAAGATCTTGCTGAGCAGTCACAGGCGCTTAAGTCACAGCAGAAAGAATTTAGTCAGGCGACAGCTCGGGCACAGGCGGATCGGCAGGCCATGGTGCGAGCAGCAACCCAGACAGTCAATGCTCAATTACTCGGCTTGCAGGAAATGCTCGATACGCTCGAAGAAGGTCAAGCATCTGATGCAAAGTCTGTTTCAAGAGCAAGTCCAGGTGCTGAAAAAAAGAAAACGGTAAAAACAAAAGGCCCACAATCTGTTGTTGCCTCAGCGTCTTCGGAAGATAAATCAGTTGGTAAGGTGGTTTCGAAGCCCTCACCGTCTGTGAAATCTGGTGGCAAGAAGACGGTTGCCAGCAATGAGGAACCAAAGGGCAATAAGGGCAAGAAGCAGGCTGAGAAGAATCTGGCAAAGAAGACTGATAGCAAAGAGAAAAAATCAGCTGGTACTGCAACTGAAGATACCTCTTCGAAACCAGCGATTGCGCAGAAGGCCAAAGAGAGCAAGCAGAAATAATTCCAACCAAGGCGGGTATCCAAAACAAAAGGCTGGAACTCCAGTTGTGAGTCCCAGCCCTTTTTGCACATCGACAACAGGTTGATTCCGTTGCGAAATTAATCCTTCTTTTTCTGTTGTTTTTCACCTTTTGTTCGAGATGCCTTCATTGCTTCACGGGCTGTATCCCGCTCTTCTTGGCTCAGTTTGCCATCTCCGTCCGTATCGAATTTCTTGAGCATTTCGTCACGCTGCTCCG
>JADHSL010000086.1 GCA_016776925.1 Pirellulales bacterium | reverse complement strand
CGTCTGGCACGCTGACGATGCGAGATCACCGCACTCTGACGAAAACTTTGGTATTCTGACACTGCTCTGTCCTCCCACCACACTCTGCAAGGAATAACGCCCGTGGATACCGTAGCCCATGATTTTCTGGTCAAAATTCTCGAGACACCAAGTGCTTCTGGCTACGAAGAGCCCATTCAGAAGCTCGTCCGTGAGTATCTGAAGTCATGCGCTGAAACAATTGAAACTGATGCACACGGCAACGTCATCGGCACTGCAAACCCTGGTGGAAGCTGCCGTATGTTTCTGGCTGGTCACTGCGACCAGATCGGGCTTATCGTGCAGCATATTGACGCTGATGGATACATTTCGGTCCAACCGATTGGTGGATGGGACCCGATGCAACTCATCGGTGCTCACGTGGTGATATGGACAGCCAGCGGGGGTATACCTGGAGTTATGAGCCGCAAGCCAATTCACCTGCTTAGCGACGAAGAGCGAAAGACCGTTCCAAAGATGAAAGACCTTTGGATTGACATCGGTGCCGACACCAAAGAGGACGCTGAGAAGGTTGTCCGAATAGGGGACTCTGCCACCTTTGCACTGAAATACCAGCCACTTCGGAACGGCCTTGCTGCCTCCGTTGCCATGGATGACAAGATTGGTCTCTGGGTTGTTCTTGAAGCATTTCGGAGAGCGGTTGCCGCTGGCCCGCTTCCCTGTTCTCTATCTGTTTCTTCGACGGTTCAGGAGGAAATCGGACTTCGTGGTGCGAAAACCAGTTGCCATCGAGTCGATCCCCACGTCGCGATAGCGGTTGATGTCACCCACGCAACTGACTGCCCAACAATCGATAAGAAAACCGAGGGGGATATCTCACTCGGCAAGGGGCCCGTTGTGTACAGGGGGCCTAATATGCATCCACAGGTTGTGGAACGGCTCCTTCAGGCAGGAGAAAATGGTGACATTCCCATTCAGCTTTCTGCGTTTGGCCGAGCGACCCCGACTGATGCCAATGCGCTGCAGGTCACGCGTGACGGGGTGGCAACCGGCCTCGTCAGTGTCCCCAATCGGTACATGCATTCTGCCGTAGAGACTGTTTCGCTTGACGACGCCGACAAAACCGCCGATTTACTTGCTGCATTCTGTCGGGGTCTCGAGGGTGACATCGACTGGTCACCAAAGTAAGAACTGACCAACCGGAAAAGGGCGATCAATGAGATGGACTGCCAAAAAGGCACGTTTGACACTCATTGCTACGAAACCTTCTCAGATCGGATCACGACATCTGGCAGAAAAGCGACGAATTTCGGGTTTTTTAAAAAAAATCCTGACTTGGTCCGCTCCGGCACAAAGGTTGCATTCTCTACCGCTAAAGAAAGGTGTGGCTGCCAGAACAGCCCACTGCGTGACCGCGAGGTCCGTTGAGTACGTTTTTGAAGGAGCTTCTTGTGGCAAAGCAAATGGTGTTCGAGGATGAGGCGCGTAAGCCTCTACTTGCTGGTGTTTCCAAGCTCGCGCGAGCCGTGAAAAGTACGCTTGGGCCGCGAGGTAGAAATGCTGTTCTTGATAAAGGGTGGGGCTCACCGAAGGTGACAAAGGATGGTGTCACGGTTGCCGAAGACATTGAATTGGATGATTCGTTTGAAAATCTTGGTGCCCAACTTGTCAAAGAGGCTGCCAGCAAGACAAATGATGTTGCCGGTGATGGGACCACAACCGCAACTGTCCTTTCGGAAGCAATTTTTCGGGAAGGACTCAAAATGATCGCAGCTGGTGCCGATGCGATGGCTCTCGCACGCGGCATTCACAAAGCAGTCGAGGCCGTCACGAAGTCAATTCTGGGTCTTGCCTCCTCAATTAATGAGAAGAACAAGAAGGAACTGATGCAGATCGCCACGATTGCTGGAAACAACGATCCAACGATTGGGAATGTTCTTGCTGAAGCCATTCTCAAGGTGGGTAAGGACGGCGTCATCACGGTTGAGGAAGGCAAACAGGCTGAAACATTTGTCAACGTTGTCGAGGGAATGCAGTTTGATCGCGGGTTTCTATCACCACATTTTGTCACTGATGCAGACTCCCAAATTTGTGAATTCGAAAACCCTTATATTCTGATTTTTGAAGACAAAATTTCGAGTGCGAAGAATCTTGTTCCTCTACTTGAGGCAATTAGTAAGGCCGGAAAACCACTGGTTATTATTGCCGAAGATGTTGATGGTGAGGCACTCGCAACCCTCGTGGTAAATAAACTACGCGGGATCGTTCAGACTGTCGCCGTGAAGGCTCCCGGATACGGCGATCGCCGAAAAGCAATGATGGGCGATATCGCAGTTCTTACCGGAGGCGAGGCAATTTTCAAGGATCTCGGTATTGCTCTTGATGCGGTTCAACTCACAGATCTTGGCAAAGCTAAGAAAGTTATTATTGCCGCCGAGAATACGACAATTGTCAGTGGTGGGGGTACCAAAGACGCTATCACTAGTCGTGCGGCACAAATTCGATCTGAGATCGAGGCGACTACAAGCGAGTATGACCGTGAGAAATTACAGGAACGACTTGCAAAGATTGCTGGTGGAGTCGCTGAAATTAACGTCGGAGCAGCCACCGAAACTGAAATGAAAGAGCGGAAAGCTCTTATCGATGACGCCAAAAGTGCGACGCAGGCTGCTCTTTCTGAAGGGGTTGTACCCGGAGGTGGTGTCGCTCTTCTCCGTGGCGAGAAGGCGATTGAGAAGCTCGATTTGAAGGGTGATGAAAAGCATGGTGCTTCCATTGTAAAAAATGCTCTGCATTACCCTCTAGAGGCTATCGCCAACAACGCGGGACTTGACGGGTCAGTTGTTGTCAACCGAGTCCGGCAATTGAAGGGGAAACATGACGGATATGACGCCGATAAAGGCACCTACTGCGACCTCGTCAGTGCTGGTGTTATTGACCCGGCAAAAGTGGTCCGTACGGCTCTTCAAAATGCGGCAAGTGTTGCAGCCCTGCTTCTTACAACAGAGTCTCTAATTACAGAGATTCCTTCAGAAGAAGAACCAGAGCCCGAAGGGCATGGGCACGACCACGGCATGGGTGGTATGGGCGGCATGGGCGGTGGCATGCCTGGCATGGGTGGTATGCCTGGCATGGGCGGTATGGGTGGCATGCCTGGCATGATGTAATCACTGAGAATTTGAAAATAATTTGAGGGGTTCATCGTTACAAAACCCCCGAAACATTTACTTTGGCGGATACCAACTTTGGAGTGAAAAATGGCTGCAAAAAAACTTAAAATTCATCCGCTTGATGACAGGATTGTCGTTGAGCCTGTTGAAGCAGAAGAGCGGACATCTGGCGGGATCGTGCTACCAGATTCAGCACAAGAAAAACCTCAACGAGGACATGTTGTTGCTGTTGGTCCGGGTCGTCTGCTCGAAAGTGGCAAACGTGCCAGCTTGCTGGTTGCCCTTGGTGACGAAGTCATTTATGGCAAATATTCAGGAAACGACATCGAGGTCGATGGGCACGATGTCAAGATCTTGCGAGAAGGTGACATATTGGCAAAGGTCTTAGATTAATTGGTCTGTTGCTGGCTGACCTATTCAGCCACCTGTTTTCTTTAGCGTGAGCATACCGGTCACGCTGTGATACGTTTCGGAAAAAATTACAACAACGGCCAACCAGGTGGGTTGGCTACCGAAGGAGAGACAAGTCGTGCCCAAGCAATTGCTATTCGAAGACTACGCCCGTGGAAAACTTCTTAAGGGTGTTGAGAAACTCGCTGATGCTGTCGCAGTCACTATGGGACCTACAGGTCGTAATGTGATTATCGACAAAAGCTTCGGTGGACCAACCGTCACAAAAGATGGGGTTACCGTCAGTAAGGAAGTTGATCTTGAAGATGCATTTGAGAATATGGGTGCCAAACTTGTAAATGAAGTGGCTTCCAAGACATCTGATCTTGCTGGTGACGGAACCACCACTGCGACTGTCCTTGCACGAGCGGTCTTTCGTGAAGGGATTCGAAATATTGTTGCTGGCAGTAATCCAACTGCGGTGCGTCGCGGGATTGAAAAGGGTGTCACAGCTGCCGTCAACCATCTTATGGAGATTGCCCGTCAGGTAAGTCGTCCAGAGGAAGTGGCTCAAGTAGGAGCCATTAGTGCAAATAATGACACCTTCATCGGTGACCTGCTCGCAGAAGCATTACAAAAAGTTGGCAAGGACGGAGTGATCACTGTCGAAGAAGGAAAGACAACCGAAACGGCTGTCCGCTTCGTCGATGGGATGCAGTTTGACAAGGGCTATATCTCACCGTATTTCATAAATAAGCCAGCTGAAATGATCTGTGAATTCGAAGATGCACTCATCCTTATTCACGAAAAGAAAATTTCAAACCTCAGAGAACTCGTGCCACTCCTCGAGAAAGTTGCTCAGTCTGGGAAACCATTCCTAATTATCGCCGAAGATATTGATGGAGATGCTCTGACGGCATTGGTTGTCAACAAACTCCGCGGTGTATTAAATATCTCAGCCGCGAAGGCTCCTGGGTTTGGGGATCGCAGAAAAGCCATGCTTGGTGACATTGCCACATTGACTGGTGGCACGCTGATTAGTGAAGATCTTGGCATCAAACTTGAAAATGTAGAGCTCTCACACCTTGGAACAGCTCGTACGATTACAATCGATAAGGATGAAACGACGATTGTTGAAGGCGCAGGAAAGCCCGCTGATGTCCAGGCTCGCGTTCAACAAATCCGAAATCAATTGGAAGCAACAGAAAGCGAATACGATCGTGAAAAGCTCCAGGAACGTCTGGCTAAACTCACCGGTGGTGTCGCGATTGTATCCGTAGGTGCCGGAACCGAAGCTGAAATGAAGCAGAAGAAGGCTCGGGTTGAGGACGCCCTCCATGCAACACGTGCTGCCGTTGAAGAAGGTATTGTACCTGGCGGTGGCGTGGCACTTGTGCGCTGCCGTGAAGCTGTCGAGAAGGCACGCTCTCAGGCAAAAGGCGATGAAAAGATAGGCGTCGATATCGTACTTGGTGCTCTCGAGGCCCCGCTGCGGCAAATCGCAGAGAACGCTGGAATTGATGGCGGCGTAGTGGCCGATGAAGTTTCCCAAAAAGATCTCAACACAGGATACGACGCAAATAAAGGCGAATATGTTGACATGGTCAAGGCAGGCATCATCGACCCAGTCAAGGTGGTACGTATTGCCTTAACCAATGCAGCGAGTATCTCTGGCCTGTTGCTTACAACAGAGGCACTCGTTACAAACCTCGAAAAAGAGGATGCGAAGAAACAACGAATCGAAGGCTCTGTCCGTTAAGGTTGTTGAGCCGCTCATCGCTTCCACGCGAATGGCCAACGTACACGTGAAACAACGGCAGCAAACAACGCGAAGCATTTCCGAGGACTTTTTCTTCGCTGCTGTGTGCGTGGAGGAATGAGCAGATGGTAGACCAAAGATGTTATTACGAAGTCTTGGGCGTTGAGCGTCGAGCCAACTCTGGACAAATAACAGAAGCCTACAGAAAACTCGCGATCCGGTTTCACCCCGATAAAAACCCAGGTGACGACGCTGCGGCAAACCGATTCAAGGAGGCCGCTCGCGCCTTCGAAGTGCTTTCCGATGAATCGCTCCGGGGCCGGTACGACCGGTACGGTCATGCTGGTCTGCAAAATGGAGGTGGCGGCGGGCAACACGAATTCAATGATATGTCAGATATCTTTGAAGCCTTTGGTGATCTTTTTGGTGGCGGGATGTTTGGTGGCCGTGGTCGGGCCCCACGAGCCCAGAAAGGCCGCGATGTATTCTGTGAGATTTCTCTCACTCTACTTGAGGCTTCCCGCGGCGAAAGCAAAACCATTCACTTTCGGCGACATGAAGAATGCACAACCTGCCGTGGTAGCGGTGCCAAACCCGGAACCTCACCGCAGCAATGTGAATACTGCGGTGGACAGGGGCAGGTTCTGCAAAGCTCTGGGATCTTCCGGCTTCAAACAACCTGTCCTGCCTGCCGTGGAGCAGGAAGCATTGTTCGGGACAAGTGTCCTGACTGCGCGGGGCAAGGGCAAACAGAGGTAAGCATTGAACGCAAAGTCACAATTCCTGCTGGCGTTGATAATGATGTTCAGATCCGTCTGGCTGGCGAAGGTGAGCCTGGCGCGAATGGTGGCCCACCGGGCGACTGCTACTGTGTGATTGAAATTAGTGACCATCCATTTCTTACCCGGGATGGCCATGAACTTCATTGCGAGGTTCCACTCACCTTCAGTCAATGTGCTCTTGGAACAACAGCCGAGGCTCCTACGCTTCATGGGCCCAAACCCCTGCAGATACCGAAGGGGACGCAGCCTGGCGATATCATTCGCATTCGCGGGCTGGGCATGCCCGATGTGCGTGGCCGGGGTGTTGGCGATCTCAATGTTCACATCCACGTCGAAGTGCCCAAAAAACTTTCTGACCGGGCAGAAGAACTCCTCCGTGAATTAGCAGAGGAGGAACAGGCAGACGTAAGCCCCAAGCGGTCTAACTTTCTGACACGACTGGCCGAGTACTTCACACCAGAGAATGCTGAAAACCCATCGGATAAAGAAGCAACGAACAACACATAAGGCCATACAAAGAAAACTCTTTCATTCACACCAGTACCGGTTGAGGACGTATTCATGCAGGACGAGAACGCACCCGAAAACATTGACGACATGCCGGTTGAAGACACCGAGCAACTTGAAAGTAACACTGGCACCGACGGGCTCTCATCGCAACTTCAAGATGCAGAAGAACGCGTGCTGAGAGCACAGGCTGAAATTGAGAATGTGAGAAAAAGGGGTCGGAGAGAATACGAAGACCTCCTCCGTTATGGAGAAATGAATCTACTTCGTGACATTCTGCCGGTACTCGACAACATCGAACGGGCAATTGAGGCCAGCGAATCGACGACCGATGTTGAAACGCTCCGCGAGGGTTTCCGGATGACAGCCAGCCAAATCGAGAAACTCCTTGAGAGTCATGGCTGTGAGACAATCAAAACAGAAAATGAAGTCTTTGACCCGACAGTACACGAAGCAATCTCCCAGCAGCCTGGTAATGGCGCTGACCCCGGCACCGTCATTGGGGTCACAAGTCGCGGGTACGTGTTGCACGACAGAGTTGTTCGCCCAGCACAGGTAGTTGTGGCGGCGAATGAATAGCGACCCCTTCGTACCGCGACTAAACCGAATACGCACAACTGGTAACAAGGAAAATCAAACACCATGCCAACTTATGACTATGTCTGTGATGCGTGTGACCATGCATTTGAACTCTTTCAGTCGATGACCGATTCGGTCAAGCGTACATGTCCAAAATGTAAAAAGCGGAAGCTCCGACGCCTGATTGGCACTGGCGGTGCCATTATGTTTAAAGGCTCTGGCTTCTATCAGACCGACTACCGGAGCGAATCATATAAAAAAGCTGCCGCCGCAGACAAACCACCTTCTAAAAAATCAGAATCATCCAAAAAGGGCGCAGGTCCGAAGCCAGCCAAAGGTAATTCTCAATCCTCAGGCGATTGACCTTCATTTTCGGAAGGCTGACTCTGCACTGACAGAGCCAAACGATTCACCTAACCACAAACCTATGCCACACTGTCCAGTCTGCAACGCGATTGTCTATCTTCGAGACGCCTCTAACCAACCCGCCACCCCTACAGCACCATTTTGTAGCGATCGCTGCAAGAACATCGACCTTGGACGTTGGCTCGACGAATCATATGGCATTCCCGACGATGCCAAGGAGTGTGATGATGATGACGGAGAAAGCTACGGTGAACGTTATTAAGAGAAGTGGATTATGCGGGCGGGCCTAGAGTTTGTTATTCTTTGGACTCCTCATGCCTCTTTTCATCCACTTCCTTTTTCATTGGTGATCCGTGATGCCAGATAACGCACAGCCACCTAGCCGCGCCCAAATCATTCATGAAATCATATGGAGCGAAGCGTTTCCGTGGTGGATTCTCCTCAAGGCGGCCGGTATGGCCTTTGCACCGACAGTGCTCATCCTGGCCACGCTGGCAACAGCTGGCACGTGGGCCGGGTTTTCACTTTTGGACTCTCTTGGTCTTCCGTCGGGCATAAGCACCAATGCCCCCATTGCAGACCTTGACCAAACCACAATATCACTTCCAACACCAAGCCATGGGGTCTTACCAACACTGTCATCACAGGTTGACAGGTTACCGACTCCGGTGCGAGATCTCCTCCTTCTTCTCTCAAAACCTTGGAACCCACTTGCCACCTCACGCCAGTTTATAGGCAGCTTATTTCGGTGCATCTGGTTTCTCCTTGTCTGGTCGATATTCGCAACGGCCATCACCCGATATGTTGCACTACGGCTCGTTGACGAAGAGCAGCCAAGCTTCCGTGATGCACTTCGGTTCGGAACGCAAAAATGGCCCGCTACATTTAATTCCGCAGCATTTGTTTTTTTCGGAATCGTAGCTCTGGCAATCCCAGGCGCCCTGCTTGGACTCGTCATGCGGTTTGATTGGGGACTCGCCGTCGTCGGCGTGCTGTGGCCCCTTATTCTGCTTGGCGCCGTCGTTCTCGCTATTCTCGGCATTGGTCTGGCTGCTGGATGGCCGCTCATGGTCGCTGCAGTCGGTGTTGAACGTGGCGACAGTTTCCAGGCCATTTCGACAGCCTTTTCATATCTTTATCAGCGTCCAATTCATTTCGCGTTCTACGGATTCATTTCGTGCGTACTTGCTGTCTTAGGCTTTTTCGCAGCTGGCCTCTTTGCAGATACTACGGTTCTTTTCGCACTTTGGGCAGGTAGTTTTGGAATGGGACACGACCGTACAGCCGATGTCATTGGCGCTATGGCAAAGCGTGGAGCAGATCCTCGTTGGGGTATTCAAGCACTACAGTTCTGGACCAACAGCTTGCGAGTTCTGCTCGGTTCCTTCGGATGGGGTTTCTTTTGGTCAATTGCTCCAGCCATCTATCTGCTTCTGAGACAGAGCGTCGATGCAACCGAACTCGATGAAATTGTTCTCGACGAGCCCGTTGGCGCGTAATCAGCAACCTTCAATCATACGTAGTCCCTACGACCTAAACTTGAAGCCAACGTCGAAGGAGTGCCGGGAACCCACCAAACAACTCCCCACGACTCACTGCCTCGTCTACGCCTGCGGCGACCGCATCATCCAGTCGCTGCTTGTGCACATGGGGACCGAACGCGATTAATTTCATGCTTACGCCTTTTTGGCTAATACTGTCCAGAAGAAACCGCACTTTGGCGACCAGCACAGCTGGGTCTTCCTGAAACGCCTGTATGTCAAGAAGCACAAGGTCATACTGCTTTGACCTTGGCTGTTCACTCAGGTTTCTCAGTGTTTCCAGCAGTCCACCAGCCTCTTTCGCGAGACCTGCAAGCTTACTCGTTGACATGAGATCAGGAGAAATCAGTAAAATCTTCAACGACTGCACTGGACGTCAAACTCCATTTTTGAAAATGCGAATGAATACGAGAGAACATAGGTAGTATTTTGTTTCTCGTCGAGACAGAAATTTCTATGGCGATGAGACCACAATCTCTGCGGCGAGGACCGCTTCAATCCTACGTTGAATGTCTTCAAGATGAGCCCGCGATGAATCGTCGATGACCAATTTTTCAACCTGCTCTCCATTCTCAGGCAAAACGTTGGTCACTTGCTCAAGGAGCCGTTTGAGGTGGAAGGTAGCTAAACTTCGTGCATCAGGTGGAATTCCTAAACTCGAACCAAAACGGGTCACAATCAAGCCTGACCGCCTCCCCCCGCCTAAAGAAAGTCTAAGGAGTTCGCCCAATGCTTCACGTTGGAGATTTCGACGCAAACTTGATATTGCTGGTTTCTGATCAGAATACTCGCCGACTTTGAATTCAAATACCTCCGAATAAATTGAATCCACAAGCTGCCGGATGAGTTCGGACGTTGTAAAACAATCTTCGTTTGGACCAACCTTCATCGCATTATCTGCCAACCGCGTGAGAGTTTTCGCATCCAGCAATTGCTCCAGTATCCTTTGCTGCCATTTGAGCACGGCTTCATGAACAGGATAATCTTGCCGTTCGACATTGTCGGTTCCCCAATGCAACCATCGTGTTGATACCAGCTGGTTATAGAACTCCGGAGGGAACTGATAGGAGGTGTCACTAAATATTTGTTCGTTCAACAGTGCTATTGCTTTTCTCTGCTGTTTTGCTTCGACAACACGAAACGGTGGCTTCGCTTCTGGATCGTCACGATGGCTTCTCGACGTATATAAACCCCCCACCAACCGAGCCGCGAAAAAGTTTGCTTGGCCATGTGCGCCCAGCAACACCCCAAATGCGTGCCTGACCCGATCATATCCAGCATCATTCGCTGTAAACCGTTCAACGAGCTTCGGGATTATTTGCTGAACAACCTTTGATCTTTGTTCAGCAAAAGCAATTGGGTCATTACCAAGATCAAATCGATTGGAAAGCGGATCAGGATCGCCCGCCATGGTGTCCTCATCTGTTGCAAATGCGAACTGCGATTCACCGCTCCGGGACGCAATCTTCAGAAGTGTCGGGCGTTCTGCCTTTGGTGTTGTTCCGCTTATTGGGCGATATCCATAGTCGATAGCCCAATAGTCGTATGGACCCAATTGAGTTGGGTAATACGGCCCTTGAAATTGCCCCTTTGGGACGATATTCACTGGAACGTAATCCATGACGCTGGTTGTTGCTGACCGTCGGTCTGTATTTTTCTTGGAATTAATCTGATTCATAGAAGCTACCGAGCTTCCCTTAAAGTTATGCCGAAGTCCCAGTGTATGCCCAACCTCGTGCATCGCGACAAGCCTGAGACCCTGCTGTATGAGTTTTTTTTGCTCTTCGCTAGAAATAATAGCGTCTTGTGTCGCAGCTAATGCCGTTGCACCTAAGGCATTTTGAAAGGCATGCCCACTAAAAAGATTACATTGCCCACAGCCACATGAAGAAGACTGCGAGTGTCCAATC
>JADHSL010000085.1 GCA_016776925.1 Pirellulales bacterium | reverse complement strand
TTGTGTTGCGCAAACGCAAAATGACGGGGGTACAGCCGCTCATTGTGAATATTTAGCAAAAAAATTGGGCGACGGAAGATGAAAACATACAAACGTTGCACCAACTTGCGTATATACAAAGCTCTAGATTCTAGTTTTATTTTTTTTCGATTCGAAAAAGGTACCCCATGAACATAAAAACTTATACCGTTCAATCTGCAGACCTTGGCGAGAACGTCCATGTCGCGGGAAAGGCCTGCATCGTTAATCTTGGAAATATAATTTATTTTTATTCGTTTACTCACTACGAGATGGGGTCGCTTGAATTGCGAAAAGATGAGAACCCATTTCGATAGCGTCCAGTTAAAAGGGGTCCGATAGCAATAGAGTAAATTGACGCGTAATCAATGGAATGAATTACCAAGCCCAGATCGAAAATTTGGACAGGGAGCAAGAATCGGTCCGGCTCGCCCGAAAAGAACTTTCTTGCCCGAATCGCGAGAGCTGGCAGACGCTTCTCGAAATATGCCTCGCCCGAGTGGGAAAGAGCTTGGACGATGCTCAACGCGGCAGGCAAAAATTCGGTCCTAATTTTCGTCCCCAAGCCGAGGGCTGACCCTCCTTCTCCCCGCTGTTTCCGTTTTCCTGGAGAGCGGCCTCAGGAAACTTTAGCCTAAACCTAACACCTTCTAAGCCGTTTTTGATCGCAATGAATAGCTTTTTTTCCACCTTCTTTGCCATGAAAAGAGAACTCTTGCCCAAAACTGCCGCTCTCGCACTAGCAGCGGCGACGCTCTTGATCGCAACGACGGCCTGCTCTTCACAATCACGGCTCGAAAGCCACATGGCTAAGGCGGAAGAGCATTTCGCAAATGGGGATTTTCGAGCGGCTGAAATAGAATACAAAAACGCCCTGCAGATCGACTCGACCGTCGCTGAGGCTTCGGGCCAGCTAGGACTAATTTACTTCGAGCAAGGACGTCAGCGATTGGCCATGCCTTTGCTTTCGCAAGCCACTCAGATCGACCCCGAGAATGCCAAGTTCCTGGGCCCACTTTTATCGATTCAATCTCAAATCGAGCCCCCAGAGGAGGTCTGGAAGGCCGCCAAGGATTTACTGGCAAAGGATCCCGCTGATCGATATGCCCTCTCCGCCTTGCAATCGTCGGCCCTGTTCTCTTTCCCCCAGCATCAACTACAAATACACCGACGCCAACAACCTGTTGCGGAGTGTCGGCAATAATCAAGGCTCCGAAATTCAGGATATCAGCCTTAACTTGATTTTCGACTATAAGGAATTCTGGACCTTTAGCTATGGCCCCACTTGGACCTACTACTCCAACGATACATTCGACGACAATGATTCCCATTCAGCGAATTTCTTTAGTGACTTCGCGGTTGCTGACTGGCACATCGGGTTCAACCAAAGTTATCGTGATTCCAATGGGACGCTCGTGGAAACCGGCAGCCAGTCTCAACAGGAAACTTTCGGGACCACTCTGAGCCCTTCCCGCCAACTCAATTCAACATGGCACCTCGATCTCAGCGGGGATCAGGACTTGCGCTCCACTAGTAGCTTTTCCGATGTAAGCCAATGGTCCGGCTCAGGTTGGCTGCGTCACCAGGCAAATTAGCGCTTCATACTTCAGCAACTTCAATAACGAAACCGAATCTCGCACATTAAGCTTAAACCAGCGCTTACTGGACCGCCTCAACCTAACGGTTTCCTACGGGGAGCGATCATCCGACTACCTTGACCTACAGGGCGGCTTCGTGATTGGACAAGTAGATAAGTATGATTCCTTCTCGATGGATTTGAGTACACAGCTCGTAAATAAAATCAGCGTTTCCGCATTCTATCGGAAAAATGAAAACGCCACGAATACGAGCGGGTTTGGGTTTTCAAGCGACCAGTCAGGATTCAGCATTGGGTATCGGTATTAATCCGACCGAGACTGATCGGTGGATTGGAAAGAGGCCAAGCGAAAAAAGAGCTTGTTTGATCTAAGCGATCCTTAACCAACCATTTGCATGCGAGTTCGAGAACGCAGAGGACCTTCTGGAGGGCTAATGATGAGGATTAAGCGATTGAAGATTAGTGATATTGTAGTTCTTAAAGATAAAACATTTTCCCATTTGGCCGATTCAACCTTATGCGATTGAGAAAAATCCTCGTATTCCGATCTAACTTCATAACTCAACCTGTTCAGAATCATCAATTCGCAAGACATAATTAGCCATTGGCGATCGGTTTCGCCGCAAACGCGCCGATTCGCTTTCGCGGTCGCCACGCTCTCGCTGGCATTCTCCAAGTCGCTTTACGGACTCGTTCAACTGGCTCTGAATACGGATCTCCACTCCCATCTCATCCTTATCCCGGTCGTCAGTATCTATTTCGCTTGGATCAAAAAGGACGAACTGCCCGCTGCTTCCCCTCCCAGCAAAGCCCTCGCAATCGCTCCTTTCCTCGCCGCAGTCGCCCTATTGACGTATTATTGGACTACAAAATTCGAGGCAGCCGAAGACGCTCTGGCCCTAGCCACTCTAGCTTACGTCCTATTGATTATAACTGCGGCCCTATTTCTGTACGGCCCGAATATCCTGAAAAAGCAGCGCTTTTCATTGTGGTTTTTGATCTTTCTCATACCCATGCCAATAGTCATTCAAGATTGGGTAAACACCTTTTTCCAATACACTTCCGCAGAAGTTTCTTATAAAATGGTGAAGTCTGCGAACATACCTATTTTTCGGCACTATCCACTAACCTTCGAGCTGTCAACCATCGAACTTCATGTCGCTCCCTCATGTAGCGGCATTCGGTCCAGTTTAGTCCTCTTGATCACTAGCATTGTTGCGGGCGAACTTTTTCTCCAATCGAAATGGAAACGCTGGATTCTTGTCTTTTTTATCATTCCTCTCGCCATCGTTCGCAACGGGTTCCGGATATTTACAATCAGCTACCTCTGCGTAAATGTTGGCCCGCACATGATTGACCATTGGATCCACCACAAAGGCGGGCCATTCTTTTTCGGGCTGTCGCTCATCCCCTTCTTCGCCCTCCTTTATTGGCTTTGGAAAACGGAGAAGCAGCACCCTGCGGCTGCAGTTGAGGATTGATAATTGCGAAGCCCTTCCATCAATCGGCTCGGCATTTAAAAACAGCTTTGCGTTCTTAGCGAACTTTGCGGTTAATTTCAGCTAGCTTTTAACATTTTCACCCTATCGCTAATTCTAGCGATCTTCTATCCGATCTCTCAATAGTCATGAAAACTCAGCAACTATCCATTTTCTTGCTTCTAACGCTATCGCCTGTTGGCCTCATCACGGGCTGCTCGCAGCAGGCCCAGCTCGACGAGCACCTCATCCGTGGGAATGAGAGTTTCGAAAAGGGTGACTACCAAACGGCTGAAATCGAATACAAGAATGTCCTGCAAATCGACTCCAGTATAACTGAAGCGATCGGAAACATTGGTCTAATCTACTATCGCCAAGGCCGCCTAATCGAAGCCTACCCCTTCCTCACTCAAGCCCGTACTCTTGAGCCCGACAATCTAATCTATCGAAGCAAGCTCTGCTCGTTGCTGCAACAAGCAGGTAGTCCCCAAGAAGCGTGGGATGAAGCGTCTTTTGTATTAGAAAAGGATCCGACAGACAAAACCGCTCTTTTCACTCTCCAAACCGCCGGCCTTTTTCTTCAAAAAATCGGTGGAGCCAGAACAAAAATCGAGCAATTGAATGCAGCCAAACCGTCTGCCGCCGCAGTCCTCGCTCTGGGTATGCTGGATGCGATCGAATCAAATTTCGACGCTGCCGATGTAAAATTCCAAAAAGCCGTTGCGATGGACCCCAATTTAGGGGAAGCCCACGCCGCGATCGCCACGCTCCATTTAGCCCGTAACGAAATCGATGCCGCCAATGCCTCCTATAAAAAATCATTCGATCTCTCTGAAGGCGAACCCTCGAAGCAATTCATCTACGCTCAATTCAAATATAGGACCGGTGACAAAGAGGCGGCCAACAAACTCATTGAGAAGATTCTTGAAAATGAGCCCCGCTTCGTCCCTGCCCTGACACTGAAAGCTCAACTAATATCTGCAGACGCCAACTTCGAGGATGCCACGAAACTAGCGGACGAAATCCTTCGCTTAACGCCCTACAATCCTGAAGCGATACTCCTCAGCAGCCGATTGAAATTGGCTCAGAACAAATTCGATGAAGCCATTCTTCAACTCGAACGAGCCAACGAACGCTTCCCCGAATCGGATGCCCTTGCCTACGGGCTCGCTCTCGCCCACCTAGGCAACAACGACCCCACTAAAGCTGCGGCCAACCTAACGCGAACCATCGCAATTAATCCCAACCACAACGAGGCCATTCTCATGCAAGCGGCTCTTAACGCCCGTCAGGGTGATCCTGAAGCGGCCATAATTTCGTTGGAAGAAGTTCTGATCAAGAACTCCCAAAATGTTCAGGCTCAAACGCTGCTTGCTCAGATTCATCTTGAGGCAGGTCAATTGGACGAGGCTCTCAACCTCTACCAGGCATTAGGCAACCAATTGGAGGCCAACCCTAATCCACCTCAACTCGAAGCAGAAGTCCTTCTCCGCATGGGCAAGACAGACGAAGCGAGAGCAGCCTTGGCCCGGTCTCTTAGTCGCGATCCGAACTACTTGCTGTCGCTGGAGCGTATAACCGATATCGATATCGCGGGGCGCCGCTTCGACGAAGCCGTATCTCGAATCGACTCGATGTTCCAAAATTCCACCAATCAAGCCTACCTCCATATGCTGAAAGGCAAGACTCTCATTGCTGGAAAAGACAATGCCGCTGGTGAAATAGAATTGAAACGGGCGATAGAGTTAAAGCCCACTTTACGCGATGCCTACCTTTATCTCGCTGTTCATTACACCATCACCGGAAAAAACGCTCAAGCGCTAGACAAATTACAAGCGATGGTCGACCTCAATGCGAAGGATATCGAAGCTCTGATGCGAATAGGCGGGATTCATGAGCAACAAAAGGATTACGAATCAGCCCGTTCGACCTATATGGAAGTAGTTGCAGTCGATTCTAACAATTTTAGCGCCCTTAACAATCTCGCCTATATAAACGCTGAGCATTTCGACAATATTTACGAAGCCTATGATCAAGCGATGAAAGCTCGCGATCTCCGACCGACCGATCCAGCAATCGCCGACACTCTCGGCTGGATTAACTACAAAAGAGGCGACTATCTTCTCGCGTTAAGCCTAATCAAGGAAAGCGCCGCAAAAATCAGTCAACATCCCGAAATTCAATACCATCTGGGCAAAGTGAATGCGGCTCTGAACAATGACGCCGAAGCCGAAGCGGCTTTCTCCAAAGCCTTGGAATTCGGCCTCGAGGCCGACCAAGCCAGCGAATCGCGCCAGTTCTTGCAAGGCCTTTAGAATATTCCGGATTGAATTCAAAGTTGGCTCAGTGAAGGATCTATCCAATTTGAGACGCAAGATGTAAGATTTAGGAAACGGGCGGATAACTGATTTCAAATCTACTGACCGCTAATGGCTCTTCCGCCCTCTACCTTTGTCTAAAAAACGCCTCGTAGTTCGAAAAGCTACGTATAGTAGTGACCCACTACACAGGATCCACTAATCGCAACCCATTCCCAAATTCGCGACTAGCGATCAAGTAAAGGCATCCATTATACGCTCGCTTCTCCTAACACTAACAAGCCAATACAGTTTCCCCATGCTGCCTCTTCCCGTTCTTCTTGCGTTCACCTCAGCCGGGGTTTGCGGGCTTTTCGCAATCGTGCACGGAGCGCTCACGCTTCTGCGGCAACGTCGATCCGTTGCTAGATGGGCCTTCAGCGGCAGCATGGCTATTCTTTGCGTGGAAAGCATCGCCGCCGGATTAAGCACTGCGGCAACGGACCTGAATGCCTTTCTTTACTGGCACCAATTTCGCCTCGTCGCCTTCTCCTTCCTCCCCGGCTCTTGGATTGTCTTCAGCCTATGCTACGCGCGAGGCGAAAACCGCGGGTTTCTCTATCGCTGGCGTTGGAGCCTAGCGATCGCTTTCGCGGCACCCCTTTTCTTGGCGATATTCTATGGCGACGGATACATTCTCTTCCGTCAACTGAGAGCGGACAAAGAACTCGTAGTCCTGCTAGGGTGGCCTGGCCAGGCAACGCATTTTCTTATGATACTCGGCTCTGTCCTTAGCTTGATGAATCTCGAGCGCACCTATCGTGCGGCTGTCGGAACAATGCGCTGGCAAGTGAAATACATGCTTCTTGGCTTAGGGACGCTATTTATCGCCCGCTTCTACACCAGTAGCCAGGCCCTTCTTTACGCGAACGTCCATACAGGGATGGACACCATTAATTCAATTGGGATAATTGTATCTAGCTTGCTAATACTCAGAGCTTTGGTTCGCAAAGGCAACTTCGATATCGAGCTCTATCCGTCGCACGAGGTTATCAGTAATTCCATAACTATTCTGCTTGCCGGAATCTACCTGCTGGCAGTCGGCGTTCTCGCAAAGATCGTCACTCTAATCGGAGGAGATATCGCCTTCCCCTTGAAAGCTCTCGGGGTGCTTGTAGCCCTTGTCCTGCTCGCCACCCTTCTGCAGTCCGACCGATTTCGCCTCCACCTCAAACAATTCGTGAGTCGGCACTTCAAACGGCCGATGCATGACTACCGCACGGTTTGGAAACGATTTACCGAAGAAACCGCCTCCCATGTCCGACAGGAAGAGCTCTGCCGATCCTCCGCAGCCCTGATCTCCGAGATCTTCGAGGCGCTTTCCGTAAGCATATGGGTCATGGAAAAGAACAACCGTGTCCTGGAGCTGGCCGCTTCAACGCGATTGGCTCCGGCCGGCGGAGATTCCATTGAGCTCTCGAAACAAGAAGCGGAGGCCCTGGCCGAGCAATTCCGTGGCGCTATCCGCCCTATAGAACTGGATCGCGTGGACGAGCCATGGGCGAAACGCATCCTGGAAGCCAATCCCAAAGAGTTCGCCCACGGGGGCAGTCGTATCGGCATTCCCATGACGGCTAGAAACTCCTTGCTGGGCCTAATCGTAGTGAGCGATCGCGTGGATGGCATTCCCTTTTCCGAGCAAGAATTCGATGTGCTTGGCAGCGTAGGCGCCCATACCGCTTCCAATCTCCTCAACCGAGAGCTATCCAACAAGCTCGTGGAGTCCAAAGAGCTCGAGGCCTTTCAAACGATGGCCGCCTTCTTTGTGCACGATCTTAAAAACGCCGCTTCCACACTCAATATAATGGTGAAGAACTTGCCCAAGCACTGGGAGAATCCAGACTTTCGGGAGGACGCCCTAAGGGGCATCAGCAAAACGAGCGAACGCATTAATGACCTGATTGCCCGACTGGGAACGGTTCGAGCGGAACTGAATATTGAGACGGCCCCCACGGCCCTGGACGATTTTGTAGCCAGCACACTGGAAAGTTGGCCGCCTCCTGAAAATGTGACCCTGGATACTCAGCTCGTTTCAAAAGTCACAGCTCCAATCGACAAAGACCAACTCGGCAGCGTGTTGCTCAACCTAGTCATCAATGCCTCCGAAGCGATGGCAGGCGCCGAACCGGGCCATATTAAGGTGTCCACAGCCCTAAAAGATAGCTCTGCCACCATCGAGGTACGCGACAACGGTTGCGGCATGTCCCACGAGTTTATCCAGAAGCGATTATTCCGCCCGTTCCAGACAACCAAGCAATCCGGCATCGGCATCGGCATGTTCCAAAGCAAGATGATTGTCGAAGCCCACGGCGGAAGTCTAGAGGTAGACAGCGCAAAAGGCATGGGGACGAGGTTTACGATCTTGATTCCTCTGGAAGTAGAAAAAAAACGCTAGGATCGCCAACGATTCAACTAGGAGGTTAAGTCATGGATGTAGAAGAAAAATCATTTCAGCGGCGATCGAGGTTCACAAGGAACTTGGTCCCCGGGCTCCTAGAGTCCGCATACGAGAGATGCCTGCATCATGAACTTGATTTACGGGAGATCGCCAAGTACCGAAAGCAATCGACTGCAGGGGGCTCCAAATTGATGAAGGTTATCGGATAAATCAATTCGTCGAAGATTGAATTATCTTGGAGCTCATAATAGTGGATAAAGTCAATAATGTGAACTCAGCCCAGTTTTTAACCTATCTCAATCTATAGAGAAATCCCTAGAGTTTTTGATAAGCTTCAGCACTACACTCTTAACTAAAGGAAGGACTAAAACGAGTCGTCAATAACCTCAGTGAACCCGCAAATCCTCAACAACATCCATAGGGCAAAATCCAGTAAGACTCTCGACTGGGAATGCCGGATTCAACCAAATCCATTGCGATCTTAGCGAACTTTGTGGCTAGCACCCATTCCCACTACCTTTTCATGAAACCAGCTCTACTCATAGTCGATGACGACGAAGAGATCCGCACTCAGATGAAGTGGGGGCTTTCCGAGGACTACAATATCGTACAGGCCGCCGATCGAAAGACGGCTATTGAGAGATTTCGCGTCCACAAGCCACTGGTCGTGCTTCTCGACCTCGGCCTCCCCCCGCACGCCAACTCGACAACCGAGGGGATGGAAAGCCTCGCGGAGCTCTTGGAAATCGAACCGCGGACCAAGGTGATTATCGCATCGGGACAGGGAGAGCGGGAGGTGACCATCCGGGCTGTTGGAGCAGGGGCCTACGATTTTCTCAATAAACCGGTGGACATGGATGAGCTGACTCTCCTGCTGAAACGGTCGTTCTATGTCGCTAAGCTAGAGCGCGACTATGCTCAACTACATCGGGACTCCCAGATCGAAGCTTTCCATGGGATGATCGGCTCGAGCAAACCCATGCAGGCCGTTTTCGAAACGATCCGCAAAGTATCGAGTAGCAAGGCTTCCGTAATGATTCTCGGGGAAAGCGGCACCGGCAAAGAGGTGGCCGCCCAGGCCATTCACCAGCTAAGCGACCGCAAGGATAAGCCATTCGTGGCTATCAATTGCAGCGCTATCCCGGAGAATCTGATCGAGAGCGAACTTTTCGGGCACGAAAAGGGATCCTTCACCGGGGCCGAGGCACGGCACATCGGCAAGATCGAACAAGCGCAGAAGGGCACGCTTTTTCTCGATGAAATCGGAGAAGTGCCGCTGCAGACGCAAGTCAAACTCCTCCGATTCCTGCAGGAGGGAACGATCGAGAGGGTCGGGGGAAAGGAAACTCTCCAGGTGGATGCCCGGATTCTCGCCGCAACCAATGCCGATCTGAAAAAGGGCATGGCGGATGGCACCTTCAGAGAAGACTTCTATTTTCGCCTAGTGGTGATCGAGCTGAAGCTGCCACCGCTTCGCGACCGGGAAGATGATTTAAGAGTCATCGGCACCGCCCTACTCAATAAATTCGCCCGAGAAAATGGGAAAGAAGGCCTCACGTTTTCCAGGACTTGCCTCTCAGCATTGCACCAACACGCGTGGACCGGCAATGTGCGCGAGCTTCAGAATCGCATCCAGAGGGCTGTAATCATGTGCAGCGGGAAGTCGATCTCCCCCGTCGATCTGGAATTGGAAAACGCCTCCAACATAAGGTTGGGCCCATCGCTTAAAGAGGCCCGCGATAATCTGGAAAAGGAAATGATCGAGCTCGCTCTGAAAAAGCACGATGGTCTGATCAGCGCCGCCGCTAAGGAACTCTCCATCGGACGCCCCACCCTATACGACCTCATGAACAAACATGAAATCGAGCGGAAGCCGTAAAGATCCTCGGACAAGTCTCGGGCCCTTTCAAAAGGTAGGGAGGTTCGGCTTGATCCTCCAAGCGATGAACACAGCACGTGCGGAGATCACGGATACTCTCTGACGAATAACATATTTTTGCCAAATCTTTTTGCACGTGGTATAAGTCGTTGAACTACTGACTATCCGCCTTTAGGATAGCGACATCTGGGTGGTAATTGAAACTCGACGTAGGAGGCTTTTCGGAAACAAACCGTCCTACCCCTGCGATCCATTCATCGATCCGCAATTAACGGTACATGATTATCGATTAGGCCACGCGCCTACCCTGTAGAGACTAAGCGCCAACCCTCTTGGCGAACTCGGCGCTCAGACTGTAGCCATCGGGCTCCCCCACTATTACGGCCTCATCCATTCTCCTAGGTGATAAAAAGAATTGCCTGAAAGGCTAGCAGAAGGCATCGTCTCGGGCGAAAACTAAACCTTATTTTGAATGAGAATCTCAACCTTGTCTTTCCTGCTCCTTGCGCTAATCACGACGGCAGAAAC
The DNA here is from genome assembly GCA_016776925.1 of Pirellulales bacterium. Lineage (GTDB taxonomy): Bacteria > Planctomycetota > Planctomycetia > Pirellulales > UBA1268 > UBA1268. Next base: position 743 of record JADHSL010000085.1, on the reverse strand, counting down.
CGCCTTTTCCCAGAGTGCGGTTATGCCCTCCGACAGTTCGCTCAGTCGCTCAAATTCGGCTCCCAGGATAAGTGGGCAGAGCGGTCTCAATAGCAGCGGAACCACGCTCAACCTAGGGCCTCTCGCGGTGCAATCAGGGGCTTACTATCGCTACCTTTCGAACGCGAACTTGAGAAGCCGCCCCGGATCTCTAAGCGAAACTTCGCTCAACGAAATCGGCCTAACCTTCAAAGGCGAATTGGGGAACAAAGGAAGCCTTTACTACTCGCCACGCTGGTCCAGCTACTCCAGCGATGCCTTCGGCGATCGATTTTCGCATGAATTCGGTGGAAACATCGGCGATGACGGGACGATCAATGTCGGAGGTTGGGATATCGGGTTTTCGCCATCCTATTCCCAACAGCATCGAATACTCACGGAAACCGCTCAGCTAACGGAAACCGAAAACCTAGGTCTCGGCGTGAATGCCCGCTACCAAATCAATAGCGCCACTTCTTTCGGCCTAGGGAGCAATTACAACCTGCAAGACGCAGAACGATTCAACACGCAGGAAAGCCTATCCTACCATGCCTACATAAGTCGCGAACTCGGTGCCGATCTAAGCACCTCGCTTACCTTCACAAAAGGTAGTCAAAATACAAATACGAATTTCGATGCCGATTACGATCAATTGTCTGCCAGTGTCAATTATCAACCTTCCCAGTTTTTATACTTTTCCGCTTCCCTAGGCCAGCAAGAAAGGT
>JADHSL010000084.1 GCA_016776925.1 Pirellulales bacterium | reverse complement strand
TTCAGCGGTGTACAAGTGATCGCGTGGGACGTTTAAAGCCGCGATGGTATATTGTTCTTTTCATATAGTGCACCGGAACGGGATGGAAATAGAGAATATGGATGTCATCAATCAAGAAGATACTGAGCCGTTTACGACGGCTGATGGATCAACGATTCGTGAATTACTAGCGCACCGCAATTCATCAATCCGACAACAGTCGCTAGCAGAGGCTCGTCTGGCACCAGGGGCTGCCACCACGCCACATCACCACGCTGTGACGGAAGAAATTTATTACATCTTGGTTGGTGAAGCAGAGATGTCCCTTGGTGACGAAACCCGGGATGTGAGACCGGGTGATGCAATTGCCATTCCTCCAGGACAACGCCACACTATTAAAAATACGGGTGCCGAGGAGCTGGTTTTTCTCTGTACCTGCGCGCCAGGGTATGAGCATACCGATACGTTTTTGGAAAATTGACTACCTGAACAGAATTCAGGCAGAGCTCAATTTACGCGGGTTTTATGTTTCGTCTGACGGAATCAGCCCAGATACCCAAAGTTCTGTTTGTATTTGCATAAGAAAACAATTAATTGCGTATTTCTTGCGTATAGAACCACAGTTCGGACGCCTTCATTGATCAGGTCAGGATGGTGCACGTATGGACAACGAAAAGCACTCTCGATGCAGATTTGAAAAGAATGTCATTGCAGGGGCTCTGATTGCGCAATGGGGGTGGGAGCCTTCAATGACGCAGGCGAATCATGGTCGATCGCAACGAAGTCTTTCTAAGAAAGGGAGTTCGGTAGGTGCTCAGAAACGAGAAGAAAAGAGTCGATGACCCACCAGCCTTAAGTCTCAGAGTTAGTTCACAACTCTGATTCGAAAATTATCAAAATACACTGTTTCGTCTGCGGTGGTCTGCCACGAAGTGTCTCCACCACCAAAAAACGTGCTGAACACGAAGCCATCAATCGAAAATGTGTCGGTGTCACGGAACCGAATAGAATCCATTTTCAAAACCGGCTGGTTGTCGAAGAACGCTTGTAGCGTCCCATCTCGTTTTCCCGGCGTATTCATACACACTCGATGTACGACCGTGTGCCATTGCCCCGGGATAAACCTGATTGGTTGTTTGGTGGCTTGATCGATCCAAGGAATCTGATGGCCATATCGTGTCGGCTGATCAGGGTAATAAAGATATTGCACAGCCCGTCCGTCTTCTCGCCACATCATACGGGCTGAAAAGCCGTCACGGCCAGTTGGTTTGTTCCCGCCAGTATTGCCCTCACCTCCGAAAAGCCCCGGCAGTTTTCCGCCCCGAACAAAGTCAAAACCTTTTTTGAACATGACATCAAAGCGAACTTCAACGGCAGAGTAGGATGCATCAAATTTGAGTTTCCAGATAGCACCGTTTTTTTCAGGGCCATAGGTATGGGCGGGATACGTTACAGCGATCGCTCGGGTTTCCGAGTCGGTTGTAACAACCGACACACGCCGCTCCGCAATGCCGTCTGACCACTCGGGGCTGTTCCACTCCTGATTGAGTTGTTCGTCTGTATAGATGCCCGGTTTTGTGTGCTCAAAGTCTGCAGTAAAAAAAATATTGTCTGGTACGTCTCGTTGTGGGGGAGACGATGGGCCAGGGGACGGCCCTGTATCCTCTGCACGCAAACCCGTGCTTGTAGGCCACAGCAGAAGGATTAAAATGAGAATTGCTGTGCATCGAAAAGAATGCATTGGTGACATGCGTGCTGTGCTTAGTGCTGGCACCATCATCAAAAGTGTCTTTTTCAGAATAGTAGTTAAGTAGGTCTTCATCTACCGCCCTGCCCTGCGAAACATGCTTACGCGACACCACTTTTATAGGCTAAACAAAAAGCTAGGGGTTCACTCGTTCAATGGTCAGCTTCTTCGTATCAATCTCAAATATACCAAGGTCTTGAGATTCACTTTCTATGATATCGCACGTGAGAGATTGTTCTGTCGGCCGGGCAAAACGGTTGCGTAACTTATCTTTCGGCATGGCGTCGACCATGTTTTTTTGTGGCTCAGCCCATCGAAACGTGATGGCATAGCTGCCGGCAGGTGCGCCATCATTTGTTTCGTAAGTAGTGAGCTGAAAGATGCCGTCGTCACCTGTCATTCCCGAGGGCCGAAACGGATCACCTTCGGCGATAATTTTTGAGGAGTGCAGGGTAACGCGAACATCACTTGCTGGTGTTCCGTCGCTAGTTTGAACCCGCCCACTCACCGGGTAGGGGCTGTTGGGATACTCTGTTCTCGTGCAGCCAACGAGAATAGCAACGATAATGAGCAATAAAAATCTAGACAAGAGGCACTCCGCAGGTGGCAGGCAGTGGTGTCAACTCACAATGAACAATAGTCGATCAGTCACTACCATTTCGTGTAATAAAAGCTACGAGAGCTTCGATATCAATGTTTTCGTTGATAAATCGTACTGAACCATCTGCAAACGCAGTGTTCGCTCCACCAGGGTGAAATGAATAAAGCCCGAGGTCATTGCTGCAGTTTACACCGCATGCGCCCGGCCCTGATGTGCCCGTCGGTAAGCTTCCAGTGAACTTTGTATTGCCGCTCGTCGTATCGGCCCAGCCGCCTAGCCCGCCACTAGCTCCCGGTAAATGCGGTGTAATTTGATTTCCAGTGTTTATACCGTTCTGCCAAACCTTGTCTTTCCCTGCAAACTCAGCCACAAGAATTGTGTTGGAGGTGCCGTCGACGATCTCTGCATAACTGGTCAGCCCATCGGATGATCCATTTCTCGGGACAGGCTCTAGGCAGCCTGCTAACTGAGAATCATTGTAACTCAATCCAAGATAAGTTGTGAGTTCCGGATTAACTCGAACAATTGGTGACATGTCAGCGACATAGGCCGTCATTGGAAGGCCGTAGCCACTAAATGTATATGGGCCGTCCGGCTCAGGACTAGATGGGCAAAGAAAGTCATCTATGCGAGTGCTTGACACCGTCGCATTGTATTTAGCACCACCCATCGATTCCGGTAAGAACCATTGCTTTTCAAAATCATATTGTTCGTAAAGGCTGTTTCGTTCAATAAACGGAAGAAGGAACAGTCCCCATCCACACGTTTTCGCATCTACATTGACTGCTAGAGGAGCAAACTGGTTGTTGTTGGCCGACGCCTGATTGGCATAGGCAAGTGCCGTCTGTTTGAACTTGTTCTGGCAATTGAGTCGGCGAGCTGCCTCTCGTGCCTGTTGAACCGCTGGCAGGAGAAGCCCAACAAGGACGCCAATAATTGCAATGACAACAAGTAACTCGATAAGAGTAAAAGCTCTTTTCATGGTGACGTTTATATTCTGTGTCGTACGGTTTTGGTGACGAATTTATTACCGGTGAGGTCACGTCGTCGTGAAACGTGCTTGTTATACTATAGTTCTACGCCGTTGGGTATTACAAAAATTGTAGGGATTCGATTCGCGTCGTCTAATGAACAAGAAAAACCCGCTAGCAAACTAATAATGAAATTGATCGCTGCTGGTGGGATTTTTTTACGAAACACAAAATGCCACTTGTCGAAAACAAGATAGAGCAGTTTTTCTCGCTGAAAAAGTACGGAGAAGGATTGACAGCAAGAATAGCTCAACGGCAACTGAATAATGCAGGCGTAAACATAATTTTCTGGACACACTTACCCGCCGCCACAATAAGTAATCGGGACAGGTGTTTTCGTTGCACGAGGCCGACCTTAGTCCTGGCCAGGCAGGTAGAGTTCCTCAGACTTGTCGTCTGGACTGTTTTGACGATTCTGTGTCTGCCTAGATTCCTGCTCTTCCTGATTTACGCTTGTGGTTTCTTCTGGCATGCAGCCGGTGACGCTTGAAACAAGTACCAAGGTAAGAATCAGTCGTGAGACCATGAAATGTATCCTTCCTGCTGGAGGAACTCTATTGAAGAGGTGGGTGTATTTAGGAGGGGGGCTTGTCCACGTCTTCTAATGAGAACGTTTCCCATTCGCCGCACCAGTCCCCACCCTTGGTCGAAGGCCAGATGCCTGCAATCACCAGTTTATCATCAACCAGATCTGGGAGTATCGGCGGCATGCGGCGACATTGACCCCAGTCATCTTCGTCTCGATGAGCTTGCTTACGCCAGAACCGACATGTGTCACAGGCACGGCCCTCTTCGTTTTTGATTGGCAGTACAGTCATGGCGAATCCCGTGTGCTTGCAAGGTCTTCTGTGGATGTGGTTGGACCCGCCTTTAATCCTAGACAGTAACCAGCAATACTGGCAGCAAGACCATAAAAATCTGAAGGAATTACCTGCATCGTTGAGAGAAGGCTTATGTGGGTGGGATTCCACACCTCAATCCCGTGGGTGATCGACCATGTGAGAAAACCAAAGAGCATGGCCAGAACGCAGCAGGCCTGATTTCGTGGACGGCCATAAATGCCAAAGACAACTGGCACAAACAGAGCACAGAGTTGAATGGAAAGTGCAATGTCTAATAACCCCATAAGAGATTCACCCAGCATTGCAATGCAGAAGCCGCCAATTGATACCAGGACCACACTGAGACGGTCCCGAAACAAAGCACGCTCATTCTTGAAGTACGGAATCCGGGCAAGAAGGTTGTGCCCAAGGATAGTCGCTGGTGCCAGCACTGCACTGGTCGCCGTCGAAACAATCATCGAAACCACCGCAATGACAAAAACAACCAACATGGTTGGAGAGAGATAGGTATTTGCCAGGTAGGCAACCGGATCAAGCGTTCCACCGGGATGCGTTACAAGGGAGGCAAACCCGAGTACTAAAGGAAGACTACCAAAGACAAGATACAGCAGGCCAGCGAGGATACAGGCTCGTGATGCGGTAGTGGCGTCTTTGGCGGCAAACACCCGCTGTTGAAGATCCTGCCCAGGAATGTTGCCAAAGAGTCCGGTCGCCCATGCAGCAAGCACACTCAAGGCCGAAGTGATGTATGCAGTTGTTGAACCCGCAGTGGCATAGTGAGGCCAGATACGCAGATGCTCAGGATGTTCGCTAAGAAGCTTTTCGTAAAGAACAGACATGCCGAGGAGTGGATTGCCATTGCCAAGGAGTGGGTCTGAGAGCGAGGCAGACGTTAGGACGACAAGTCCGACGATCGCAACGAGAATCTGAAAGCTGTCTGTCAGCGTAACTGACCACATGCCACCAATAAGCGTATAAGCAAGCGTGATCAAGGCTACGAGAAACACACCAACTGAAAATGGAATTGCAAAGTACAACTGAAGAAGTCCAGCGAGTGCAGAATACTGCAGAGCAATCCAGGCAAAATAACTTGGCACCTGAATGAGACCACCAGTCAATTCAGCTGCGGGCCCATAGGTCTGACGATAGAAGTCCGCCATTGTAAAGATATTTCTGTTCCACAATGGTCGGGCAAAAAAGAGACCCGCGAGGATCAGCGTGCCGGCGCAGGCAAATGGGTCGAGGATAACGCCCAGAAGGCCGTCTTCGCGGACGGCCCCTGCGGCAGCGAACATTGTGGCAGCGCCGAACCACGTTGCGATGAGTGTTCCCCATGCGAGGAATAGTGGAAGCCGCCGCCCTGCAACGAGATAGTCTGCTTCTGTCTCAACTCGGCGGCTGGCAAAGATACTGATCGCAAGCAGAAAAATAACATACCCGCACAGTGCGACCGCCAGCAGGTTCTTGGCAGCCGGAGACAAGTCAATTGAATGTACGCAGAAGACGGGAGGCATGAGCAGAGTTTTTCAAACAAAGAGGAGTGTTTCAGGTTGTATATCAACGCCATCGGCTGAAGTGTTCTCTGCACGAGTGCAACTTCTTCAATGGTGTGTGTATGCTAAAAAAACTCGGTGTTGGCCGAAAAGGCATGGTCACGATCTCACATGTCCGGTGGAACGAATCCACGAAAAAAAGATAGATTTCGTGTCTTGTGCGTTCCTTTGGGGGGTGCGGTTGAGTGGTGCGAATGGGCACCTACATTGGACGAAGGATACAGCAGAGGTGAGGGTTCCACGCACCAAGGGGAAAGTGAATGAATTTGAACGAATCTCAGACGACACGCTGCTATGAAGATGCACGGTCTCAACGCGCGTCTGGCTTGTCGGCCCTGATTGTCATTGTGGTAGTGGTGTTCTGCATTCCGTGCACTGATACGTGGGTGAGTGCCCAAGTCACAGATGACATCGTCTATGAAGCCACGTGGGAGTCCCTTGACTCGAGAGCGACGCCTAACTGGTTTCAGGATGCCAAATTCGGTATTTTTATTCACTGGGGACTGTACTCAGTTCCGGCATGGTCGCCGAAGGGCACCTATGCTGAGTGGTATTGGCATGCGAAGGATGGCTTGCCCCGAAAACATGCTGCAGCTGTTGCCCGTTCGGAGGCGGTGAAGGAATTTCATTCACGGGTGTATGGCGAAGACTTTGGCTACGAAGATTTTCGACCGCTTTTTACCTGCGAGCTTTTTAATCCGGAGCAGTGGGCGAACATATTCAGTCGGAGTGGGGCTCGCTATGTCGTGCTAACGTCGAAACACCATGACGGCTATTGTCTTTGGCCAAGCGCCGAGGCTTCACAAAGTTTTGGAACCGCTTGGAACAGTGTAGAGTCTGGCCCACATCGTGATCTTGTTGGCGATTTGACACGAGCAGTGAGAGCTGAAGGCCTCAAGATGGGTCTGTACTACTCCATTTGGGATTGGTTCAATCCATTCTGGCCCGAAATAGAACATCCATACGCTGGAAAGAAAGACGAGAGCCCTGAAGGTGCTGCAGGCCGAAAGAAATACATCCATGAAGTTATGTACCCACAGTTCAAGGAACTTGTCGAAAAATATCAACCAGCTTTGATATTTTCAGATGGTGACTGGTGGATGGATGACGACAAATGGGAGACACGACCGCTGCTCGCGTGGCTTTATAACAACGCACCGAATAAAAATGAGGTCGTGATTAATGACCGGTGGGGTAAGGTGCGAGGGAAGCATGGTGGGTACTTTACGACTGAATATGGCGCAGGGTTCGATGACCCCGAGGTTCTCTGGGAGGAAAACCGTGGCATAGGGATGTCGTTTGGCTTTAACCGAGAAGAGTCGTTCGAGGATTACAACTCGGCAGAACATCTGATTCTCATGCTTGTTGACACTGTTTCACGAGGTGGAAACCTATTGCTTGATGTTGGCCCAACGAGCGACGGAAGGATCCCCGTCATCATGGAGGAACGGCTTGCAGAAATTGGTGCTTGGCTTGAGATAAATGGTGAAGCAATTTACGGAAGCCGTCGCTGGGTGAAGGACGCGCAGTGGAGTGCTGGGGCCAGGCCGGAGTTCACAAAAGAGGATCATCACACAGGCAACGCACTCACTGAGTCGACTATTCACCCAAAGCCCGGCAATGCCTCGCGGGAAGCATTGTTCACGAGCAAGGGAAGCACACTCTATTCGCTGTGTCCAGGCTGGCCAGTTGGTGAAACATTAGTCATTCGAGATGTCATACCTTCGGATGCCACCGATGTGTCACTCCTCGGTTTACAGAAGAAACTTGCCTGGAAACGGGTAGATGATTCGATTGAAATTGATCTCACAAATATTGGCATTAATGATCTGCCCTGTGACTATGTGTTTGCGTTCAAACTCACGAATATCAAGCCGCATTCAACAGAAGACTAGGTGGAGATACCATGAAGGTACCGAAAACAAAAAAGCTGATCACTCAGGTCTTGAGCATGGTGTGCCTGCTGGGTGCGACATGTGGACACACAGCCGAGCGGTTCAAGCCCGATGTGCAGTCGCTGCAGCAGTATCAGTGCCCGGATTGGTTTCGGGATGCAAAGTTTGGCATCTACCTGCACTGGGGAGCCTATTCGGTGGTTGAACGTGGCGAGTGGTACGCACGCAGACTCTATGAAGAGGGAGGTGACGACTACGCCTATCACCTTGAGCATTATGGGCACCCCTCAGAATTTGGCTACAAGGACTTTATTCCACTGTGGAAGGCAGAAAACTTTGATCCTGATGCCTTGCTTGCGCTTTTTAAGCAAGCCGGTGCAAAATACTTTTCACCATGTGCCGTCCATCACGACAACTTTGATCTGTGGGACTCAACGCACCATACGTGGAATGCTGTCGCGATGGGCCCAAAACGAGACATTATTGGTGCCTGGCGGGATGCCACACTCAAAGCGGGGCTGCGGTTTGGCGTGACAACGCATTTGTCACGGAGTTATAGCTGGCTGAATGTCGCAAATCAGGCGGATACACAAGGCCCAAAAAAAGGGATTGCCTACGACGGCGGACAAGGTGCCGGGAAAGGCTTGTATCCACCCAACGATGGGCAGAGCACACATCCCCGCGCCCCGCTGAATGCACCGAAAGCGTGGCGTGATCACTGGAAGAAACGGCTTGAACAACTTATTGATGACTACCAACCTGATCATCTGTATTTTGATTGTGCAGTTCCATTTCGTGGTGATGACGATGGGCAGACGGGTATGGATGTTATCGCCCATTTCTATAACGCACGTCCAGAAGGTGTCATGTGTGTCAAAGAACGACCGTGGCAGGGACTTTACGCTGATGGCATGACCACACTCGACTATGAACGTGGTAAGGCAAGTCATATTCTTTCGGAGCCTTGGCAGACAGATGATTCGATTGGGTCGTGGGGTTATGACGTCAATAAGCCATACACAACTTCGGATCTTCAAATAGATAAGTTCGTTGATATTGTCAGTAAGAATGGAAACCTGCTCTTAAACGTTCCCATCCGGGCTGATGGCACCCTTGATAAAACTGCAACACAGATACTAGAAGATATGGGCCGGTGGCTTACTGTAAATGGAGAGGGTATCTACGAGACTCGTCCATGGCACTACTTTGGTGAAGGAAAAGTCAATGAGATTCCACACTTTGTAGAGGAGTCTCCGTTTACATACCGCGACGTTCGGTACACGGTGAAGGGTGACTACCTGTACGCGTTTGTGCTGAAGTGGCCCCCAAAGAACAAGGACTATGTTGAACTTGCATTGCTTGCTCCAGGGAATAGACGAATTGGTGAGATCCAAGCCGTGGAGATGCTCGGGCACGAAGGCGAACTAGTCTGGGAAAGGCATCCTGATGGTTTACGCGTGACCTTCCCGGAAAGCAGGCCAACAGAATTTGCCCATTGTCTGAAGATTCAACTTCAGCAGAAATAGGGGTTGTCCTTACTAGAGGGGTTCGCAAATGGCACCGCTCCGAGTGTGTCTGGTTGTATGTGTGATTATTTCGGCTTGTTCAACCAATGGACTGGGGACTCAGGCAGCCGAGTATGAGCCACAGTGGAAGTCACTATCCAAACATCAGCAGGCTCCCAAATGGTTTCGTGATGCGAAGTTTGGTATCTACTTTCATTGGGGGCCGTATGCCGTTCCGGCTTTCGGAAACGAGCACTACCCACGGACGATGTACGGTCATATCAGTGGAAAGAAACCAAAGCCAAAAAAGGCAGCCACGAAGGGCATAGGCTTTCAGACATATCGCGAACATGAATTCCATATTCGTACGTATGGGCAGCCAAAGGATTTTGAATACCACGATTTGTTTCCATTATTCACGGCAGAATCATTTAATGCTGAGGAGTGGGCAGATCTCTTTTTTCTGGCCGGGGCCAAGTTTGCTGGCCCAGTCGCAATGCATCATGACGGGTTTGCTATGTGGGACTCCGCAGTCACACCATGGAATAGCATGGCGATTGGGCCGCGACGCGATATCGTTGGAGAAATGGCTCACGCTATTCGCAAGCGACACATGAAATTTATTACAACCTTTCACCATGCCAAAGTGGGTCGGGCTGCCGAGGGTGACCCAGAGAAACATCGCTGGCATTATCTCGGAAGGCAGAAGTACCTTGAGCGGGAAGCTCCTGAGGAAATTGATCGTGATGACGAATCGCTTCGGAAACTCTACGGCACCATGCCATGGCCCGAGTTTCTCAAGATGTGGGAGGCGTTGCTGTCGGAAGTTATTGGCAAGTATGAGCCTGACCTGATTTGGTTCGACTCATGGCTTGATCGAATTCCAGAAAAGCAGAGGAAAGCGTTTCTTGCTGAATATTTGAACGCTGCTACTGATTGGGGTAAGGACGTGGTGGTGACTTATAAACAAGAGGATCTCCCTGCTGACGTAGGGGTCGTTGACTACGAGAAGGGGCGGTTGGATGACGTGACGGACTACATGTGGCTGACAGACGACACAATCAGCGCTGGATCATGGACCACAACAGGAAGTTGGTCGTATACCGAAGAATTGGATATCAAGTCAGCGAAAGTTCTGCTTCATACGCTGATAGACATCGTGAGTAAAAACGGAAACCTGTTGTTGAATATTTCCCCGACCGCTGCCGGTGTCATTCCGAACAAGCAGCGGGATAGTTTGCTGGGAATGGGGACTTGGTTACGTGCTAATGGAGAGGCGATCTATGGAACACGCCCATTCAGGGTATATGGCGAGGGTCCGAAGCGTCTCACGTCGAGTGGCCATTTTGTCGAAATGAGTGGTGACTATACGAGTGAAAATATCCGTTTCACCCAAAAAGGAGATACGGTGTTTGCAATACAACTTGGTTGGCCCGGTTCGGGTAAACGGGTGCAGATAAAAAGCCTTGGTCGAGTGAGTCTGGTAGGCAGAATGATTACGGGTGTCTCCGTAGTAGATTCTCCCGAAAGGATTCAGTGGAAACTTGAGGATGATGCACTCTTGATTACAGCGCCATCTGTTGCGCCGAATAACTTTGCGATTTGCTACCGTATTGAAACCACGAGCTTGTAGTATCGGACTGTTCGTGGCGAGGGCAACGCAATGTCTTGGATGCAATGGTACGAGAGTCTCGACAAACCAGCATGGACACCCGACCCAGAGACGATCAGCGTCATTTGGCACATACTCTATCCGATTATTTTGGTCAGCTTCAGTTATGTGTTTCTCAAAGCGTTCCGAAGAAAAATTCCTCGGTCTGCCGCCCTGCCCTTTGCCATCAATCTTGTTGCAAATGTAGCGTTCACGCCGATTCTTTTTGGAGTGCGTAGCCTGGTTTTTGCTTCTTTTGATATTGTTGTTGTCTTGGTGACACTTCTCTG
>JADHSL010000014.1 GCA_016776925.1 Pirellulales bacterium | reverse complement strand
ACTCATCATCTGACTCATCATCTGACTCATCATCTGACTCATCATCTGACTCATCATCTGACTCATCATCAACTTCTTCCCACTCTTCGTCTTCCTCTACATCTTCTTCCTCTTCTTCATATTCATCTTCTTCGTACTCATCATCATCTGACTCATCATCACCTTCTTCGAACTCTTCTCCTTCATCTTCATCTTCGAACTCTTCGTCCTCATATTCTTCATCGTCATCCCAATCTTCATCCTCATCTTCATCTTCAGAAATAATGGTTGGGATGGAAGGTAGACAATCTTTTTGTGAACCAAACAAATCATCTACCAACAATAATTCGGGGAGTTCGTTCCAGCAGAACATCTCTCCATGAGATTGGTCTTGTTGCTTACCGGGATTCAGAACTATTGCCACAACTTCGTCTCCTAGTTTCGATTCACGATATCACTTGAGGAAGAATACATCACACTAAATTTTGAACGATAGTCAGCTTTTTAGCCAAGACCTTTTTCTACAATTCCAAATAGAAAATTTTAGCTTGGCGAAATTGTTTAGGAAAATTGTACTCCGACAAGTCGTTGTCGGCTTTTTTGAAACATAACTTTTGTTCTTACTTTATATAAGAAAATGGTTTGGACGCTATTCGGTGGCCCTTGGGCAAGGGTTTCACCAAAAAGGGAATGAGGTCAGGACGGGTCGGCAATATGCCAACGGAAGCGTCGCTGTGCAAGGACTAGGCTGATTATTGCCTAAGTCTCCCTTAATTTTCAGGATTCAGGGTCCCGTCTGATGGAGATTCTGGGTCCATGTCGGGAAGCTCTTCAATCCGGCCAAGACCGAATATACGTAGGAAGTAACGGCTCGTGACGTAAAAATTCGGCCGACCTAGATCGTCACTTCTGCCGCCAATGGCGATAAGGTCTCGGTCAAGAAGCTGTCGAAGCATTTCTTCGGAGCCAACGCCCCGAATTGCCTCAATTTCTGCGCGGGTAACAGGTTGGCGATATGCAATTATTGACAGTGTCTCCATTGCAGCGTTCGATAGCCTGTTCTCCGCGGTATAATCAAGTGTTCGTCGTACCCACGGCCCAAACTGCGGCCGGGTAATCAGTTGGAATCCTCCAGCGAGATGCTCAATACGAAAAGCTGTTCCAGACTTGTCAAACAGAGTGTTGAGTTTTCTAAGAAGTGAGCGAGCGCGGGTCGCATCGGAAAGCCGTGCGAGTTTTGCAAGACGTCGTATTGGAAGAGGTTCACGAGCAACAAAGAGAGCGGCTTCAAGCCGTGATAGTTCGTGACTCCGAAGATACGAAGCAATGACTAATGGCTTTTCACGACTATGCGGTTTTTGAAGGAAAGCAATTCCCCCACGACGGGGTTTGGTGGCAAAAGTAGCTGATGGCATTCGATTAACAAGTCGTGTGATAGATCGCTGAGGCGACCGTGGTGATCCAGGCCTTACTTTTTTACGCATCAGAGAAGAAACGAATCGTGTCATCAGAGCTACTTCTTTAAGACCTGAAAATCTAATTTGCCTCGGACGGGAGAAAGGTTTTTAGCATGCAGAATGTACTGTTATTAATATGATAGAGTTTCAGTTGAATTAGCCGTGATACGAACAGAGACTTGTTGTTGCCAATGGCGTACCTGTTGAAGCAACTTCTCGAGTGTTGCAGATTCAGTTGAAGCATGGGCATGAAAGAGCCGCTGCAGTTCACCTTGAGCATCAACGGCTATCCGGCAACTTCCATGGTATCCACCACTACTATCACTTGCTGGCTCGACAAGAAGCCGGTGTATCCCAGCAGCAATTAATTGATCTCGACAGGAAGAGGTGGGTGTCTTCACCTCGGTGGGAGGTTGAGTACGCTGCAATAAAGATGATTCAGTCGAAGTATTTGGATCATCTGATATATCGAGATGGGAATCTCGATTCACTAAAAGCGGAACATTTGGAGCGGTATCGAATGCAGACATTTCTTGGCCTGTTGACGATGCCACTGGTGGTCGAAATATTATTTCGGAGAAGTAATTGATTGGTGCGACGAGTAGTTCTCCGCAAGCTGTTCGCATCGCGGTTGGTACTTTATGTGAAAACATCGCAATCATTGGCACAATGGTCATGCATATGAACATTAAAAACGTGCGGAATTTCATGGGTTTACTTTGCAGAGAAGTATTGAATGAATTAGAAAAATAGAAGCATGACCTCCGGAGACGGACGATACCTAGAGAAACTCGCAAGAACAACGGGAAACTGGAGACTCAGAGAAGGTTAGAGAATTTCCTTGAAAGGCTTTTACACGTTCTCGGCTAAAATTTTGGGCAGGTCTGGACTCGGCAAAAGGCTTTCAATGTGAAAGACACATGGTTCACCTTATGTAACCCCAAAGAACACAATACTGTTTTAGGCTAGTCGATATGGACGAACGAATCTGTGACAATTCGCAGTTGAGCGAGTGGGTGATGTAATTTGTTAGTAAGAGCCGAATTTCTTTTTCGATCAATCAATCCGTTATGGCAACAATAGCAATTAGTCTGTGCGGAGAAGGTCGAGGGCATGCCACAAGGGTCTGTTCTCTCATAGAACAGCTTGAACAGATTCACGAAATTCGTGTTTACTCATCTGACGAGGGTTACAAATTTCTCAAAGATAAGTTTTCTAATGGCCACCCAACGGTGACAGTATCTAGAATCCCGGGCATAACCTTTCAGTACAGTGGTGGCCGACTGGATGTTATTCGAACAATAAAAACTGGCTTGGAATATCAAGCAAGTGAAATCGGCAATTTAGTCGATCGGTTGATTGGTGATCTTGAGACGTATAACGTGTCGTTAGCTATTACGGACTTTGAGCCTGGCTTGCCAAGAGCAGCAGCACGTTACGGGATCCCGCTGATTAGCATAGACCATCAACACTTTTTGCTTTCCTATGAACTCGATGCGTTACCACAAGTACTCCAGTGGCATGCATGGTTTATTGGGAATGCAGTATGGATGTATGTCAGCGAAGCTTCAGAAACAATTGTCTCAGCTTTTTTTAAGCCAAAACTTCGAGCAGGATGGGAGCACGTAGTACAAGTTGGTCCACTACTCCGCCACGAGATCACTTCAAAAGTGCCTCGTGACGATGGGTACGTTCTCAGTTATCTACGTAGACATACACCTTTTTCAATGATTGAGATTTTGGCTGATTGCGGCCTTCCCGTGAAGGTGTACGGTCTTGGTGAAAGAGAATCGATAGGACAACTCTCTTTCCAGCCGATCGATGAACATCAGTTTGTCGAAGACCTCGCGAATTGTCGGGCTGTTATTTCGGCAGCAGGCAATCAACTCATAGGAGAGGCTTTGCATCTTGGAAAGCCAATGTTTGTTCTTCCAGAAAGAGCTCATGGAGAGCAGTCAACAAACAGTTTTTTCCTTCGAAATATGGCCTGTGGCGACTTTGAATATCTTGAGAATGTTACCTTAGATCAGGTGAAGAGTTTCCTTGAAAATCTAGAACAGTATTGTGTTCCGTTAAAAAAAGTGGTTGGTCAGATGGATGGTACGGCTGCAGTACTCAAGATTATTCAGCGATGGATGAGTCGGCAAGAAGATAGCCGTTCCAGTAAAAATCACAGGCATTAAAATGAGACCGAATGCGCTTTCAGGTTTTTCACAATCATTGGGATGATTGCTCGGATGGCTCGGCCGCGGTGACTTATTAAACCTTTCACAGCCAGAGATAATTCGCCAAATGTCTGGTGGTATTCCGGAATAATAAAGTAAGGATCATATCCGAATCCTTCCTTACCATGTGCAGACTTGGCAATGCGGCCGTAGCAACGACCCTCAGCTATTGCCTTTATTGTTCCGTCTGGTGCAGCCAATGTCGCATGACACGCGTAGTATGCGATACGGCGAGAAGAGGGTACGTCAGTGAGTTGTTCAATAAGCAGAGCATTGTTGTCGTCATCACTTGCCTCCGGTCCTGCGAAACGGGCTGAGTAAACCCCAGGCGAACCATCGAGGGCTTCAACGACTAATCCACTATCTTCTGCCAAGACCCAGTGATTGAGAGCTTGTGCTTGCTGGATAGCTTTTAAGGCAGCGTTATCGGCGAAGGTGTTCCCTGTCTCAGCGACACGTACGGCAGATGCAAAATCTTTTAATGAACGGCATTCAATTTGAAATGGCTCAAGCAGGGTGGTGAGTTCCTGCTGTTTACCTGCATTCGTTGTGCCAAGGACAAGCATCATTGAGGAAAGGCGATTCATCGGGGTTCATACCGCACGAGGAAAAGAGAAACACGTTTCCTTGTGGCAAGGGTTAACGTCGCCCCAAAGGGCTCCGGGGTACATCGATCGGCCGAGGGTCGACATCAAGGAGAATACCATTGATACGCTTGGGAAGAATGGTCCCGAGTGCAAGTTTATCAGGATCAGGGCCAAGGCCATTTTTTATTCGAATAATCTCAGGATGAGGTTGCTGAGAGCCATCTTGCTGTTCGATCGTCAGTTGAGAAAGACTTCCTACACAGACGACACTTGATTCTCGATCGTGGAATTCCCAAGCCTGCCAACCTTGTCTTCTTAATGCTTCTGTCAGCCTATGAGCTTTTTCAGCAGCCTGAATTAATCGGCTTTCTGCACCGTCATCTTGTGCAGCATCCATTGCGCCTTGATCGAAACCCCCGGCTCCAGTGAATGTGGCCACACGGATGCTGTAGCGGCTTGGGCAATCAAGCAAGCTATGGTCAACATCGGCATTCATTTCGATTACAAAAGAATCAAGTTGAGGTCGATTGAAATATTCAGATGGCAAAAGAGGATTGGGAATCATGAAGGCCATTCTCATGGGAGCTGTCGATGCTTTATCGAGGCCGAGCATGCGACGAAAGTCTGAGAACGCACGGCTTTTCCCCTTGTCACCCGTGAGCGCCTGAGGCCGAAATCCTTTGATTTTGGAAAGCGTTTTTTGTGCCCTTGAGTCATCACAGGAGGCAAAGTCTCCAACCATCACAGCCACTTCAAGAATTTGTGTTGAGTTGGCATACCGCATTTTCTTTGGTGAACCATCGGGATTAAGACCAAGTCCACGTTGCTCGCCTGTAAAATCAAATGCTTTTTCATGCGTGTATGCTGTAAGTTTGTAATCAGTTCGTAGTTCTTGTACCAGACGACGTGCATCATCTCGTGCTCCGTCGCCACGGAATGTTGTTGCCAGAACAAGCCAAGGACCACTGCGATCAGACAGAGGGTACATCGATCGAGGGTTGGTTTTTGCATGTGGAAACCAGCTCGTTGGTAGCCATCCACTCTGTGCAGATGCAGAGGCTGGCCAGATAAGGAAAGCCATTGCAAGAGATATTCCTTGCAATAGGGCCATACGAAAAAAGTTGGAATGCAGCACGATGATGATGAAAACAGGGCTGGAGGGGCTAGATAGAAAAAGGAATTTAGCAACGATCAAAAACGGTGACGAGAGGAGTTTTATCACCAAAGAGCTGGCAAAGAAGCCTAAGTAGAGAATTTGGGTAGACTGGTGATGATCAAAGTATTTTATGCACCCTCGAGGTAGTTTGAAACAACAGTGAGCGACAACTCCATACTTGAAGAGAAGAATCTGAAGCCCCTGTCACGCATGCGTCATTTTCTACCTGGTTTTTTATTTGTAGGATGGTTGCTGCTCATGGTGATGCCACCGTTTTCTTTATGGATGCTCCGTAGCTCGTGGTTAGATGAGCTCGATAGCCCAAATGTTCAGGCTGAATGGAATGAGTTCCGGGATGACATGAAAAAACAGTCAGACCGAAGTGGGCCTGTGCAACATAAAATCCCAAAGAGTCCAGAGCCACCTTTACGAGTGTGGCTTCGTGATTATTTTTGGTTGGCAGTTGCCGCGTGGGGGATTCTCGGTTCAGCACTGTATGGTTTTTTTAGTGTCGCAGTAGTTGGTGTCACAAGATCGGCAGTCTCATCGTGTGCGATCTCTACTGTCCGGGATTAAAACGAGTAGTGACAACTACGCTGATAAAGAACTCAAGCGTTATTCCAAAAAAGCCAACCCATAAAGGCATGTGATTTCATCCTGGAAACATGGCCAGGTTCATCAGGTGAATTAACGTACTCGAATAGTGAGCTGTTCGATATTCTCAATCACAAGGAACTCACGCTATGCGCCAGTCACGTGAGATTGTTCACGTGTTTTATACGTTGGGTGAGCTTAGCGACCGAATAAGTCGTCTGGCACGGTATCCCGAGCAGTTCGACCAACATCATCAAGCGTTCGACGCTGGCCCACTGTATGCCAAGGAGTAATGTCTGCAAGTTCAGGCATCATCTCAAGAATTTGTCCAATTAACTGTGACACGAGTTGACTGCCTGCATTATTTCCAACCTGTTCTCGAATGGCCGCTGCTGTTTTCATCAGTTTTACCATTCTTGATCGCACCAGAATGGGTCCAGAAAGCTGGTCTTCACCATCTTCTAAGAGTTCAGCAAGTGGTACATCGAGCACGAGCTGCCACCGTAATAGGTCTGAAATTCGTAGATCACTATCAGGCTTTTCTTGTTTACGAATAACAGCCATTTCTATGCCGAGTCGCCGAGCGACATTCCGTAAAGTAACACCCTGACGCTGTCGCACATCAGAGATTTTATGGAGTGATTTTCGGCGAGACCTTTTCTTGCCTATGTTCAGTCTACGGCGATTCGGAACATTCAACTCGGATGAGTCATCAATAGTTGCCTGCTCAGATTCAGCTTCAGCGCGAGCAACGTCCGAGTAAGGTGTGTCCGCTACGGCTAATGGATCGGGATAGCCGGAATCTTGATCGTCCAAGTCTTCTTGACTTTCGAGCCGGTATGGAACAGTAGCCATCGCATTCTCCTTCTCGTAAGCAAATCTGGAAATGTCTACGACGAGATTGTTCCAGGCAGAACGACGACACTGCTCTCCCAAGCCCACTCACGAATTACAGGCAGATTAGATGCGAACACCTACAGGAGCCGTGAGCGAGAAGAAGAATTGTGCCGTTTTTGCTCACCAGATCGGACTGTGCCTTGCCCGCACGTCCGGCTGGTAAGATAATACAGCCCGTTTCGCTAAAAGCAAGAAATAAAGACCACAATATGGTCCTAAATCATTATTTCTAGCGAAACTCAATCAATCATCACCGTTGATTTCTCTATTACGTAGAGGGCGGGAGAAACGTTCAGTAAAAAAACAAACATTTTTATAGTGTGGCCTTTCCCCCTTTATTTTCGGATCAAGAAGATTAAGACAAGTAGTTAATGAGTTCGTGTGTTTTTTATATTCTGATTTGAAAATTATTATGGGGTAGGGCATGTCCGTCATTGAGAAGCAGGAAGACTCATTAGCAGAGGGCTACTCATCGACACTGTTTCAGTTCGATGAGGTCGTAGTTAAAGGGCCGGATGCTGTTCAGTTCATCAGTAATTTTACGACTGCAGATATTAATGGCTTACAAGAACATGAGGGGTGTGATGGTTTCTTTTGTGACGCTCGAGGCTGGGTCCTTGAGATGGCCATTTTGTTGCGTAGTGATGAAGGCCTACGGATTCGTGTTGCAAGGGGCCGTGGTCATGGGCTAGCTACTCATCTTGATCGCTACCATATCCGAGAAGATCTCACTATTTTCCAAAATCAGGAAGAACTTCATTCGGTGCTGTTATCTGGCGGTCAAACAAAAAGGTGGCTGGGAGAATTTTTTGATGTATCAGTTCCTGTAAAGGTGTACCAGCAAATTCAAGAACATTGTGGAGATAATCCGTTTTCAACACGATCGAATCCAGCAAGATTAATGGCGGTTGATTGGGTTTCTTCTCAGGGTTTTTTAGTCACAGTACCGAAGGAGTGCAAAGATATTCTGCAATCGTCTCTTTTAGAGTCCGGACTTCAAGATAGTACTGATGAGATGATTAACTACTTGCGACTTCAGCAGGGGTGGCCTCTGGGGAATGACATACCAGAGAAAACATTACCCCAAGAAGTAGGTTTAAATGCTCGGGCAATCAGCCTTACAAAAGGATGCTATCTGGGCCAGGAAACGGTTGCCCGACTTGACGCCCTCGGGCATGTAAATAGAAGACTTGTGGTATTGGCAGTTGAAAAAGGTGGGTCGATGGTAGTTGGTGATAGTGTAGCAAGTAACGACGAGGTAGTCTCTCGTGTTACCTCGGTGGGTTGCTTGGGAAACCAAGCCGTGTCACTGGCAATGGCGATTGTCCCACTTAAATCAATGCAGCAAAAATCGAATCTTACGGTAGCCGGTAAAGCCGCGAACGTAGTTTCTCCGGTCCTTCTCGACACCCTGATGACATAAGGTCGCATGAATAAAGATAAGATGAGAAAACTCGCAGGAGACCAGCTTCTTGAGTCAGATCGATTCCGTGTTGTCAGACTCTTAGAGAAATGCCGTGATGGAGTTACACGGTCAAAAGATATTATTGAACACCCTGGAAGTGTGGCCATCGTGCCATTTGTCGATGACGATCAAGTTTGTCTTATAGATGTATTTCGCCCAGCAGTTGGACGAACTCTGATTGAAATCCCAGCCGGCACCCTCGACCGCGTTGAATCATTACCGGCTGCGGCGGCTCGGGAGCTTCGCGAGGAGACAGGCTATCAGGCCGCCGCTCTAGAAAGCCTTGGAGAACTCTGGATGTCACCAGGTATTCTGCATGAAAAGATGCATCTTTTTGTAGCAAAGGGTTTAAAGAGTGGAAGTCAATCACTTGAGCCCAATGAACGTATTGAGCCGCGAGTCGTACGATGGAGTGAAGCAATAGCGATGTGTCACGATGGCTTGATTGAGGACGCAAAGACGATAGCAGCGATATTTCTTGCTGATCGTTGGCTACGATCCTAAGGTCTCATTTGTCAGTATGCTTTTTGGTGACCGTCGGTCGAGTAAAAAAAGAAACCCACCAATAAGCCCAGTCACAATTGTCGCAAAAAACCAGAGGAGACCTATGGCGACAGCTTGTTCTTCAGCAATGCCCCAACGGCTGAGCAGGAAAACCATCCCCCCTTCGCGAATACCAACACCGTTAATACTAATCGGCAGGACGATTGCCAGAGCAATTAGCGGAACGACAGAAAACCAGATGCCCAATCCGAGCGTCACGCCAATGCCGCGGGCCATCAATGCAACCGAAACCGATGCTCCGACTTGTACGATCAGACTCCAGGCAACAGCTTTTCCCATAAGGCTTGGCCGCACTTGATACGGAAGAAGTTGTGCAAGAAATTGGCGAATGCGATGATTTGTCGGTAGCCAATCAAGAAAGCGATCCAGATTTCCAATAGTCAATCGGAAGCCAAGGAGCACACTGACAAGAAGCAGCGAGGCTACAACAGCTGTAGAGGACAACGAAAGCTTCAGCCTAAGTGACAGCAGTGCTGATCCGGCTAATATTCCGAGTGCGGAGACTCCTGCAAGACGATCGGCAAGTATTGTGCAACCCGCGAGAAGACGGCCAGGGTTTGTGTCTGAGAGCCTGTACGCTTTTACAACGTCACCACCAATTGAAGATGGAAGGCAGAGATTGAAAAAGACACCTTCAAAGAATCGCCATATAAAAAAACCAGTGGAATGAATAAAGCCAATTGGCCTCGCAAGTGCTGACCAACGGATACCAGCAACGACTTGAATTGCGATAGCGATTGCTTGACCGGCAGCAAACCACTGCCATTGAAGAGACTTCAAGAGACTGACGAGTGATTCCCATTCAACACGTTGTAGAACGAAGCCCACGAGAGCAAGTGTCGCAAGAATACGAAAAGTCAGGCTTAGCCACGTCTTTCGACCACCTCTGTTTTTTGAATGATTGGTAGAATCATTGGTTTCATGGGTCGACGGAGAGCTATGTTTTACAGTCGTCGACATCAGACCTAAAAATTGAAGGTTTCGAGCAAGGAAGTGCCGGGTAAAGGTGGAGTAAGCGCAAATCGCAGTTCTCGCACAGCATGGTCGTACTTTATATACGTGCTTATGTCGAGTCGATTTGAAAAGTTGCTATCGTTTAGTCTATGTGGTCTCGTTGCTGGATGGGGTGTTTCACGTTGAAAAGTCTTGGCGAGGCTTGGGACAGATGGTCTTCAAGGGTTTGCATAGGTCGGGACACTCTGTGGCTGGTCCGTTGTATGTGTCGCACGTTGTTTGTAGATAATCATTGCATGTGTGGGACACGTATTGGTTGTGGTCTTACGTATGGGTGAAATGAGAATATGGAATGACAATTGTCACTGCTAGGACTAATAGACCTGCTAATAGCGACAGTAATACTCATTGTCTGCTGATAGTGGGTTAGTTGTTACGTTGAAAGCATGAGGACATTCGCTCCGCATTAGGGCGTTCAATAATTTGGAGCCGCTATATTTTTTTAAGTGCACCATGCGTGAGAACAAAGCTTCGTGTTCTGTTCCCGCCCTCGAATCGTACAACACCAATGGCCCTATGTCCTGTACCGCCAATTTTTTCAAGGACGCCCTCGCCGTACTCTTCGTGGAACACCCGTTCTCCGACATTAAAAGAGACATCTTTTTTTGCTCCTTGATTAAGTTTATTTGCTGTTCGAATGGCAGGTGATTGATGTGAGTTTTGTGTTTTTTGTTGAACTGTTTTTTTAATATGTTTCCTATTGGAATCTACCTCTTGTATGAAATCAGATTCAATTTCAAGAACGAGTCCATCGGATCGTATCTGCTGATGAGTAGTATCCGGATAGTTCGAATCATCGAGCTGATTCTCGGCAGTAGCCATTTCTTCACTAGAAAAATAGTCAGCGAATGTTTCGGTTGAAAGTTCTTCATCCTGGTTGTGTTCGTAAGAAGGCGTCTCACTTAGTGCTGGTGCTTCCGGTCCAGACAGATATGATTCTTTTCCCATCATCTCAGTAAGGAAAACACTTGGTGCAGATATTCTTCTATTACCACGGTAGTCTCGAATTCGTGATGCACTCACGTGAACTTCTTGTTTTCCACGGGTAATGCCGACAAATACAAGCCGCCGTTCCTCTTCTAGTTGATCGTTGTCATCTAGACTTCTTTCATGCGGAAGAATTCCATCTTCAAGAGCGATCATGTAAACAACTGGAAACTCTAGGCCTTTACAGGCATGAAAGGTCATGAGAGCAACCTGATTTCCCGCTGGATCCCAGATGTCGGTGTCTGCTACAAGAGCGGTCTGTTCAAGAAATTGGCTGAGTGGGTCATCGTCGGGTAGTGTTGCTTCAAACGATTCGTCGACCTGTCTTGCAGCAGTGACAAGTTCTTCTACGTTAGCAAGTCGCTCATCTCCCTCTTCATCTTTTTCAGTAGCTAGTAAATCACGGTATCCAGTTTTTTCAAGAATTGCCTCTACAAGTGGTGCCACAGCACCATTTGACTGCTGCTGCACCTGCTGTATTGCTCGAAAGAGAAGCCCAAATTTTTCATACGATTGAATAGCCCGACGGGTGAGTGCGGGTACCTTTGCGGCATAACCCACGGCATCCAAACGAGACATATGTTGTTGTTCTGCCCACGCGGCAAGACGATCCAAAGACTGTTTTCCAATTCCTCGCGGTGGCACATTTACAATTCTTAGGAAGGCCTCATCATCACGCGGATTTTTTAGAAGCCTGAGCCAGGCTACAACATCTCGTACTTCCCGTCTTTTGAAGAACTCGAGGCCACGAACGAGTTGATATGGAACATTGCGGTTTCGTAACGCAACTTCGATGGAACGTGAAAGTGCATTTGTCCGAAAAAGAATACAGAAATCATTGGGCTGACGTGTCCTGGTGTTGATAGCGTCGGCAATCTCAGTTGCGATACGTTCGGCTTCATCATGACTCGTACTATCAAGAAAAATCCGAATGGGCTCTCCTGCAGCTGCATCGGTTTTGAGTTGCTTTTGTTTTCGGCGGCTGTTGTTTGCAATAACTCGATCAGCGGTACCAAGAATGTTGGCAGTACTTCGATAGTTCTGTTCCAGGGTGACGACACGAGCGTCTGTATAGTCCCGCTCGAATTCAAGTATATTTCGAATGCTTGCCCCGCGCCATCCATAGATCGCTTGATCAGGATCACCAGTAACGGCGAGGTGTTGGTGGTCGAGTGAAAGACCCCGAAGAATACAATACTGAACGGCATTCGTGTCCTGGTACTCATCCACCAAGATCCAACGATGGTGGGCATCGAGTTGACGTCGTAGATCCGGGTTGTCCAACAATAACCTTGCGGTATGTACCAACAAATCATCAAAGTCGACTGAATTCGAATCAAGCAGCATTTCTTGGTAAATCGGCCAGATCTTGACGACGATGTCATCAGCTGGACGACCCCAGCGAGGCTGAAATTCTTCTGGCGTAACGAGATCATTTTTTGCTCGACTAATCGTACTCGCCAATTTCCCTACTGGAGTATGTTTAAGTGAGAGCCCTAGTTTTTTTGCTGCCCGCTTGAGTACGGCGTGTGAATCATCGGGATCAAGAATAGAGTAGTCACTTGTGAGGCCACAGAGACGGGCGTGCTTTCTCAGTAGACGGGCTGCAAAACGATGAAATGTTCCCATTTCGATCGGCTGCGGGCCAACCAAGTCGGTAACCCTCTTTCTCATTTCATCCGCTGCTTTATTCGTGAATGTCAAAGCAACAATCTGGTGTGCAGGAATGCCTTGCGTAATGAGATGAGCTACCCGATGAGTAACAACGCGGGTTTTCCCACTACCGGGGCCCGCTAGGACAAGAAGTGGCCCGTGCACATGCATAGCGGCTTCCCGTTGGCTCGGATTGAGAGAATCAAGCGAAATTTGCGGTTTGCTTGGCATCGCTACCTGTGGAAAAAAGGCTTTGGTAGGAATTTCAAGCCCGCTGGCGTGAAGAAACAGACTTCACAACACCGGGGCAGTAGTCGAAACAGATTTATTTTGAGTATATTCAGTAGACTACCGGATTGTTGGAAAGATAAAATCTTCCTGCAACGTGCCGGTGCGTTAGAATGTAGGCTAACGCTATAAACTTAAAATAGACTTTCAGGCAAAAATTTTGGCAGGCCTAAGTCATAAAAAACTTAATTGCACGGGAGGGACCCCATGCCACGCATTCCATACAAAAGTTTGACCCAATCAGACGAACTCTCTGAGAAGTTAGAGATGAGTACTGCTGAAATTGGACTATCTGTTCGAACGACAAACTGTCTGGAGGAGAAAGGCATTTTTACAGTGCATGATCTTCTTAACTGTACTCGATCGGATTTGTTGAGTATTTCCAATTTTGGTGAAAAGACTCTTGAAGAAGTCTATAAAGCTCTCGAGAAAATTGGTTTTTTCCGAAAACAACAGTCGGGTGATGATATTGTTGTAACTCGAAGCAGGGCAGTGTCGAACACGCTCTAAAGAGTTGTTTCTCAACAGAAATGTTGGGGCGGTTTATGAGACCCGGTCTGACTCCTAACACGTATGGAGGATTGTGATGATCGTCCTGCGTAATCAGCGTAAGCGGAGAGTCCTCGCTTGTTCGAGTCGACCTCTGGGCTGTCCGGAGAAATATTTGTGAGGCTGCCTACATTCTTCAGTAAGAAACGCGGAAATCGTCGTACCGGCCTGCCCGCTTGGGGTTCACTGGGTGAAGGAATTTATCACACAGTTTTGCTGGTAGCCGGACTTACAATTGGCGTATTGATGCTTACTGGTGTCGCTGTTCCTGAATGGAGAATTAATAACCAGTTCATAGAAGTAAATGGTCGGCTCATTGGAAAGGGCTTAGCACGTCATACGCTTCGAGATGTATTTGGAGGAGCAAAGTATTCATGGCGACCAGCATTATTGGTTCAGTATGAAGTTGAAGGAGAAAATGTCGAGTCGTGGAATACAGTTCATTCTTCAGAAACGAGCGAAACGAGAGCATTCGCGCTTCATGAGTTAGACGCCTGGGAGCTTGGTGGTCAACTGCGTTGCTGGTACGACCCAGATGACATTGAAACAGTTGTGCTCAAGCAGGGTTATAGTTGGTGGCTTTGGCTCTTAGCTCTTTTGCTGCCGGGTGCTCTTGTTGCCTTTGGCATAACGGGCCTGCTTCATTCATTAAAATCCTGGGGCCGTTCGGAGGAGCGTCAGGCTGCACAGTTTGGCCGAATTTTAGAAACGTTAGCCAGCCCAATTCCAGAAACGGTAGGTTTTCCAACAATTCCTGCATGTGACAATCTGGTTAATTCTCCAGGCACAATGTTGCGGTTTCGCTTGCCGACAGAGAGTCCTGAGGCATGGTCTTTAATAGGGGCCGGACTTTTTTCAGGATTATGGAATGTCGTTGTTATTCTGTTAGCAGTAAATGTTGGGATTGATATAGCCGGAGGTCGGGCAGACGTATGGCTTCTGGGGCTCCTCGCACCTTTTACGATTGTTGGTTTGGCTTCAATAGTCCTTTTTTTTAGGCAGCTTCTTTTTTTTACGGCTATCGGCCCAACCCATGTTGAGATTTCGGGTCATCCCTTACGCCCTGGAAATCAATACCAGGTTCTTTTGTCACAGGCCGGCTCAGTTTCCTTTCGTAGATTAGAGCTTTTTCTTGAGTTGGAAGAGCAGGCGACGTTCCGTCAAGGGACCGATGTCAGAACAGAGCGGCAGGTTGTATGGCAATCACTTATTCGTCGCTGGAACAATGTCGAGCCGCTGTCAGGCACACCGTTTGAAGCAGAAGTACAGTTGCAATTACCAAGTAAAGCCATGCATTCTTTTTCTTCGACTCACAATACGGTGAGCTGGCGACTCGTGTTGCGTGGCGTGCCGGAGCATTGGCCAGCACTCGTAAGAGTTTTTCCAGTAGTGGTATTCCCGGCTGAAATTATTTCAATCGATGGGAAGAAAGCGATAGTCCAGACACGGACATGAGGAAAATTGTAACGATGATAGAATCAAAACAAATGGACCAGAACACGTTTGGTTCCTATCGCATTCAGCAGAATCCTCGGATTAGTGTTACGTTTAATCATGGAACCATTCAATATGGTGGGGGAGATCAGCTTCGAGCTCATTACACTGTAGATGGTATAGAGTCGCATAGTATTTCTGCTGTTGAGCGATCAGTTGTCTGGTACACGGAAGGAAAAGGTGAAGAAGATCTGGGCGTTGTTTTCTTTGAACGAATTCAAATTGATAAGCGAAAAGACGGTACTCAAACGTCACCAGCGTCATTGAGTACAGATCATTTGACAGGAGCTCTTTCAACAGACCTCCCACATAGTCCCTTATCATACGAAGGAATTATTGTGAAAATTCGATGGTGTGTTCGCATTCGTATTTTTTTTCGGAGTGGCCGAGACTTTGTCTCGGAGCATATTTTTTTTCTAGGAAGCGTTCCAGTAGTACAGCTTCCAGTCAAAATCGAGAAATAAATGGGTCCAACAGTATTTCAAAATCCGTTCTCCACACGTTTTGTTAGGCCAGGTGCAATACCATGGCACTCGACAGATACATCTCTTAATTCTCTGTTTCTAAGGCTTTATGACACAGATAATCGTGCGATTATTTGTGGGCCACACGGCACTGGGAAATCAACGATACTCAGCCATCTTGCCTCTGCAGCGCAAAGACAAGGGCTTCAAGTTCACTGTCTTCGGATGTGTTCTTGGCTTGATGCAATAGGCGTTATGAGGGTTTTTGCCATAATCAATCCGAAGTATAGCCTTGTTTCTATTGATAGCTGGGAGCGGCTTGGTTTTTTGGGTTGGTTTCTGTGTAGGCTTGCAGACTTCCGTGGCATTCGTGTAGTCGTGACTGTTCACCATAGAACGTGGTGGAATAACTGGCCGGTACTTCTCAATACAGAAGTGGATGAAAAAACATTCCACGGGCTGGTTCAAGAACTTCTTGCAAAATTCTCTGGAACTGAGACTATTGAATTTAATGATGCAATGCTCAAAGATGTTTTTCAGCGGCATTCCGGTAATTTAAGAGAGTCTTTTTTTGAGCTTTATGACCACTATGAACGCCAGTACCGAACAACGCTTTCTGCGAAATAGAGACAGCAAGATACTGGCGATGGAGGTTGAAGAGAGGTAAAGCTGCCTGTTTGTATCAATAAAAACGGCTGGACCAGATATGCTGCGGCAGATGAGAAAATTTAGGGAACAAAACGATATTTTTATGGAGCGGCGGTTCACGATCGCAACCTAAGGTAAGAGTGTTGTCAGGATTAAAGGGTTATTTGCCCAGCCTGTCACACCAGACTTTAAGGAGAGTGTGATGCGTTTGCCGCGTGTTTTAATAATCGTGTTTTTTTTCACCGGAATATTGATTGGTGACCAAGGCCCCGTTCGGGCACAATGTTGTCTTTCCGGACTTTTTTCAGGTTGTGGTTGTTTCAAAACGGCTGTTCCTGCATATGCCGTGGCACCAGTTCCAGCACCTCCGCCGGTAACGCCTATCGTGGCACCAGCTATCGTAGCTGCACCTGCACCTCCACCTCAGCCGGTTATGGTTCCTACGCAGCAGGTTAGTTATGTCCCAGAAACGACGTATCAGACTCAATATCAATGCGTGCCTGTAACCTGTTATCGGCCTTCATGTGAGATTGATCCCTGCACAGGATGTCCGGTTGAATGTATGGAGCAGGTGACGAGCTACGTTCAAAAGGCAGTAAGTGTCCCCGTAACTCAATATCGAGCTGTCTATACAACGAAGTACGTTCAAGTACAGCCGGGCGCAGGTGCCACAGCTGTTGCCGGAACTGTTCCAGGACCAGTTGGTGTAGCTGCAAGTCCCTTCGCGACTCCGTCACAAACAACTCCTCAAGCTTGGGGCGCTGCTGGAACGGCAGCGTCACCAACAGTTCCAACTCAGCAACCAGTTTTGCCACCAGCGGCTCCCAGTAGTACGTACCAGCAACAAATAGTGCCGCAAAGTGGAAATTATGCACCCACGCAACAGAATCCTGTTCAGCCGCAACTCACGAGTCCGCCAGCATTAACTCCGGCACCTTCATTGAAACCAATTCCAGAGTTATCTCGAGACTCCAGTACTTCGAGTTCACCCAATTTTGGTGCAACTGTTCCTTCACCATCTTTGCGGCCAATTCCACCAGCAACAAACAGTTCAACGAGTACTATCCGAAACTCGTATGGAACACCATTGCAGGGTAATAGTGATATGCCGGTACTCCCAGGTAATGGACCGACAACATCTACCAGAGCATTTCCAAAACTTCTGGAGCCGACAGGTCATACGACTTCATGGAAGCCAGCAAGCCAAAAAATGCCATTCCAGGCACGCAAACTTCAAAATCAAAATTCTTGGCAACCAGCATTCACGAAAGTGCCTTCCGGGGCGTATGCTCAGGGGTGGCAGTCGACGTATCCGACTGCAGCCCTTCCAACAACCGCTCAGTAGCCTCAATCGTGACAAATGCCGAGATTGCGTCAATTTTTGACCATGTGGCTGATCTCCTGGAGTATCAGGGAAGTAATGTCTTCCGCGTCCGGGCCTATAGAAATGCCGCCCGATTAGTCCAGGGAATAGTAGAGCCGCTTACATCAATTCGAGATGCGAGTGACCGCTCTTTTCTTGAGCTTGATGGTATCGGTAAAGATCTAGCTCAAAAATTGGAAACGTTGTTGGACAGCGGCCAGTTGCCAATGCTTAAGCAGTTGGAGGAAGAGGTACCCAAGGTCGTTTTTGATCTTATGCGAGTACCAGGCCTTGGCCCGAAAAAAGTAAAGCTATTGATGGCATCGCTGGAGTTAGAGTCACTGAAAGATTTAGAGGTAGCCTGCCAAGAGGGTAGAGTCAGTCTTCTCAAAGGGTTCGGGGAAAAGACTGAGCAGTCGATCCTCTCCAATATTGCCTTTGCTCAGAATCCAGATAACTCAAGACTACTTTGGGATGAAGCAGATCAGATCGTTTGCCTTTTGATTCAATGGATGAAAGAGTGTCCGGCAGTTCAACGGATTGAGGCAGCAGGGAGTTGGCGGCGTGGTAGAGAGACAGTCGGTGATATTGATCTTCTTGTTGAAAGTCGTAAACCAAACGAGGTCATGGACCACTTTCTCGCATGGGAACATACAGATCATTCGATTGTACGAGGGGACACAAAAACGAGTATCCGAGGCCCGCATGGAATTCAGGTCGATATGCGTGTCGTAGAAAAAAAATCATTTGGTGCTGCATGGCAGTATTTCACAGGATCAAAGGAACACAATATCCGACTACGGAGTCGAGCCAAGAAACTTGGTCTCTCTATCAATGAGTATGGTGTAACTGAACTCAATCAAACTGATGGAAAGATCCTTGCAGGAAAAAGTGAGAAAGACATTTATAAGGCCGTAGGCCTCGACTGGATTCCTCCCGAGCTTCGTGAAGATCGTGGCGAATTTGAATTATCTGAAAACGGCGAGCTCCCAAAACTGATTACACTGACAGATATCTGTGGTGATCTTCATATGCATACCACTGCGACAGATGGTGAAGCGACGCTAGCTGAAATGGCAGCTGCAGCGGTTGATCGTGGATTGAGTTATATCGCGATCACGGATCACAGTAAAAGAGTGACAATGGCTCGAGGGCTTGATGCAAAAAGACTCTATGAGCAGTGGGAAGAAATCGATTGCTTAAATGAATCCCTAGCAAGAGATGGATCACCATCCCTCGTTGTTCTGAAAGGAATCGAGGTTGATATTCTGGAGAAAGGGGGGCTCGATTTACCAGATGATGTCCTTTCACATGCTGATTGGGTCGTTGCGAGCCTCCACTATGGTCAGCAGCAGTCACAGGAACAAATCACGGATCGTCTTCTGGATGCGATTTGTCATCCATATGTGAATTGTATTGGTCATCCAACTGGTCGCCTGATTAATCGACGTCCCGCTTACAAAGTCGATTTGCAACGTGTTATCGACGCAGCCGCAGAAAATACAACATGCCTTGAGATCAATGCGAACCCATGGCGATTGGACCTTGATGACCATCTTTCTGCTGCAGCAAAGGAAGCTGGAGTAAAGCTCGCTATATCGACAGATGCCCATACAACTACGGGACTTGATGTGATGCGATGTGGCATACTTCAGGCAAGAAGGGCTGGTTTGGAAGCAGGAGATGTGGTCAACACCCGGCCACTCTCAGCGCTCAAGGAAATATTACAAAAAACATAACGAGCTGCCACAAAGACGCTATTGCGATTTGCATGACTTGTTATGGGTTATCGTGCGTCCTGAACACAGCGAAAGCCTACGTGATTACATCCACTCGATACTTCACCTTTTCCTCGAGTTCCGAGAATATAACGTGAGCAGTATTGATCAGTGCAAAGGAAGGAACCACCTCGCTGAATACGTTTTTCCACGCCGGGTTCCTGAGGGTCAAAACTCGCATTTGGTCCAGTCGGGTTGACTGCGGAGGATTCACCACTTTGCTGTTTCTGATAGGTGTCCGGGCGATACCAGTCAGCGCACCATTCCCAAACATTACCAGACACGTCATATAAACCGTATTGGTTTGGAGGATACTTGCCAACCGGTGCAATGCCCGGGAAGCCATCCTTAGCAGTGTTTTGAGTGGGAAACTGACCCTGCCATGTATTCGCCATCCATTTTCCATCTGGACGGAATTCATTGCCCCACGGATAAACATTTCCTGTCATGCCTCCGCGTGATGCAAATTCCCACTCGGCTTCAGTCGGTAGCCGCTTTCCGGCCCATTTGGCATAGGCAACAGCATCTTCAAAGGCGACATGCACAACAGGTAAATTTTCTTTACCCTCTATTGTTGATTTGGGACCAAGAGGATGACGCCAGTTTGCTCCTGGCACATATGCCCACCATTGAAGATGGTTCGATAACGGAACAGGGCGGTCTGGTGGTGTGAATACAATCGAACCAGCAACAAGATTTTCCGGCGGTGCCCCTGGGAAATCTTCAGGTCGGGGTGGTATCTCTGCAACAGTTACATACTCAGTTGCTTTGACAAACTCATTAAACTGCTCATTGGTAACCTCTGTCGTGTCGATCCAGAATCCATCTATGGTTACTGCATGAATAGGCCGGGCGTCTGTCATCGGTTTGTCTCCACCATATGGTATCCCCCGAGGGTCCAGGCATCCCATTGAAAAAGTTCCACCGGGAATCCAAGCCATTCCTTCGGGTGTGTTGCCTGGGGATGCGTTGCTCGCCACTTTTGTGGTCTCAAAGGCAACCGGCGTGATCCGTGTCTGGGAAATCTTCTTTTCTGAAGTAGTGGAAGTGCTGCTAGATGCTGGTGACGCCGGATTATTTTTCATTGGTATAGCGAGTCGGCAACAGGTCCAGAGAAGGAGTGCTGCACAAATGCCTATGCCGATCTGGACACCAGTCGAGTTGATAAGCCGGTGCAGAAGTTTGGGACTTTGTGCATCTTGTTTTGAATTCCGTGTATTTCGATCAGCCATTATCGAGAGCCTTTTCTAATCTTTTGTACATAGAGCGACGACGTTTTCCAGTCCACCAACCAAAGAATTGCCGACACGAAAGAGTTGCCAGTTCGTGCTCCTCTCGTTGCATCTTGTGAATCACAAATAACATGTCGTCAGCTAGGGGTTCTTTAGAAAATTGCTTCAAAATCTCTGAAGCAGCCGTATGGTCGGTAAAGTCGCCAAGTTTATTCTGCATTTTCTGGAGGGTTTTCCTGCTCTCCCGAAGCGAACAATTCATGTATTCCAATGGCGTGAACTCAAGAGCATAACGGAGTTTTTTTCCTGCAATTCGTAGTCGATGAAGTTGTGAAGGATTTTTCTTAGTTGAGTTGGCAACTTTTGAAAACCTTGTACACGATCCCTTGATTTGATTTTGCATGAATTTTAGATAAACCATTTTTTTTGGTCGCACTTGATTCTTGACGGTGGCGACACGCAATGGCCAGTTCCAAGACGAGAGTTCTGAGTGCATGGAACAAATTGATTTTCGATTCTCATTCTGTTGTTTTGCCACCAATTGCAAAAGTTGGTGTACGAACAAATCGTCCACGCGACTCGTCGGAGGAAGGTGTTGATACAACCTATCCGACAGGACATCGTAGTCCCGTGTCACTCCTGCAGCCTGCCGTAAATCACGGAGGTGTTGTCTGAAAAAACGGGTGAGTGTTTTTGGTAATAAGGGCGAATAGACAGACAAAGCAACCAGTGCTCGTCGTGATGTGACTCGTAGGCGACGAACTATTTCTGGATCGGCAGCAGGTTCACTAGCTGCCGAACATGCTTTCCACACAGTGTTGAGGAGGGTTTGTAATGTTGTTATCACAACATCAGATGCACGACGATTCGCGTGGAGAGAAAGTTGATTACGAAACGAAAGAAGAGTACTTCCCTGATCGTGGGAAGTCACCTCCGAGAGAGACAAAGTGTCTTTAAGGCTCTTGATTGGTAAGGCTGCGAGGTGCTCTTCGATCTGTTTGTTTTTCACGGTAGTGCCCCGTGCCTCCCGTACTTCAATGATTAAATCATCAGTATTGGAAAACTGGTGAAGCGTCTGCAACTATCTAGAGACCCTCGCCCGGGCTATTAGGACTCTCTGGAAGACTCCCAATACTTGTGCTTCCACTACTCGTGAGGCCTTCAGCTCCTGCGGCAAGTTCCTCTTCGGTCTGCTCGGCTGCTTCTAAAAGCGGGAAGTCACGCGCTAAAAGATCTTCACGGTCAATTCTCAAGGCCTCAAGAGCCTCGGGACGAACTCGTACTTCTGATGTTTGGAATGTATTGAATCCCGTGCCGGCAGGGATCAAGTGACCCAAGATAACGTTTTCTTTCAGGCCGACTAAATTATCGACCCGTCCAGCAAGTGCGGCTTCAGTCAAAACCTTGGTTGTTTCTTGAAAACTAGCAGCTGAGATAAAGCTAGTACTTTGAACACTTGCTTTGGTAATACCAAGTAACTGGGTGCTGGCTGTAGCAGGCTTGGGCTTTGTTCCCTTCGCTGGAGTGCCGCCAAGAGCTTCAATCGATTCATTGTTTTGGGCGAGAACATCTTTCGGAACAATGGTACCAACCTCAAACTCACTGTCACCTTTGTCTGTAATTCGAAGGCATTCAGCGATCTGTTCATTTGCCTGCCGAAACTCGTGTTTATCCATCATGCTGCCCGGTAATAGTTTGGTGTCTCCGACGGTGTCAATCTTCACCTTCCGAAGCATCTGTGAAACAATTATTTCAATATGCTTGTCGTCGATTTCAACACGCTGACTGCGGTAGACATTTTGAATTTCACGAACAAGATATCTCTGGACTTCTTCTTCACCAGAAATTCGAAGGATGTCATGAGGCACTAAAGGCCCATCAACAAGCGCCTCACCTGCTCGAACAATATCTCCAGCATGCACTCTCATATGCTTGCCGTGAGTGATTAAGTGCTCTCGTTCAACACCAGTTTCATTTCGAACAATGATCGTGCGCTTGCCGCGTCGTTTTTCACCACTGACTTCAACCTTCCCATCAATTTCAGCCATGATGGCTGGGTCTTTTGGTTTTCTGGCTTCAAAAATCTCTGTGACTCGAGGAAGTCCACCGGTGATGTCTTGAGTTTTACTGGCTTCGCGAGGCGTTTTAGCCAAGATATGCCCGGCTTTGACACTCTCACCAGGCGACACCTCGATGTAGGCTTTTTCAGGAAGATAGTAGAAGTCGAGGATTTTTCCTGATTCATCTTCGAGAACAACCTGGGGATGATACACACCTTTGTGTTCCATAATCATTCGACGGATGTGTCCACTAGGATCTTTTTCAACTCGTAGGGTTTCACCGTCAACAACATCTTCGTAACGAACCTTACCTGCCACTTCGGAGAGAATAGGAATTGAGTGCGGATCCCATTGCACGAGAACTGTGCCCTGTTTTACCTTGTCGTTTTCAGCAACCTTAAGAATTGCTCCGGCTGGAATATCAAATTTATCGATCTCCCGACCTTTTTCATTCAGTATGGCAATCTCACCATTTCGGGCGAGTACAACTTGCTCACCCTCCTCATTTTTAACTGTTCGCAGACGAGTGAATTTTGCTGTTCCTACATGCTTTGATTTATATTCATTTTCTTCAATATCACGCTGACCAACTCCACCAATGTGGAAAGTTCTCATCGTCAGTTGTGTACCTGGCTCACCGATACTCTGTGCGCCTATGATGCCAACAGCCATGCCTTCTTCAACCATCGACCCAGTCGATAAGTCCATTCCATAGCATAGACGGCAAACACCTAAAGGAGCTTCGCAGGTCAGTGGGCTACGAACCTGAATCTTTTCAAGTCCAAGGGCTTCGATTTCACGTGCTAATTTTGGGGTGATGAGTTGATCTTCTTCCACAACAACTTCATCAGTAATGGGATTTGTAATATTCGTTCGACTGACTCGACCGCGAATACTATCGGCAAGGTTAACTTCCACTTTTTCGCCACGATAAATTACAGTCTTTTCAATTCCCTGAGTTGTGCCGCAATCGTGCATCGTGACGACAACGTTCTGCGCAACATCGGCTAGTTTTCGCGTGAGATACCCTGAATCAGCAGTTTTTAAAGCGGTATCAGCGAGTCCTTTACGAGCCCCGTGAGTGGAACTGAAGTATTCGAGAACAGTTAGACCTTCTCGGAAGTTCGCTTTAATAGGCGTCTCGATGATTTTACCTGAAGGTTTCGCCATAAGTCCTCGCATGCCAGCAAGTTGACGAATCTGTTCGACGCCACCTCGAGCACCAGAATGCGCCATGAGATAGATCGGATTAACATAGCCAGCATATCGGTTACTAGAGCCGGTATCCTGCTTGAGGTCATCCATCATTTCCTTGGTGATCTGCTCACGAACATGTGTCCATGTATCGAGAACCTGGTTGTATCGCTCACCATCAGTGATAACACCACGTGAATAGAGCTTACGAATTTTGCTTACTTCTTTATCAGCCTTATTAAGAATTTCAGGTTTGTTTTCAGGCGTGATGAGATCATCTGTTGCGAAGGAAAGGCCACTATTCGTGCTCCAGCTAAAGCCAACACGATTCATATTGTCTAAAAGATCAATCGTTTGACGTCTGCCGAGTAACTGATAGCAGTCGGAGATAACCTTTGCTAATTCACTTGAACGCATTGGTAGGTTGTAGAAGAGCATGCTTTCTGGCAGTATCGAGTTGAAAAGGACACGGCCTGCGGTCGTCTCCGTAATCGCTCCAGGTTCACCAACAGCACCCTTCTCATCAATTTCACAGCGGCCTTCAAACAACTTCACTTTGATAATTGCATGGGTGTCGACCTTGCCCAGAGAGTGAGCCATCTCAACTTCCGCAAAGCTTCGGAAGACCATACCCTCGCCGCGACGGCCGGCCATCGACATTGTCAAGTAGTAACATCCCATGACTACGTCCTGTGACGGCGAGATGATTGGTGCACCGTTCGAAGGACTAAAGATATTATTCGTCGCGAGCATCAAAGTGTGTGCTTCGACTTGAGCCTCTATGGACAGTGGAAGATGAACCGCCATTTGGTCACCATCAAAGTCAGCATTGAATCCCTTGCAGACAAGTGGATGCAGTTTGATGGCATTTCCCTCAACCAAAACGGGCTCAAAGGCCTGAATGCCCATTCTATGAAGAGTTGGAGCACGATTAAGAAGAACAGGATGGTTATGAATAACCTCTTCGAGAATATCCCAGACTTCCGCATCCTTACGCTCGAGCATCTTCTTGGCACTTTTAATCGTGTCAGCATGCCCAAGGTCTTTGAGGCGCCGAATAATGAACGGCTGATACAACTCAAGCGCAATCTTCTTGGGAAGCCCACACTGGTGGAGTCGAAGCCGTGGGCCAACGACAATAACACTTCGAGCGGAGTAATCTACTCGCTTGCCAAGCAGATTTTCGCGAAAACGTCCCTGCTTGCCTTTGATCATGTCAGTAAGACTTTTCAGAGGCCGATTGCTCGAAGCAAGAACAGGCCGCTTGCAACGATTGTTGTCAAATAATGCGTCAACCGACTGCTGAAGCATGCGTTTTTCATTGCGGATAATGACCTCGGGAGCATTGAGGTCAACAAGTTTCTTTAATCGATTATTTCGATTGATTATCCGGCGATAGAGGTCGTTGAGATCACTCGTAGCAAAATTCCCACTATCAAGCATGACAAGTGGACGCAGGTCTGGAGGGATGACAGGAATAACATCAAGAACCAACCATTCAGGCTTGTTTTCACTATCACGAATTGCTTCAACAATTTTTAATCGATTGACGAGGTCTTTGGCTTT
This sequence comes from Pirellulales bacterium, assembly GCA_016776925.1. Classification (GTDB taxonomy): domain Bacteria; phylum Planctomycetota; class Planctomycetia; order Pirellulales; family UBA1268; genus UBA1268. The sequence goes on along the minus strand of JADHSL010000014.1, from coordinate 24,276 downwards.
CTGCTTGGACCCTGTTTCTTCGAGTTCTATGCGGAGCTCTTTTGAAAGTTCGACCAGATCAAGACCAAGAAGCAATTTCCGAACTGCTTCGGCGCCCATTTCTGCCTCAAAAGCTGTCTCGCCATACTCGTCACGAGCCGCACGGTACTCTTCTTCGGAGAGTAATTGTTGCTTTTTGAAGGGCGTGTCTTTTGGGTCAAGAACAACGTAGTCCTGGAAGTAAATCACCTTCTCAAGACTGGTGGTCTTCATATCAAGCAGGGCACCAAGGCGGCTTGGCATGGCCTTGAAGAACCAGATATGAACAATTGGGGCAGCTAGCTCTATATGCCCCATTCGCTTGCGGCGAACGCGACTGTGGGTCACTTTCACACCACAACGGTCACAGATCATGCCTTTATATTTCATGCCCCGGTATTTCCCACAGGAGCACTCCCAGTCCTTTTCAGGGCCAAAGATTTTTTCGCACATAAGCCCATCTTTTTCGGGGCGGTATGTACGATAATTAATCGTCTCAGGTTTCTTCACCTCACCAAATGACCAGCTACGGATATCGTGCGGTCTGGCTAGACTGATTTTGACGGCTGAGTAGTCATTGACGCGATCGTAGGTTGCTTCGCCGATGCTCACGGAGAGTTCTCCAGGGGATAGTCAACTAGTGGTGTAAAAACTTTTGCGGGACAGTAACGTTTGGTTGAAAAGCATTTTTCAATGCCTCTCATTCACTTTTAAAATTCAGATACGACGTTTCTCTAATTGCATGTTCAAGGCGAGCCCACGTATCTCATTCGTGAGCACATCGAAGCTAGCGGGGGTGCCGGCTTCAAGAGTGTTTTCACCTTTGACCATGCTTTCATAAATCTTGGTTCTTCCTTCAACGTCATCGCTTTTGACAGTGAGAAGTTCTTGCAAGATGTAAGCCGCGCCATACGCCTCGAGGGCCCAGACTTCCATCTCACCAAACCTCTGTCCACCAAACCGTGCTTTGCCGCCAAGTGGTTGCTGAGTAATGAGTGAGTATGGGCCTGTTGATCGAGCGTGAACTTTATCATCAACAAGATGGTGTAACTTCAGCATGTAGATGTAACCCACTGTCGTTTCCTGCTCGAGTGGTTCACCCGTACGTCCATCAAACAACTTGGCTTTTCCATGCTTCGGAAGGCCAGCATCATCCAGAACGGCATTAATCTCCTCTTCACTTGCACCATCAAAGACAGGAGTGACGGCCTGGAAACCAAGCATTTTTCCTGCCCAGCCAAGGTGCGTTTCAAGAATTTGACCAACATTCATTCGACTCGGAACCCCAAGAGGATTCAGCATGATCTGGACAGGTGTGCCGTCGGCAAGAAACGGCATGTCTTCCTTGGGTAAAATCTTGGCAATAACACCCTTATTTCCATGACGTCCAGCCATCTTGTCACCAACAGAAATAACTCGCTTTGCAGCGACATAAACCTTGACCATCTGAAGGACACCAGGTCGTAGTTCATCGCCGCGCTTCATGCTATTCAGGCGACGCTCTTTGGTGTCGAGTGCTTCCTCGATAGCAGGCCACAGGGTTTTGTAAAGTCTTTCTATGTCAGCTTTTCTCTGCGGAGAGCGAATGTCGAGAGCTTCCAGTGAGAACTCGGCCGCCCGTTCTGCAACAATTTTGTGATCTTGGTTTCGAACAAGAGGGCTACCGTCAGCAGCCGCAAGAGGCTTCTGTAAGACTTTTTCGATCTCTGCAACAAGTGTACCGAACGCCTCAGCAACCAGTAGATTGCCCTCGCTTTCGGCCTCTTTAATCTGCTTCTGGAAATCCCGACGCTCTTCTTCCGAAAGGCTCATCTGTCGAGCAAATTTTTCTGTGGCAGTAACGATGCCCTCTACACCGGACGGAACCTCAAGTGAGTCATTTTTGACATCTTCTCCAGCTCGCCCGAAAATTGCGTGAAGTAGTTTTTCTTCCGGAGTGAGTTCGGTCTTGCTCTTTGGAGAAACCTTTCCAACAAGAATATCTCCAGGACGTACGTAGGTGCCTATGCGTACGATGCCACCATCATCAAGATTATGCAGTGCACGCTCACCAACATTTGGAATGTCACGAGTGAATTCTTCTCGGCCAAGTTTTGTATCCCGAATTTCAATGTCATATTCCTCAATGTGAATCGACGTGTAAACATCGTCTTCAACAAGCTCTTCACTGATAATGATGGCATCTTCAAAATTAAACCCATCCCATGACATGAAGCCAACTAGGACGTTGCGACCTAAGGCGAGTTCGCCCTTAAACGTCGCGGCGCCATCAGCAATGACCTCATTCTTTTCAACCTTCTGGCCAAGTTGAACGATCGGCTTTTGATTCTGGCAGGTTCTTTCATTCAGCCCAACGTATTTCCGAAGTTTATAAACGTCAGTTTCGTTTATTTCAATCGAATCTGCGTCAACATACGTGATGGTTCCCTTACGGTCGGCCCGAATAAGCAGGCCTGAGTTGGCTGCGACATCTCGCTCCATACCCGTTGCCACGATGGGCGGTTCAGTGACAAGCAAGGGGACTGCCTGTCGTTGCATGTTTGAACCCATTAAGGCTCGATTCGCGTCATCATGCTCTAGGAACGGAATAAGCCCAGCCGACACGCCAACCATTTGGCTCGGCGCGACATCAATGTACTGAACTTTTTCAGCTGGAACGAGCACGAAATCGCCTCTGTATCGTGCAACAATAGTCTCTCCATGAACTTTGCCGTCAACGACAGGGGCATCGGCAGGTGCCAAATAGGCTTCATGTTCTTCATCTGCCCGTAACCACACAACGTCATCAAGCAGCTTGCTCTTTGAAACTTTGCGGTACGGTGTGACGAGAAATCCATACGAGTCGACACCAGAGTAGATGGCTAAACTTGAGATAAGTCCAATGTTTGTGCCTTCGGGAGTCTCAATTGGACAGATACGTCCGTAATGAGAAATATGAACGTCACGAACCTCAAAGCCAGCCCGCTTTCTGTTAAGGCCACCAGGGCCAAGAGCAGAAAGACGTCGTTCATGCGTAAGCATTGAAAGAGGGTTCGTCTGGTCAACAACCTGTGAAAGTTCCCCTCGACCAAAGAAGTACTCGATGGCTGCAGAGATACTTTTTGGATTAATAAGTGAACGTGGAGTCATCTCAGAGATGTCTTTGAGGCTCATTCGCTCCTGAACTGTTCTTCGGAGTTTCAGGAAGCCCTTGCGGAGTTCATCACTCGCCAGTTCATCGATCGTTCGTAGACGTCGATTTCCCAAGTGATCAATATCATCAACCTCAACTGTTTCGTTCTCGCTATTCATCAATTCCAGCATGTAGCGAATTGCAGCAATCAAGTCATCAGCACGAAGGGTCATCTCAGTTTCAGGAACAGAAAGGCCGAGCTTTCTGTTAATTCGAAACCTACCGACTCGACCCAAACGATAGCGATTTGTATCACGGAACTTTTCGTCGAAAAGCGTCGATGCCTTCTCTAATGCTGCCGGATTACCCGGTCGTAATCGTTGGTAAATACGAATAAGTGCGTCTTGATGGCTTGGGGAAACCGACGTTCTTTTCTTCGCCTCATCTGCATCCTCTCGAAGGCTATTCTCGATAAGGGGCGTTTTGTTGGAAGGCATTAACTCAACAGCTTTGAGACCAGATGAGCAGATCAGTTCAGACTGGTCCCGAGTGATCGTGCAACCAGCCTCCACGATAATCTCACCAGCACGGTCACTGCTCTTTGGATACACAATGTCGTCTGCAGCGGTCTTGCCTTCAAGCTTTGAAACACTGCGACTTCCTGCAACTTTTTCGACCTTGGTCTTGTTGAATAGCTTTAGAATGTCGGCATCGCTGCTAAGTTTGGGGTCCATTGCTCGAAGCAGAGTCAGCGCAGAAAATTTTCCACTTTGATCAATTCGAACCTGAAGAGTGTCTTTCTTTGACACATTGAGTTCGATCCAGCTACCACGTTCGGGGATAATTCGGCAATTGTATGTTTTACGATCTGTTGATTCGGTATCAGCGACAAAGTCGATACCCGGAGAACGATGAAGTTGGCTGACAACAACTCGCTCAGCACCGTTAATGATAAACTCTCCGCCACCCATCATGATCGGGACATCACCGAGATAGACCTCCTCTTCGATAGGCTGCTCTCGAGTAAGCCGAAGCCACACACGAAGTGGGCGACCGTACGTCAGACGAAGTTGTCGGCATTCATCTGGATCGTATCGTGGTTTTCCAAGATCGTATCGAACATATTCTAAGCGAACGGTTTTGTCGTAGCTCTCGATCGGGAATATTTCTCGAAGGACGCCTTCAATGCCCTGATCTTTTCTTTTACTCGGAGGAACATCGTATTGCAGAAAGGACTCAAAGAAACGAGTCTGAATTTCTGTCAAATTGGGCATCTCATGACGGCTTCGATTGCTACCAAAGTGACGAATTTCTGTGGGCTGGAGTCGGCGAACAGCACGAGTTGCCATTGACAAATCACTCCTTGCAGAGGGAAAACATTAGAAGAATTGGGCGACGGATATTGTGGGGGCACTATGGGTTTCGATCACCATTCAGCACATACACTGAAACGGTGAATCAAAAGAAACGAACGATGCTGGACAGACACCGACAAGTGATCAGGTGTGATCAAAATATTGGACACAGGAAATCCGCAGTGAGCGGGCTTGGGACAGAAGGAATGCACGCAAATACTATACCGTTTACTAGCCAAAACGCCAATGGCCTGGCTAGGAAACGGAAAAACAGCCGAGAAACTACTTAACAGATACCTTGGCTCCAGCCTCTTCAAGCTCTTTCTGGAGTTTTTCAGCGTCTTCTTTCGAAATTCCTTCTTTGACCTTGCCAGGAGCGCCTTCAACAAGATCCTTTGCTTCCTTTAGGCCGAGTCCAGTTGCCGAGCGAACCACTTTGATCACACTGATCTTGGTGTCACCAAATGATTCCAAGACAACGTCAAACTCAGTCTTTTCAGCAGCGGCTTCACCACCATCTTCTCCGCCAGCAGCAGCACCAGCTACCATGACAGCACCACCCGAAGCAGGCTTGATACCGTGTACTTCATCGAGGTAATCAGAGAGTTCTTTCGCTGCCTTCAACGTAAGGCCAACGATGCGATCACCGAGTTCCTGTGTATCTGTCGAAAATTCCCGGGTTGACTCTGTTGCTTCAGCCGTTGCCATTGATCGCGATCCTTTCACTCAAGTTTAAGCCGTTAAGGCTTTCAAATGTATTAGTTCTGACTCTTTTTCCCGTCACGTAGACGCCGGGAATGGTTTTCATACCTGTTTCCATACTCTCGATTCATTGGGACGTAGGAACGCCTTCTGTCAACTGAATCTCGAGCCTTTTTTCTTACCACGAAATTTCACTATGACTAGTCCCAAAATTTTGGTCTTGACTATTTTTCGTGGAAATTCCTAGACGCCTACTCATTTTTCACTACTCTAGGCCGCAGTGGCCTCATCGCCAGCTTTTTCCAACTCTTCCGTTCGGCTCTTTATTTGGCCTGCCAGTGAGCTTCCACCGCCCAAGAGCTGTCCAGATAATGTTGCACCAGCCGATAGCATTTGGCCGGACAAAATAGACAGCTGCTCTGTTCGGGTTGGCCATTTTGCGACCTTTTTCAAATCGTCGGGCTCAAGCTTCGAGCCGTCCATTGCACCGCCACGGCACTCGATCTGCTCGAAATCAGCGAGTTCGGCAAGGCGATTAAGTTCCTTTGCCAAATCGACAACGTCTTCACCTCCCCAGCAGAGAGCCAGCATGCCGCTGAGGTTCTCAAGAGCCGGTGCAAGCGGCGTTTCGGCTAAAACACGCTTAGCAAGTGCATTCTTGATGAGCTGAAGACTAATATTTTTTTTTCGCAATGTGAGTCTCAGGTCGGTCGTTTTCTGAGCATCAAGTTGACCAAGAGACACAACGAAAACGTCCCCAACGTCCTGAAGTCGAGATTGGAGATTGTCCATCATGAGTTGTTTGACAAGTTTGCTCATGGTTTTCTTCTGGTGTTTGAGGTACTTCGTTTTCTGAGTATAGAGATGACAGTTTGTGGATCGATACGCTACGCAGCTACCATTACTCCGGGAGACATGGTGGCAGAAATAGCGACTGTTTTGATGTACTGGCCTCGGACTGCACTTGGCTGCATGCTTCGAATTTGTTCAAGAAACGCATGGATGTTGTCAACAAGTTTATCACTTTCAAAACTCGCTTTCCCTACCGCGGCGTGAATAATGCCAGTTGGATCATTCCGAAATTCGACTTTGCCAGCCTTGTACTCTTTGACAGTTTTGGCAATATCAGCCGTAACCGTTCCGGCACGTGGACTTGGCATCAATCCTCGTGGGCCCAGAACTTTTCCGAGAGGGCCAACGAGACCCATCATGTCTGGTGCTGCAATACACACATCAAAATCTGTCCATCCACCCTTGATTTTCTTTGCAAGGTCATCGCCACCAACTTCCTCTGCGCCAGCAGCGGTTGCATCATCAGCAAGATTTCCTTTGGCAAAAACGACAACACGTTTTGATTTACCAATGCCATGTGGAAGGACAATGGATCCTCGAACGATCTGGTCAGCTTGCTTGGGATCAATTCCCAGCCGAATATGAATTTCAACTGTCTGGTCGAATTTTGTCGGCGGAAACTTTTTGAGCGTGTCGACAGCTTCTGAGAGTGGAAGTGGTGCTTCATCGGCCGGTTTAGCGGCTAGAGCAGTTTTCATGCGTTTGGTAAATCGCACTTTCGAATTCCTCTGTACGAGAGATGTTTTAAGTTCAAATTTTGCTTTTGAAAAAGTCCCAAGCTGGAGTTGTCGGTCACTCGTGCATGGTGCTGCGTTTCTGTTCCGCAGGAACCGAAATAGTACGGTGCCACGACAGCGAAGCTTTTCACCTTCAAAACCTTGGATTATTGCAGGTTTTTTCCGGTATTCAACCTTCGACGGTAATCCCCATGCTACGGGCTGTTCCGGCAATCATCCGGCGGGCATGTTCGTCATCACGTGCATTCAGGTCAGCAGACTTCATTTTGACAATCTCATCCAACTGATTAACCGAAACTTTCCCAACTTTGTCCTTATTTGGAACGCCAGATCCCTTGGCAAGACCGGCAGCCTTTTTCAGCAAAGCGGCTGCTGGCGGGCTTTTTGTGACAAATTCAAATGATCGGTCGTTGTAGACAGTGACGACTACAGGAATCGGCATACCGCCAGCTTCTTTGGTCTTATCATTGAATTGTTGAACGAACTGCCCCAAATTAATGCCGAATCGACCAAGTGAGGTGCCGACCGGAGGTGCAGGGGTTGCCTGGCCACCTGGCACTTGAAATTTTGCTTGACCTGTTACCTGTTTTGCCATCAGCCCAAATCCTTATAAGTTTCCTTCACAACGTGAATAGTCCATCATGCCGCTAAATTTCTTCCTGTCAAAGCCCCTATAGCGTTTTTCGCTTAAAACTGGCCAGAGACGTGTTTCACTGGTTCTGGGCAGTAGCGGATTGTCCCTGCCCGGAAGTTGACTGAATACCCCTCGTGTCGAAATTACATCACAAGGGAAATGGGGGAGCACAAGACGTATTCCGAGCTACACCGTTTCAATCTGCCAGTACTCAATATCAACAGGTGTCGAGCGACCGAAAATGCTCAACATAACAGTGACGCGACCGTTGGCCTCGTCAATCTGCTCAACTTCACCTTCGAAGTTTTCGAAAGTGCCTTCATTGATTTTGACGCGATCACCCTTCTTAAAGTTGATCTTTAGTTTTGGTGTCTCTTCGGACTTTTCTTCACCCTTATTAAGCAGTTTTGCGACATCCTGAGGCAACATTGGGCTTGGCTTTCCTCCAGAGCCCGTGAAATCACCAATACCACCTGTTTCACGTACAAGAAACCAGGTTTCATCATTCAGAATCATATTTACAAGAATGTAGCCGGGATACAGTTTTCGCAAAACAACCCGTTTTTTTCCACTTTTGAATTCAGTGACTTGTTCCTTTGGAACCACGACCTCACCAAACCACTGATCCATACCCTGCATTGCAATGCGTCGCTGAAGTGTTTCTCGAATTGAGTCTTCTCGATTGCTCTGAACCTTAAGGATGTACCAGTCCATATCTCCGGCAGCGGGTGTTGCTTCTTCAGCCTCATCGTCTTCACCATCAAGCATCACAGGCTTTGCATTTTCACTGCCAGAAAACGGATCATCCAGTTCAACGGGACCGTCGTCTTCGTCTTCTTCTACAAGCTCAGCTGATTCAAGCGAAGCGGTTTCGTCTTGGGATTCGTCTTGGGATTCGTCTTGGGATTCGTCTTGGGATTCGTCTTCATTGCTGCGGTGAAGATCAGCAGTTTCATGCTGTTCTGGAGCAGCTGACTCGGGGCCACCACCAGCCGTTTCATCGGTTGCTGTAGGCTCAGTTTCTGAAAGGTTCTCGTTATCTTGCATTGCTATCCATGAAGTGGTCTTGAGGATGTTTCAATCTCGTTTTGTGGATTCCTAGCCCTGAAGGGCACGGAGGACGAACCACCAGAAAAGATCGTACACGGCTAAAATTCCAGCGAGTGTAAAGATCAGGAAAATAATCACGATCGAACTGCGAATAACCTCATCCCGCGTTGGCCAAGAAACTTTTGTCATTTCTATTTCAACAGCGATAAGGAAATCTGCAATGCTTGGTGTATTGACCATTCGGAAACTCACCCAAACGCCAACGGCGAGTAGAACGCCAGGAACAAGAAATCGCATGATTCCCAGTTCATCGCTACTCAGTGAACTGGTGGCATCACCGCCCAGCCAAAGAGGTAAAAGTTGGGCAAGTCTCCAAACACCAATTGCAATGGCGATTGCGACAGCAGCAAACGTAACTTGGCGAGCGACTCGACCCTGCTGACGCTTATAGAGCGAAAAACTAAGGAGGCTTCCCAAGAAGGTTGCGGCTGGTTGTTGTGTTCCTGCCATGTCGTTTAAATCTACCTGTAGACAAAGGTTTACGGTTTCAAATGATCCTAAATCTTCTACCAATACTGACCGCTCGAATACAGCCGGTTCTCATAAGTCCCCTGAGTTTTGGCTTTTCCAAGCCTCGTGGTGATCTCGTTTAAATTCTCCAGACGATTAGCAGGGGCGGCGGGAATCGAACTCGCAACCTCTGGTTTTGGAGACCAGCGCTCTGCCAATTGAGCTACGCCCCTGTGGAAGTGCGGGGCCCGGTTGCCCGAACCCCGCACGAGTAACTTTTCTGACGATGCCAGCAGGTCTGGTCACCGAACAAATTGAGAGTCAAGAAAATCAGTCAAGAATCTTCGTGACAACCCCCGATCCGACGGTTCGGCCGCCTTCACGAATAGCGAAGCGAACGCCATCATCTATTGCGATTGGTACCATCAACTCAACTTCCATCTTGACGTTGTCGCCAGGTGAAACCATTTCAACTCCACCCATCAGTTTTGTTGCTCCAGTCACGTCAGTTGTTCTGAAGTAGAACTGTGGACGGTAACCGGCGAAAAATGGGGTATGACGACCACCTTCTTCTTTTGAAAGAACGTAGACTTCGCACTCAAACTTCATGTGTGGCTTAATTGTGCCTGGTTTGGCGAGCACCTGACCTCGTTCAATTGCTTCACGATTAATTCCGCGGAGAAGGCAACCAACGTTGTCACCAGCCTGACCACTGTCGAGAACTTTTTTGAACATTTCGACACCGGTGACAGTTGTCTTGTCAGCCTTTTCTTTTAAGCCAACGATTTCAACTTCATCACCGACATTTACCACGCCTCGTTCAATTCGACCGGTCGCGACAGTTCCTCGACCTTCAATTGAAAAGACGTCTTCGATTGCCATAAGAAATGGCTTGTCGAGTTCTCGTTCTGGCTCTGGAATATATGAGTCAACAGCATCAAGAAGGTCTGCGATGCACTTATTTGCCTCGGGATCAGCCGGGCTATCATAGGCAGGCTTACTGGCGCCTCGAATAATCGGAATATCGTCGCCAGGGAACCCGTACTTAGTCAGTAGCTCACGAATTTCCATTTCGACGAGGTCGAGTAATTCTGGGTCATCAACTAAGTCAACCTTATTCAGGAAGACGACCAATGCCGGAACACCTACCTGACGCGCCAAGAGAATATGCTCACGCGTCTGAGGCATAGGACCATCAGCAGCACTAACAACGAGAATCGCACCGTCCATCTGGGCAGCACCAGTAATCATATTTTTGACAAAGTCAGCATGCCCTGGGCAGTCAATGTGAGCATAGTGCCGCTTTTCCGTTTGGTATTCGACGTGACTCACAGCAATGGTCACCGTTTTTGTTTCATCTCGAACGGTTCCGCCCTTTGCAATGTCTGCGTAGCTCTTGGCCTCAGCCAGATTCTTTGCCGCTTGCACGGCGACAAGGGCACCGGTGAGCGTCGTTTTCCCATGGTCAATGTGCCCGATCGTGCCGACGTTCACGTGGGGTTTTGTTCGCTCAAAAGTATCCTTAGCCATGCTCTTTTCCTCGGCCTTTCCTCGTTGAATGGGGAACAGATTTTTTTGATCTGCTCATTGTAAAAAACTTCAAAATTATTCTGTTGCAACTACGAACCGCATCAGATTGTATCGTTAAATTCTTAAAAACGGGACATTCTCTTCTAACATTATAAAGCCCAATACGGCAGAGCTGCTGATGGGATTTGAACCCATGACCTCGTCCTTACCAAGGACGCGCTCTACCAACTGAGCTACAGCAGCCTAAAACGCTGTCTGGGCATCGATTATGTACCGCAATATCTCCTTAGTTTTAAACTTTTTGTCACATCTGAATAGAAGCAAAACTTAATATTTCATGAAATTATGAGGTTTGTCTTACTAAATCAGTGGAAAGAGCGGGTGAAGGGAGTCGAACCCTCGTCTTTAGCTTGGAAGGCTATTGCTCTACCATTGAGCTACACCCGCTGTTTTTTGTGTCTATGTGGGATGTTTCACTACGGCATTTCACTGGTGTTTTGTCAAATTTCTGTTGAGTAGGCATCCATTTTATGTAGTGGGGAGTACAGGATTCGAACCTGTGAAGGCACTGCCATCAGATTTACAGTCTGACCCCTTTGACCGCTCGGGAAACTCCCCTTCGCAAAATGTGGTTGAAAATGCTTCTTTTTGTTGACCTCAAGAGGTTCCTCAAGTTGCTGGTCTGACTGTTTTTCTCAATCAGAGCACTATCGTTTTAGTGCCACCATATCGTATCGACCTCGCCCGATTCATAGCCGGTTCGGTCGGCAGGCAAGGCCTCCGTCCATCGCCGGCATCCGAACGACGACCCAGTCCTCAAACGGAAGTACGTCGAACAGTTTTCCATCCGGCTGCGTCGTGAGCTAGCGGCGGGACTTGAACCCGCAACCTGCTGATTACAAATCAGCCGCTCTGCCAATTGAGCTACGCTAGCGGGCCTTCTGGACCGCGAACCGAACAAGTCTACGGATTCACTGGCGACGTGCAAGATGGAGGAAAGCAGGACAACGACTGGAGTCGCCAACCAAAAAACGATTTCTAGCGGTTGATTGACAAGATGAAATTGGATTTATCAGGTTATTTCTGACTCCCACTGCAAAAAAAGACGGGAAAAGTACCAATGTGTTTCTGGAAATTAGGTTTTTTCCTGCTCTGGGTCTTTGGCACCTGGTTCCTCAAAACGAACGCTTAGGCAATATTTAACGATTCGTGTTCGGGCGTTGAGGTGGCAGAACTCAGTCTGCAATGACATGCCCGTGTTGCTCTCTTTCTGTCTCGGCAACATTTTCGGGGGCGACAGGGTAAATTCATTGCAGTTCGAAATTGGGATGCCAAACGTGATTCGAGGTTGAAATGCATTCAAAAACCGGATCGATGCACACTGCTGGCAAGCTGACGCCATCTTTTCATGAGGTTGTTCTTGTTGACTGTCCCGATGAAGTTGGCCTTATCCATAGAATCACGGGTGTTTTAGCTTCTCACCAATGGAATATTGAAAGGAACCAAGAGTTTGTTGATGGTGAGGCTTCCCACTTTTTTTTCCGTGCAGAAGTTTCGTCCAAGATGGGTTGCACGACGCTGGGCATGTCTGACCTTCAAGCGGCGCTTGTTGATGTTTTGCCTGCCAAAGCAAGTGTCCGCATTGTGTCGCGTGAGCTGAGGCCCATTGTTATTTGTGCAACTCGGGAGCCACACTGTCTAGGCGAGTTGCTTCTACTCGATGCTGTTGGTGAGTTGCCTGGCAAAATCGCTGCGGTCATAAGCAACCACGACACCTTGCGTCCACTTGTTGAAAGATTTGAGGTGCCCTTTCATTTTTTGCCTCATCATGAACAAAGCCGGGAAGCCCATGAACATCAGTTAGCCAAATTAATTGATATCTATGCACCCGAAGTGATTGTTCTCGCACGATATATGAGAGTTCTCTCCGATCATTTTGTTGATCGGTATTCAGAAAAACTGATTAATATTCACCACTCGTTTTTACCAGCCTTTGTGGGAGCGGCACCCTATCAACAAGCGTTTGAACGAGGCGTCAAAGTAATTGGGGCAACGGCCCATTACGTGACGGCAGAACTCGACGCAGGTCCGATTATCGCCCAAGACGTTATCCCTGTGGATCATAATTTTTCAGCAAAACAGATGGCTCAGGCAGGGCGTGACGTAGAAAAGATTGTGCTCGCAAAAGCAGTCCGACTCGTGCTTGAGGACCGTGTTTTTATGCACGGTTGTCGAACAGTAGTCTTCTCCTGAAGGAGCATGAATAACGCTTTGTTTTTAAACCTCAGGCGATCTTCTCGAACCGATACACGTGGGTTGCATCTGCTTCGGAGTTGATTCAGTGACCGTCCTGAAAACAGAAGACGCCGCCATGCATCAGACTTCTGTTACATGGTTATCGTTCGAAGGGTTATAACTACAGAGGTCCGTTGGTTCACTTTCGATTTTGAATTCAAGAAGTCAGACACGTTTGGGAAGTGGGTTTGAGTATGCGTTTGCAAGTATTTTTCCGGTTGGTTGTTCTTGTGGTAATTTTTGGCTTTGCGGATATGGTTTCGGCCCAAAAGGTATCCGTTGAAGAATTTACCTTGCCAAATGGAATGCAGTTTCTTCTCGTTCCCAGAACAGATCAACCAAATGTTGTAAGTGCTGGCTGGGTAGCTCGTGTTGGCAGTGTGAATGAACGTCCAGGGATAACCGGGATCAGCCATTTTTTTGAGCACATGATGTTCAAGGGAACAAATACGATTGGGACACGAAACCCGGATAAAGATCGTACGTTTCGAGTCGAGCAAAAAAAGGTGCGCGATCAGATGAACCAACTCGTACTGAGTGAACAGTACGAGCGATATCGAAATGGAGAAATAGACGACCCTTGGGATTCAGTCAACGATACGCCCCGGCTAAAAAGTTTACGGACGAAACTCGACACGCTTATTCGTGCCCAGCAGGGTCGAGGAAAAGCTGGACCGGCCACCGCAACTATTGTCAAAGACGAATTTGATCAGGTCTATACAAAGGCTGGCGGTAGTGGCATGAATGCCTTTACGAGCTATGACCTGACCTGTTACTTCATCACTGTGCCGTCGAATAAATTGGAATTATGGGCGTGGATGGAGAGTGATCGTTTAAATGATAGTGTGTTTCGAGAGTTTTATTCAGAACGAGATGTTGTTCATGAGGAGCGGCGACTGCGAACGGACAGTACGCCAACTGGTCGATTTCAAGAGCAATTTAATTCAATGTTTTGGGCATCGTGTGGATATGCCTGGCCGGTTATCGGGTGGCCGAGCGACCTCAACAGCTACACGTTTGAGCAGGCCCAGGTGTATTGGAATACGTACTATCGCCCCGGCAACCTTTTTGGTGTTGTAGTCGGCGACTTTGATCCAAAGCAGGCAAAGAGGTACATCAAGCAGTACTTTTCACGACTCGACCCCGGAAGCAATAAATTGCCACCTGTTGTTACGCTTGAGGTTGAACAATTAGCCGAACAGCGAATGAATGCGATTGGTGATTTTCCACCAACAATAGAAATTCGTTACCACACAGTGCCAGCGGGTCATGTCGATAGTTATCCACTCGACATGCTTGCAGAGGTACTCAATGAGCGAACAGGTCGTCTTTATACGACTATGGTCGAGGGTCGTGGAATTGCTGCTACAGCATCGGCAAGTTCGGACACGCGAAAGTACGCTGGTCTCTTTTCTTTCGATGGCATGACCCGTGGGGATGCGGTTCCAGAGCAACTCGAGCAAGCATGGTATGAAGAGTTGGCAAAGCTGCAGACTGAAGATTTGTCAGAGCGTGAGCTTCGCAAAGTCAAAAATCGTGTCGCGGCATCAAATTATCGTCGACTCGAGAATAATATGTCGCTCCTTATCCAGCTGGCTTTCAGTGAAGCCTTGCTCGACTGGGAAGAGATCAATGAAGGTCCTGCGAAATATGAGGCAGTTACGGCAGACGACATCAAAAGAGTTGCAAACAAGTATTTCAAGGAAACGAATCGTAGTGTCGCAATTTACCGAAGAAGTATGGAGCAGGTCACAGCGAAGGAGGCTGGAAAGTGAATCATCAGGCGTTGAAAAATATAATTTGCGTGCGTCCCTTGGCGGGCGTTATTGCCGTGATCCTGCTCTGCTTCTCGCAAGTCTTTGCTATTCCACCACGCCCTGAAGCGATTGAATTTCAGCCGCTTGAGTACACACCGCCACGTGCGGCTGATTTTCGCAGAATGCTTTCTGATGGAACGATTGTGTACGTTGCAGAATCTCATGAATTCCCACTCGTCAATGTTTCAATCACATTCAAAGGTGGAGGTTCACTTGATCCAGCAGCGACCCCCGGGCTTGCTTCTGTAATGGCGCGAATGGTTCGTGAGGGTGGGGCAGGTGATATGAGTCCAGCGATGTTTGATGAGACTTTAGATTTTCTTGCAACAGAAATGTCTGTCTCTGCGGGCAACACATTCACAACAGCACGGATGAACTCATTAAGCGGCAATCTTGATGAAAGCCTGCAGCTCTTTGTCACAATGTTGCGAAAGCCAGCTTTTGAAAAACAGCGACTTGAGGTTGTGAAGGCACGATTGCTTGAGTCATTGAAACAACGCAATGACAATGCTTCATCAATACTGGCTCGAGAGTGGAAAGCCATGCTCTACGGGCGAAACCATTTTGAGGCCAGTCAGCCAACAGCAAGCAGTGTTGAGGCAATTAGTCGAGAGCAACTCGAGGCAATCCATAGGCAGATTATCCATCCCGGAAATATGATTGTAGCTGTATCTGGTGACTTTGCTGTTGAGGAAATGCTGGAAAAGCTCACAGAAGCGTTTCAAGGATGGGAGCGGGGGGCTGTGGCTCCCGACCCAAAAATGCCGGAGGCAGTCCTTGTACCAGGCCTCTATCACGTCCAGAAAGAAATCCCCCAGGGGAAAGTGGTGCTTGGGAAGCGCGGGATAGTTCGTGATGACCCAGATGCCATTCCATTGCTTTTACTGAATGAGATTCTTGGTGCTGGTGGCTTCACAAGTAGGCTAATGCAGAAGGTTCGGAGTAATGAAGGTCTTGCATATTCAGTCCGTTCTATCCTGTCTCAACGCATCAATTATCCGGGAGCTTTTCAGGCAACATTTGAAAGCAAAAACCCAACTGTAGCTCTAGCTACAAAAATTGTTCTTGGAGAGATTGCTCTGATTCGTCAGCAACCCGTTACTGATGAAGAAATTGAGGTTGCAAAGCAGGGTTTGATCGAGACATTTCCTCGGCAGTTTGAGAGCAAGCCAACAACGCTTCAGGTTTTTGTAAATGATGAGTGGACGAATCGTCCCAAAGATTACTGGCAGACCTTTCGTGAAAAAGTCCGGTCGGTAACAAAAGATGATTTACTCAGAGTCGCAAAAAAACATCTTGATCCGTCCCAAATGGCAATTCTTGTTGTTGGTGATTGGGAGGCAATCGCTTCCGGAGATCTTGAGGGAAGGGCAACAATGAAAGAATTTTTCGGTGGCGAGGTAAAGCATCTCCCGCTTCGAGATCCACTAACGCTTGAGCCACTCCCGCTTGATTGAATACAGTGGTTCTTGTGTTCGAAGATGGTTTTGCCAAAACAGAGGCTGTTGCTATCCCTACGCTCCTTGAGAAATTACCTCCGGCTCGGCCAGCAGAACTTCATGCTGCAATGATTGCTAAAGATGTGTCTGGTGATCACATTCTGGCCACTACAGTCGGTCGCGGACAGGCAGCAATTACACTTGCCGAGACTCGACCAGATGCAGAAGTAAGCCTTTGGTTTCATGACCAATACCAGCAGCAGTTGGTAGTCAGTGCAGTACAGGAGTTCCCCGCACGACTCGGTCTCTACTGTGAAGCTGATGCTCCATCGAGCCCACACGGAGGCCAATACGACCTTGCTGTTGTTCCTGTTTCTAAGTCTGGTGATGCCGAGTTTACTCGTGACGTGTTGCAGACGGCCTTTCAAGCATTAGATATTGGCGGCCACTTGGTTGCCGCGGTCGATAACCCGCAAGACAAATGGTTGCGATCACATCTGGCTGCAACCGGTGAGACAGTGCGGGTGCGGCCTGAGGCATCGGAAAAGCCGACGACGGTCTGTTACATTGTGCAGAAAACACGGCCGTTAAAAAAAGTCAGAGACTTCGAGTGCAAGGTAGTGTTTCGTGACCGGGAACGTCTTCTTACAGCGGTGAGTCGCCCTGGTGTTTTTGCACATCGTCGGATTGATCCAGCGGCACGTCATCTTCTGAATGCTGTAGACCTGGCTGAAGGTGCTCGTGTTCTTGAATTAGGCTGTGGGTCAGGTTGTGTCAGTTTGGGTCTCGCAGCAAGACATCCATCAATAGAAATTTATGCGATTGACTCTTCAGCGCGTGCCGTTGCCTGTTTGCGACAGTCAGCAGCTGAAAACAAGCTGCCCAATATTACGGTCTGCCTCGAGTCTGCGGGGGTGGTTCCCGATCCCGGGCGGTATGATCTCGTTCTTGCAAATCCACCCTATTACTCAGATTTTCGGATAGCCGAGATGTTCGTGAACTCAGCCAAGGCTGCTCTTGCACCTGGGGGTACTCTCCTTCTGATCACAAAGCAACCTACCTGGTATGTAGAGCAGTTGCCCGAGAGTTGGAATGACGTAGCACAGGAACTTGTGAAGGGGTACCACATCATTGAGGCAGTCAGAAGGCCGTAACTGCTTTTCAAGAATGGTGTTAGCGATTCACATGGACCACTTTTGCAGGTGGGAAGCCATTGAAATGAGTTGAACTGGCCGCAGAATAGGCACCAATCGTGTCGCTGTAGAGGTAGTCTCCGATTTTCAGGTCAGGCAGTTGCTCAGCAAGGCTAATTGTATCAAGCGCGTCACACGTAGGTCCGAAGACAGCGCACAGTTGTGTTGGGCCAGATTTAAAACTCTTCATACGGTAGGTACAGTGGTCAAAAATGATGCCCGAGTAGGTGTGGTAAACGCCATCGTCTACGTAGTAACAGAGTTTGTCATTGCGAACTGCTTTTCCAATAATTTTTGAAACAGCAGATCCTGCAGAGGCAACAAGAAATCGTCCCGGCTCAGCAAGGATTTCAATCGACTTTGGAAATAAACGGTCAAGTTCATGGTTCAGTTTTTTTGCTAATGTTGCAAACTTAGGCACGCTTGCGTCGTACGCGGCAGGAAAGCCGCCACCGATGTCAAGTAATTGTAGATCGAAGCCACGGGACTTTGCTTCTGCAAAAATGCCTGCTGAAAGATGAATCGCCTGAATATAATTCTCAGGATTCGTACACTGACTTCCAACATGAAATGATACGCCTTCAACGGTCAGGCCGTGATCGTGTGCGCAAGTAATGAGTTGGACTGCTTCACCTGGCAATGCGCCGAATTTACTTGACAATTCAACCATCGATCCCGTATTCGGCACCCGAAGTCGAAGGGCCAGCCCTGCATGTGGCGCATGCTTTGCAATTTTCTTGACTTCTTCCTCGTTATCAAACGTTACGAGTGGTTTGTAGCGGTCAAGTTCCTGTAGCGTTTCAGTAGGCTTAATTGGATTGGCATAAATAATTTTATCCCAAATAAAATCTTGGCGTTCTTGTGGCGGTAAGCCTTCGATGAAATGATAGACAGTATGAAATTCCTGCATGCTGGCAACATCGAAGCTACCACCAAGTTTATAAAATGTTTCCACAACAGACGGGTCGCTGTTTACTTTAACGGCATAATACGCCTGTACTCGTGGAAAATGCTTTCGGAATAATGCGTAATTTTTTCGCAGTTCTGCATGATCAATAACAAACAGAGGCGTGCCGTGAGTCTTTGCGAGATGAAGCAAGGTTTTTTTGTTCATTCGGATGAAGCCTCATGCAGGGCGATCAGTTCAACCATGTGCAAACAAGAAATATTTTTGGATAAATGGTCAATCAGTCTTTGTCCTCAGTTTGCAGAAAATTCTTGAATTGCCAGGGGTCATCGGAATCAATATCAGGATCGTTGTACCCGTGAAATGTGACAGACGTGTCTTTCAGGGGTGTCCAGTCTGAGCGTACTGAAATGAATTTTCCGAGATATGGTTTCGCAATATTGAGAATATAGTCGTGAGGTAAATCGTCAGGAAGTCGCACGCCTTCTCGTGGATGCTCAATCATCCACATGCATGCGGCAACTACGGAAATTGCCACCTGCATCGTGGTTGCATTTTGATGAGGTACAAGTTGCCGCGACTCCTCAATCGACAGGTCACTCCCGCACCACCAAGATGTGAGGGGATGCCCCATAACCAGAGCACCAAGGATATCCGCTCCATGTGTGATTTCATCAGTCATGATGCGGGTACGTGGTTGGAGTTCATAGTTGTAGCCGCGAAGTTCCCAGAGACTGGCGATGGCTGCATCACACGGGCAATAGGCATAGTGCACCGTGGGGCGATAAATTGTTGCACCGTCATTGTCTCGAACCGAGAGTTTTTCAGTGATACTGAAAGCTTCACCATGTCGAACCACCATGCCTGTGATGGTGTAATCTGGAACCCAGCTCGACACGTACGTGTTCATTCCCATACGAGCTAAACAGATTTGGCTCTTCGGTCCATCCGTATGTTCGTATGCAAATGGAGGAAGTTCTTTTTCGTGAGTGCCCCATCCCATCTCGGCAGTAGTTGTCCCCTCTTCACGAAAGCCCTCGACGCTCCAGGTGTTAACGAACTCGTCAACTTCTTTCGGTGAATTAGAAATCTGAGTATCGCGTTCACTGCAGTGAATAACCTTTACGCCTAACTCTTTCGCAAGGTAATTAAAAGTGTGTGCTTTCCGATACTGTGCAATCCGTTCGGCCTGTTGGCCAGAAAACTTTTGTTCTTCAAGGCATGCGTCGGCAATATCGAGCAGGGCCTGCTTCGTAAAATGACTGATAAGTCCTGGGTTTGCACCGTGTTCAAGGACAGCTGTTGGTCCTGATTCAGTCCACTCAGAGGTCATACGACGAAGGTTCATATGTCGCCAGTAAAGAGTGAGTTGCGTGGGATGAGCGTCCTTCGCATGTTCATACGGATCCCAGAGTTCAACAGATGTATTCAGGTAGAGCACGCCATGGTCATGGCACCAACTGACAATCTCACAACAGTCAATGTTCCATGCGAGATCAATGAGCAGATCACCTTCACCGACATGGCGACCGAGCACATTTCCTAAATTATCAGGAGAGACCTTGTCTTGGATGAATGTGACCCCTTTTTCGATCCACGGTCGCAGCGCATCTTCATCTGGTTCAAAATCAATAATCGTTATATTTTTAGGTTCAATTTTTATGTGGTCGAGCAGAATTGGCAACGTGCAGCGAGCAACAAACCCAAAGCCAACGAACAAGATTTTGTTGTCAAACGTGATCATGCGAGCAACCAACTCCTGAGGCAATGTGATACACGCAAAAGTGTAACGTCCATAAAACTATGGTTCAGAAATGAGCACGAAGTATACCGTCGATTCGTGGTTTCAATAGAATTGCTTGTAAAAGACGTGTCGGGAAGTGAATAAACGAACGTTTTAGATTTTTGAATATTTCTTTATGATGCTGGTTGCATATGAAGGCGGTACAGTAGGTATTTTCTCTCTCACTACCTGAATCAAAGCATTGTTTACGATCATTGACTCTGCCAGGTTGTATTAGAAACACGCATGACATTTTCACACGCAATCTGGCTGGCAGTTGGCGGAGGTCTTGGCACACTCTCGCGTGTTTTGGTGACAATGTTAGCCGTTCGATTGTGTGGTCGTGATTTCCCTTGGGGTACTTTTGCGGTCAACCTATTTGGTAGTTTTCTTTTTGGATTGGTTGTAGCCCTTGGCCGTGGTCGTATGAGCTTGCCGGCAGGTCTTGAAATAATATTGTTGGTAGGTTTTCTTGGAGGATTCACAACGTATTCAAGCTTTGCATTTCAGTCATACGAGTTATTTCAAGAGGGAAAGCCTGCCCTTGCAGGAGCGTACATGGCCGGAACAACTATCTCTGGTTTAGCAGCTGTCTGGGTTGGGGTTTTTGCAGGTCGATTCTTTGCTGGATAAAATGCATCTTTTAGCCAGAGAGCATCGTTATTTCGGCAAGCAGTGCTTGTCTCATGTGAGGCAATATCGAACAGGTTATGAAGGATGTTGTATGGATTCTTTACGACGGCTTGCTGTTTTATTCTCCGTGCTTGTCGGAATGGCTGGAGTAACGAAGTGCCTTCATGCGAAGGAAGAAAAAAACAAGAACAACGGGTATGTATGGACAACTGACCACATGCAGGTTGGTGTACGTTGGCAGCCGTTCTCTGGGCGGCCAGAAAATAACATCTATGATGCACAACGCCCGGTCATAGCCCAAGATAGTAGTTATGTACAGTTCTGGATGGCGTGGCCAGCACTCGAACCAACTGAAAAGAATACAGATTATCTCAACCAGCCGTCTGGTTATTTGCAGACCATGGAGCAAGCAGTAGACGCGTGTAAAAAACGTGGAATAAAAGTAGAATTTGTTTTCTTTCATTGCCCTGCGTGGGCTTCTGAGTCTGGTGAGGCTGGCGGCCAACGCCCTCAGCGAGGTGCTTTTCCGGCGTTCATAAGTCGTATTGCAAAACATTTCAAGGGACGCGTTGATTCTTATCAACTGTCTCATGAAGTGAACAATCAAGGAATGATGAAGGGTGCCGATGTTGATTTCTTAATCAATGAAATTTTTATTCAGGGTGCTCACGCTGTACGGCAGGTGCACGAACAGGATCCGAAATTACCAATACTTGTTTCTACATCTGGAATGAGTCCATGTGAAAACTGCGGGCAGATGAAAGGTCTCGCAGTAAAGGGTGGCCGCGGAGTCAATGAACTTTATGACCGCTATGTAGCGAGTGATGATCTGATGAAGGCTGTTGATGCATTGAATTTAAATGTATCGGATCAGAACGATGGATACGGCGGCATGGACGGCAGTTTTGTATCTTCTGTTTGGGGTAACTACGAACTCGTTCGGAATAAGTTGGATAACGCCGGCTATCACCACAAGAGTGTTCTTGCGGCTGAGTCTTGGGTTTCATGGGATGATGGTGGAAGCGCAGTTGACGTCAATGGAGATGGCATCAAAAACGAGAAGGATGCTTTTGCCCGCACACTTACAATCATTGGCAAGTGTATGGAGCGAGGTCTTAACACGATTCAGCTTCCTTGGTCAGATAATTCGAGCGGCTGGGCAATGGGATTGACAAAGAGGCGAGATTACAACGGTCGTATCGCAAAGATTGCACCAGAACTCGTGATTTCAGCCAGTGATGGTGGTCCAGGTATCGTGACTCAGAAAATCGGGCTGGCTGGAAACGACGCGGGTTTTCAGATTCGACCGTTGGAGGGTGATGTTTTTACGATCGATGATTACATCAATCCACCTGATCCGAACCATCTTCACTACTATGTCTGGCGATGGTTTTCTCAGATTGCTGCAGGGACTGATGAAGTCATTCGCCATGCTGTTGCAGGTGAAGTTGGTAATGATATAGCTGTAACCGGTAGTGGATTTACCGGGAATGAGCGATACCGTATTGCCTCATACAATCGCACAAAAAAATCTTTTCGAGTGCTGATCTATGCATCGGGGGCAAACGGCAAAACATTCACAAAAGTCACAATTCCAAGCACAATACAAACGGGTCTCCATGCTAATACGGGTAAGGGTCTGCACGACTTTCGGGGCGAGGGATTTCAGCCCGGCCAGGCTTATCAAGTGAAAATTGTCACAAAAGATATGAATGACAAAGATGGATCGGATGTCCATCAGAGAGCGTTCAGTTCAGAGCAGAAAAGCGTTGAAGACGGCGATTTGACGGCAACTGTTTCAGGGGTTCGACAATTTACACTCATCGACTTTATTTCTGTGCCTCAAAAGTAGACAACGTGATGTCATAGATGTTTGCGTTCATGTGATTTGTGTGATGTCAAAACAAAAAAAGCAACATCGTCTTAAGCAGAAAGCCAGGGTTGGTCCCCCGTTGGGAAATCTGGATGGCGTGCTGCCTTCTGATGAGCAAGTCGTGTTAGCAGAGGCACTTCGAGCACGACCGCCGAAAGCCGTTCGAGTGCGGTTGCCACAGGCACACGGACCGGCGAGTGATGGGTTTCTGCCGTTTTCTTCAGAACCCGTGCCTTGGTATTCGGCAGGTTTTTTTTGTAATGAAACACATCAGCCTGGGCGGTTTCTCGAACATGCTGCTGGTGCATATTTTATTCAGGATGCAGGATCCATGTTGGCCCTTCGTCTGCTCGATGTTCAGCCGCATGAGTGGGTTGCAGATGTGTGTGCAGCCCCAGGTGGCAAGGCTTCAGCAATTCTTGAGAAGGTAGGGCCAGGAAGTGGTTTTCTGTTGGCGAATGAACCAATTCGAGGTCGAGTCCCAGCTCTTGAGTTCAATCTGGCACGAGTTGGTTTTCCACGTTATTGCGTCACATCAAAAGATCCTGAACGGTTGGATTTGCAGTGGGCACAACAGTTTGATGCTGTGCTTGTCGACGCTCCGTGTACGGGCCAAATGCTCGTTGGGCGAGGGAGACAGTCCTTTGCTGCGTTTTCAGATTCTCAAGTTACTCATTCAGCAGCGCGACAGCAGCGGATAGTTTCGGCAGCAGCACAGCTTGTGCGACCTGGTGGCCGACTTGTTTACTCAACATGTACTTTTGCGCCAGCTGAAAATGAAGATGTTATCGAGACCTTTCTTACTACACATGACGGCTGGTGTGTAGAAACGGTGTCTGAATTACAACAATGGCAGACCCCACGTTCACCAGGAGGATATCGGTTGTACCCACATCGTGATCGATGTGCGGGGGCCTACGCTGTTCGTTTGCGTTTGACGGAGAAACAATTTCCGGACCAAACAAATACGAATAAGAGAGAAATGAAAGAAGATCCTCTGGTGTTAGGTGAAGAAACTGTGGGTAGCACACGAGGGGGCTATCGAATTCAACAGGCAAACCGTTGGGCAGAACTGCCAAAGGACATCGAGCGACGTCTTGAGATGCCGTGCGGGCGACATAGTGAAATCGCCTATCGGCCTGCGAAACAATGGCTTCCATCGCATGCGCTTGCCTTACGGAGAGATGAGTTTTGGCGGCCCTGCGCAACGCACGAACTAAGTGATCGTGAAGCGCAAAACTACATACAGGGGCTCTCTCTTCCAGCCGGTCCACATGGTTGGGTTGTCGCCACATGGCGAGGCCACCCTCTTGGTTGGCTTCGTGGTAACAAAGAGCGCCTCAATAACCGGCTTCCTGCATCAGCGAGGCTTGGTTTCGTTCCGCTGTTGAGCTCTTTGGGTAAAGAAAGCCTCTAGAACTCATTCATTGGGCTATGCACTTTCAAGAGTGCTCTCTATTTGCTCAGATGTTTTCGTGTCAGGGTTTGAAAAAGTAGAATAAAAAACGAGTTATATTGTTGCAGGGGGTCTCGAATGAAAAATTTCTGTCGTGTAGTGCTCTGTACGTCACTGTGTGCCGCAACAATTTTTTCAGCCTCTCAGAGCGTAGCTGCCAGACTAAACGTCGTGCTTATTGTTGCTGATGACTTGGGCTGGGGCGAGCTTGGCTGTTACGGCCAGCAAAAAATTCCGACTCCAAACATTGATCGTCTTGCTGTTTCTGGTCAACGATTTACCCAGTTTTATTCTGGTGCACCAGTGTGCGCGCCATCAAGATGTGTCCTTATGACTGGCCTCCATTTGGGCCATGCTGAAATTCGTGGCAATCGGCAGGC
>JADHSL010000083.1 GCA_016776925.1 Pirellulales bacterium | reverse complement strand
TGCCGCAGCAAAGGCATTACCCGCGGGGCTGCGCGCTAGCGCTGTGCTAGCCTCATGCGCTTCGGTCTCACTCTGGTCCTCGTTGACCATCTCGTCATCATGGTCTGCGTTGACCATCATTTTACACCACTCGCTTGCCGAGTGCATCGAGACCTGCAGGGCTGAAAGAGCCCTTCTATCCTGATGGGGTGCCTCACTTGTCAAGGTGTTCACCCCCCTCGACTCCGTCGTGGCACATGAGGAGCTCCCCTGTGCTTGATATCATTCACATGCCCGACCCGTCGGTCTCGGCAGCAACATTCCATAGGACAACGAATCTCCCTTGTAACAAAAACCCCATCGGTGGTGAGGTCTCACCTCGCTGAGGTGTTGTCAGCACGCACTCGCCAACCTGTTTTTATTACAAACCCCCTTGCGATCATACCCCAGAATGAGAGGGTTTAGGTGGTGTTCAGTCACCCACCAATCGCGATATGTGACGTTTTGTTCGAACGGTAGTCATGGCATCCACACTGCCATCAATGATTCATTGCACCAACGGGCGAAGGACACCTGATTCACGAACTCGCTCCATCACCACTTGATCAGAGTGGGTAGGATTCATGAACCAGCAATTGTCCACCACGCCACGAAGGTTCCCAGGTTGCAATTCCTCATTTGCCTCGTTGGGGGTTAGCTACCCTAGGTTCGTCGTCAAAATCCAAAGGCTCTACATCCACTAGCGTGTCGTCAAAACCCCGCTAGGTCCGGCGCGGTGAGTGTCGATGCACCTCCCACACCCCCCTTAGCCGGCTGACTGCCGTGGTTCTCAGGGGTATTCCCTGTGGCCTTGTTCTTCGTGTTCGCTGTATTCAGCTCGTTGTCCGGAGTCGGTGGCCCCAGCTTTGAGCCTGGTGGCTCGCTGTGGTACCACTGCCGCACCGCGGTGCCCACCGTCGGACGCATCTGACGTGTGTGACACCGCGACCGGCTGCAGGATGTGGGCCGCTCTGAATAGCGCCACTCGAGCGCAGCAGCACACCATCCTGCGACAACACCCGTGTGTTGCCCCTCTGTGGAATTTATCGCACCCCCGCCGCGCGCGCAGGTCAACGGTCGCAGGTGCTCAACTTGCGCTTCACTATGTCGTACCACAACACGCACTGGCGCCAGTGGTTCAATATTCTCCAGGATGTCATCGAAGCATCAAAGTACGTTGCAGGTTAGGTGATGTTGCACCCCCCGTGACTCACGTGCTATTCGATGTTCCACCTGGTTCCTCTAATTTGGATTCAGGTTTAGGGTCAGGTTGTAGGATCTGTTCTGCGCCCGTCGGGCAGGGCCATCGACAGGGTGTACCGTCCTGAATCCCTACACGTGTGTTTCCACGTTCTGTGTTGCGCACAGTTCTCGGTTTGGCGCCCTCGCCGTCACACCACGTGTTCACGTGTTCGGTGTTTTCACCTGTTCTGTGTTATCACGTGTTGTGTGTTTTCACGGGTTCAGGGTTATCCCGTGTTCTGTTGTACCCGTGCCACATTTGGCTGGAGGAACTCTACCCGTTCTACCCCATCGCTCGGGATACTGCACCATTGTGCGCACCTGATGGGTGAACTTACTTTTCTATTCTGTTGTTTTCTTTTCTTTTCTTTTCGTTTCCCTTTAGCAGGATCGCTGGTGGCATGGCGTTGCAACGCCTGCGTACATGCCACGTGCTACTAGCCGCGCAGCACCCCCTGTCGTCTCACCGTCGGATGGCGGATGTAAGAATTGTGGGTGCATATCGCTTTTATCATCACCTCAGTGATGACATTCAAATCCTGTGGAAGTACATCACGCTGATGACGCCTGTGGTCATGTCACGGAGCTGCACCATATAACGCGATCTCAGTCATATGCTGAGAACCACGCCATCCATGGGAAAACAGTAAGCCACTCGTGTTGCTCGGTGAGGGTCTACCTTCTTAAAGTATAGTTTCATGCAGCACTTCATCCTACGGCATAGGGGGAAATCTTGTTTGAGCCTTGGGCAAGCCGGGTGTCCCAATATTCCTTGGCTGCACTATCGCACAGCCACTCTTCAATTTCATAGTGTCGCCACATACCACACGAGGTGGACCAGTGGCCAAGGTGTAAGCTAAACACAAGGTGCGGCAGGGACTCCTATTGTCTCACGCACTGCACGTAGTGCTGCGTCCACCGCACTAGGGTCTGAGAGTTCTACTTTGTTACCTGGTAAGGCCCAGTGCTTCACGTTGCTATGGAGTTTGTATGCCTCACCAATAAAACCTCACCCTGTCTTCACCAATAGCACCTGCGCCACCACTGTTGCGTGTGGTCGGTCTGGGAGTGCAACATCTTGCATGTCAATGACACAATGTTGTGTTGGAGAATGTAATCTGCAGTTATGCAGGATAGCCTATCCTGCACACCATCATCGTCGGCGTACACTGTCGTCTTGACTGCTAAGTGGGCTACGATTCTGCCCTCTACATCCCAAGCAGCCGTCTCAGTGTACAGGTGACGGGCAAGGGCTGCCCGTGCAGCCTTAGTGTTGAGCTGCACGTTGTCTGCATGGTGTGCACGCAGGAGTGCGACTTGTGCTTCGCTCCCGTTGGTGCCTCGGTTGAAGCTTTGGTCACACTGAGCGCATCGAGGCAGCCGGCGGTGTCAGCTACAGCCACGCTAAGTAGCGGCAGTGAGGCTGTGACATCTCACCTTGGCCTCTGCCACATTGAATGCACTTAATTGCTTTGCGACGCCATCACACTGATATTTAAGATAGTAGTGCTTTGGAATGCCAGTCCCCCAGCACATTTGTGCTTCATCTGGCTGAGGTGGCTGGCCTGTTCCCTAGTTAGAGTTCTCGCTGTCGTGCTGTTGGCTGCAGCCACCAACACCAGCCGAGGTGAGGCGTAGCTGCTTCTTGGCCGTGAACGCCCTAATCTGGTGGGATTGCACATCATCTGTTCCCTCACTATGGCAGTGCTAGCAGCCGCGCTCTTGAGGTGTGACGCCCTGCTCATCTTGTGTGACTTATAATCTAGCAACTTGTAGCAGTGCTCAAACCCCCGTCGCCTGATAG
Source organism: Pirellulales bacterium (assembly GCA_016776925.1). GTDB lineage: Bacteria > Planctomycetota > Planctomycetia > Pirellulales > UBA1268 > UBA1268. The sequence goes on along the minus strand of JADHSL010000083.1, from coordinate 8,260 downwards.
GGCGTTCTAAAGGTAGACATCGCAGCACACTCCTCTGGTGTGCTCAGTCGTGTTTTGTTGAGAAGGTTGCAGAAGGTGATGAGGTCTGCGTTCATCACGTCCTTGTCAAAGACCGCTGCCATCAGTGTTTCATTCTCGATGTGTAGCCTCTGCCTGCGCAGTGCAGCCCTCTCTTTGCGAATCAACATTTCCAGTGCTGGGAGCCGTTCACGCTGCTGCTCCAGCTCGTCACACTTCTCGTGTGATGCATCATTACCTCGTCACACAATGATGTGTGGCAGTTTCAGCACCTTCGAGTTCTAAGTGATGGCCATGTTCTGGATGCATGGAAGCTCCCGTCCGCCTCGGATGTGACGGGTCCAATCCTTGTCCTTGTTGGTGAAGTCTATGAGTATTAAGTCTGGGATTATTTCCTGGGCGCGAGTAAGGATGAGCTTAGGGACATCCAGGGTCCCACGGGTCTTGCTGCGTTTGCTGAGCCTCTCCATGCGTGTCAGGAATTTCTCAGACTGGTCCAGCGTGTTTTCCACCTCTCCTTCAGCCTGCCAAAATGCCGTACGCGTTCATCTTCGAGGCTCATCTTCACCTCTCCCAACTTGTCGCGCAAGCTGCGCAATTCCTGATCTTCACTTTCCATGTCAGCCTGCGTCGTCATCTAGGCCGCCTGCATGTCTGTGACCCTTAAGCCCAGTGCGTCTCGCTGGTGTTCGACCTCGTAGAGCTTGGCCTCAGCCTTCTCTTGCCGCAGGGTTAGCTCGTCCCGAGCCTGCTCTTGCTGTTCGTCGAGCTTGGCTCCTGCATCCATGAGCTGCACCTCAATCGCATGCGTCGCAGGGTCTCATCCCCGACTTTGTTGTCCGACGCACCCGACTGGCAGTGTAATTCGCACAGAGCATGATTATCTGTAATCACACAGCATGTGTTTTACGTGTGCGTGTAACGGTGAGGCTGCCTGTCTTACCAGTGGTCGACGCATGGGTTGTCTACTGTCAGCGTGAATGCGAGACAGCCAAGAAAGACGAGCTGCACGATTGTGAGCTATGCCACAGCGTCGCGCTCGCTTAGCTCGCCATTGTCGCAAACTCGTTTGCTATAAGCGGTGCTGAGGGTATCATTCTGCAGCAGTCTGCAGATCTTGATTGCCAAAATTAGCAGTTCTAGAGTGCGATTTGGTGTTCGAAATCAGCACCAGTGAGTCCGCAGTGAAAATCTGCATAACATACGTATCTCTTACTTGACGCTCACATCAGAATCTGATTTGAATTTTGCGATTTGTCATGCGTCTCACATTTAAGTTTCGCATTGAAGCATGCACAGAATTTCCCTCTCAGAAGTGGGGTGGACAGCATGCTCTTTCTCGAAATGTTATCTCGATATCGCAAACAAATCTGGACAGATTCATGGCCTTGAACAAGTCGCAGTCGCTTAAAATGTTGCGCTGGTGTTGCCAATGTTGCTTGCTGGCATGCGCAGTTGGCCGCACTGACATTGTGACTGTTGAGTCATCTCCTGAATCAGTCCACTCTGCGATCGGCGTCTATCGCTGCTTCGGCCTCTTCAGCCTTCCATCGCAGCTGCTTCAAATCGTGCTGCTCGCCAGCCTCGTCGTCGTTCGACTTCTCGACTCGAGCGGGCTTGGCGTCCATCATCTTCCTTGTCTTCGTGCACTGCGGACAGTCCTGCGGATCGCACTCGCACTGACATCTTGCCCTTGATTGACTTGATGTCTTTCATGTTGATGATGTGCACTCGGTTGATCTCGTCCACCGCAGATTCCTTATCGAATGTGGCCCTTGTCATCCCCGCGACACGTGCCTCCGATTGGTTGAGAGCAAACGAATTTGCTGCCACTTGAGATAGTGCGCGGTGTTGTTGTGCTGATTGGCTCGCACCCTTGGATCTTGCAGTGTGTAGTCTATCCACCATCCTTTACACCTCTCGTTTATCAACTGATTGGGATCATTATTGACGGTTAACCGGTTGGGACGCAGTTGTTTGTCAGTTTTTGTTTTTCATCTCTCAGCAGATCTCGGAGATGCCAATCTCGTGATCTGGCTGCCGAATCGTGAGATTCCAATTGCCTTCGCGGACATGCTTTTGAGCGACGTCCTCCTCAGGTGTGGCGATGTTGGCACCGATTGGATGTCGCTTCGCGTCGAATCGTGGCTCCGGTCACGTCCACAAGTGAGCCTTGTCTCCATGTCGTTTGTGAGCCCCCACGATGTATGTACGTGTCCTGTTTGACACATCACCTGCCGTCCACACACGCAGCGTGCGGCAAGGCCTCGTCAAGAATCGCCTTGAGCTTCTCGAAGTCAGTTCCAGTTCCATCGGCGTTGTCTTGCTTTCGAACATTGCTTGTTTGCTCGATAATGATGATGTCTCGAGCATGTCTATCGCCAGCTGCACCCGACGTCAGCGTTCTCCTTCTCGCAGCTGTTCTTCTCCTCTCAGATCGACTTGCGATCAGCCATGAGTGATACACTGCGCCATTGTCCACGGGGACAAATTAGATGTAATTGTGAAGGTAGTTTTGATCACAATCGGATTACGGTGAGAGTGTGACGGCCGCACTGCATTTGCGGTGTGCAGAGGTCGCTTCTTCTGAGCCTTCACTGCAAGTTGTCAGTTGCTTGTGCTGTGCGAAGTGGCCATCCTTGGTCTACACAGTCGCACACAAACCCGTCGGTGTCATTGAACTTGCGAGAAAAACTGCTCGTAAGTGCCTGGCAGTGCCAATGGCTCGAACGATATCCCGCACTGTGGTCAGCCGCGTGTGACCCAGGGGCTATCCTGGTTGCCACAACCGACAGACTGGGGAGCCTGTCTCCATTGTAGGACCGCGTGAAACAGCGGAACATGCCTTGAACACTGTAGATTGCGAAAAGGGAGAGGCGTGACCAATTTGCCTTCTTGCCCAGCCGATGCGACCGTGTGCAGTTTGCCAGATGCACCTTTACTAGGGTGTTTCCAGGGCAGCAACGTCGGCGAGTCGTTGCGTCACGGTGTCACAGGCAAATCTTCATCTCGCGAGAGCACATGCCATGCTTGTGTAGTACTTGTCTCGTCAAATGTCGCCATCGGGAAAGCGTGGCACTCGGCAGCTGCTCCGAACCGTCGTGCGTTTGGAGACGTCTCGCTATCTTTAGACTTGATTTCCACCATTACTCTGGTTGAACTCGTCGTCATCGTCCGCTCACGAGGTCGCTTGCGATCTCCTCGTGGCTGGTTGATTGCATCGGGATCGCGAGAGTCGCCACGAGATATCTATGTGAACCACCGACCCTGACTGACGCACCGCACCGAACCTTAGTCTTAGCTTCAGTGAAGCATGACTCACCCTCGACATGTTCGGATCTCCTGACTTTGCTCTTATAGCCAGTGCGCTCGCATTGATCAGTGTGGGGGTTTAGACGGGCGAGGGTTCGTCGGACCACTCGCCGCGACCCTCCGGCTGCGAAGGGCTCAAGTTGACCAACCCTAAGTGTAGAGATTGAACCAAGTAACCATTGCACCATCTATGTTTGGTTCCCAGGGAGCGACACTAGCTACTCTGTCGTTTCTACTCCAAAGTCGTCAGAACCGGGTGGTGCCGCCCGTGGCACTTACTCTACCGCGCGCTTACAACGCGTTTGCGGCGTTTGGCACGTGCACGGATGCACGCCGCTATATGTGCACAGCCAATGCTATCATATGGTTGCGCGCATGCGCGCGCTACCATGTGGCCAATGGGCCGAGCCCCAGGAGTCATTTATCGGCCCTTGGGCCCACCTCCTGGCGGCCCCTGCGGCTCTGGGGATCTCGGGGAGCCTCGATCGGCGCGAGGTTCACCCCCCTGCATCTTCGGTGTGCTTGAGAGCGCCTCTGCCGCTCCCGTCGGATCCGGTTGTTACTAGTTCAATTTCTCGAATTAACGCTTGTATGTCCATTCGTCCGAGGAGGTACCCAGCTAGTTTGTCTAGCACTTCCTTACATGTAGGAACTCTCTTTGTGAAGATTCTGCCAGGTTGAGGTTTGTTTGGCTATCACTAGCCCTTTAGCTCCTTCGCCGCATCCTCACCTGGATTTCACTCTAGGATCCATTGATTACATGTACCTTGAGTGATCATTTCGTCGTCCGGCTGTGTGCACCGGTGACTTCGGCTGGTAGGTTCATAGTTATCTGCCCCTGTGAAGTGACTTGCACCTTTGCCTTTGGTGCCATTCATGTTGCATTTAGTGATTTACCTATTACAATGCCCTTGCGAGGATCCTCAAGTTGAACTGTCGGCTGAGAGCTGGTTCACGGAGTTTACGGCATTGGCGTGCCACATGGCGTTGGAATCCTTTCTAGGGTCCACAGCCTCCCATTGAGCCGTGGACGTGTCGATGTCATCATAAGTTGAACAGTTGATCGATGAGGTCCGAGGAATCCGTTTTATTTGGGTGTGCCAGGTAAGCTTCGCCGGCGGCATGGGATTTGCGGGGTTCCGCGAAAATACGGCCGTCCACTCGGCTCGAGTGGCGACGGCCTTCGCCAGAAAAAGCTCCATGAAAGCTCCCAGGTGATGCACACCCAGTGACAAATTCAAGCCGCAACAATGTCATCTTCCAGAGCTTGGCGGTTACCCCGCTCAGCGCCCCGAGCGACTGACGGCGGGCATATATATCGCATTCATGGTCTCGTTCCAGGAGGTGATGCTGTCGTGTTGGTAGATGCTCAGGACGGCGTTGTACTGTCCCGTGGCGCCTCAATATGTAGGTAACAATGTCATGTTGGTCTAGTGTAACCCCGGCTTCGTAGGCTGGGGACTCCGAAGAGTGCCCACCTCCACCGGATAGGTATGGCATAGAGCCGACGACACAACTCGGGCATAGGCCCTCAAACGTTACAGTGAGACTGGTGGGATTCCCTTCAACTGCGAGTACAGCGTATACATAAACATGCACAGCCGCGTCTGTGAAGCGGTCGTGCTCAGAATCCGCGATGCACCCTGCGGCGCACGGTGTAATTCCGCACGGTTCCAGGCGGTGCGGGTAATTGCGGCCTTTGGAAATTGCGGCCTAGGATTACCCAGGGCGCGTGCGGCTGGCGCGCGGTCGCGTGCACATGCCTCCAGCATCGCATCGCTATGTTGCTCCTAGTGCTGTCCGCGCTTATAGAGTCGAGCGCCCTCCTGCTGATCACGTAGAGCATGTCGTAGCTCTCGATATTAGATAAGAGATAAATGAGCACGCTGTCGCCAAACTGCTCGCCCTTGCTGCCCTGTACGAGGTCCGAAGGCACTTTGAGCTCGGTCACCATCATGCGCCCCTTGCAACAAGGATAGTTGTCTCTGGAGCCGAATTTGAAAGGGGTCCCCCTGCTGGCTCTCCCAATTTGACCTGAGGTCCACGGGGAGGCCCACCCACGGTGGTCTTCATCTTGTTGACCTCAGTCGACTCCCGCATTCTTCGCATTGACCTGGAGTTGTCGTAGGCGATCGTCTTCATTGCCATGTCCACCACGTATCCCAGGCATTGTTCTAGTTGATGGCGGTGGTGGTGTATCACAGTCTCCCGACTCCTGATCGTGTTCAGGATGACCTTCACCGCTGTCAGCTCCGGTGGTGCAGATTTGAATAAACGGTGCATGCGCACGCGCCGCGCCACCACCGGTACCGGCCAAGTGACACACGGCACTTGGTATACTATACCGCGGAGCGCGCGCTCCGCCATCCGTTAGGCGGCGCGCGCCGGGGCTGCTCCCGGAGCGCGCGCGGTTGCCGTCAGGACGCGCCGCGCGGCGTGGGTAACCTCGGCGCAATGTCGTCGGGCTGCCAATCGACGTCGGTGGCCATGCGCCTCACGGTCACGTACATCAGAAAATAAGTGTTGATGTTGTGGAGCAGGTATTGCAGCAGTGTGCTGGCGAACTCCTCGACGTTGTAGTACTCAGTGTCGTGGAAGCGCAGATCCAGCGGTGCTGTCCCTGCAGGTGTGAGGTTGATGTGGTGCTGCAGACGTACCGTGACGTAGTTGATGATCTTCAGTTCCAGCGCCTTCATGGAGTCCTGCTCACGTTCTACCTGTGCCATATCGTTCATCACTCCCTCGATGAACATGATGTCCTCCTCGTATCTGCCCTTCGCATCCTCGTTCCCATGCCGCACCCTGTGCGCGGATGAGATGTACGAGGGTGTTCGGTGCGAGGGTCTGTCGCAGCTCGCGATGTTCGCACGAATCGCGAGTGCGTCGTTTTGAGCTTTGCCTCTCGAGCACCAGCCTTAGCGGAGACCTCGTCTGCCATCACCTGTGCAAGGATAGTAGCGGCGGCTTTTCTGTCGCGGCCACTGGCTGCGGCGGCGACTTTGCCGAGTGCTTCCTGCACGATGGGAGGACGAGGGTCTCGTTGCTCTCGGTGGCAGGAACCACCTCTACGGCGAGTAAATCGCCGGGCCCATAACAGCGACGCGGTGCCTGCCGGCTGGCTTCTGCTCGTGCATCGTGCATCGTGCCCGCAGCTTTAATCATGTCGTGCCACACCTACCTGGTGTGTGAGCGAGTGCTACCGCGAGGTGTTCGTGTATGTGTGTTGCCCTCTGTGTGCTCCCTACTACAGCGCGCGTCGTGCTTATAAGGCTTTCCTCGGTGGTTCACCTGACGATGGTTCGCGTCCCTTCGCAGATGTGCCCCTGTAGGGACGCGCCCCTTCAATCCCTCGTAGAGGCGCGTACCACCTGATCGTACCACGGTGGCGAACAGTGGTCCCTGATCGGGCACTTCGAGTGTGCAGTGAAGGGCCGCTGTTTTTCTGCTACACTGTCATTCTGCCATAATTCTGCCGGCTGTACTATTGGTGTGGCCGGCTTTGGGTGCCGATACCTAATCGGGAAATAGTGGGCCGCGCATCCTGCGACTCTTACCCGCGTCCTTCTCCCGCAGGTGCCAGACCCGCGGCTTGGGTTCTGTCGGGCTTAGGCGCCTGCCTTCGGACCTGTTGGCCCGCCGCCCGACCAGCTATCGTCCTTATTAGGACTCCCCGGGGTTACGGTGCGCGACTCACCCCCTGCATCCTTGATGCACTTGAGCGTGCCGTGCATGTTGCTGCTTGTCTTTGGCTTGTCATCTGCCTATGTATGTTCTCAATTGCTGGTTGGAGTATGAGTGTCTGCGCTTCTGAGGTTCAACATCACCGTCCTACCTTCCTCAGGCCGTCATGTCACTTCTCATGCCACAGTGACTCGAGTCCTGTGAGTTCCTTCGATTGCCATGCAAAGCAATGTTGGGCTGATGTCCACGGCAGCAGTTGCCATCGTTTCAGCTGCCAACTAATCGTGGCCTTGCTTTCGTTCTCTGATGTGACGAATCATCGTGTGCCTTGGTGCTGCCTTTGTATTGTTGGGCACTCCAATGCCGATCAATAGGGCTCCATGAATCACCCAGGGCGTTGGGTACTTGTGTTGTCATCTCGATTATCTTCAGCATCGTGGACAAGACTTAGTGTATCAGAATTCCTCTTGATGCGTACTCCCACACTGAGCTCACTGGCTCTTGAGTGACGATGTGTGTCCCATTGTGGTACACCAATCCTTGTTTGTACCCTTCTCTATGACATTGTATGTTGTCATGGTTAACTTGACAGTGCACACGGTGTCCGTCACCATCTTCTCTCATCATGAGTCTGGTGCCTAATGCGTAACTGCGTTGACCTCCTTGTACACTTAGGGCCATTCTGTTATGAACGCCTCGAACACCCTTTTGGCATCATCCAAGCTCTGCTTGCATAACCTCGCCATAGCGCACCCCTCTGTGGAGATGCCGCTGAGTACCGCATACAGCCACTCGTCGGCGAGCTGTGATTTCAGACTGTTGTCCACTTTTATTTTCCCGAGCTCATCAGTTTTGTGGTCAAGCACCCATATCAACGGTACCGGCGGGGAGATTATCCCGAATTTCCGGCACTCTTCCAGGGTGTGGTTGTGACTTAGACAACCATTGGCGGTGAGTCCGAATAGCTTGTTTGACATCGACTCCATCCATGCACCCCCGCGCTCCGGGTGTTGCACGGCCTGCATTACGGTTGACGGAGGAGCATCTTCTCCCACGCCCCGTTGCTGCTCCTTTTTTTATTTTCGTTTGGGTTGTTTTACCCCCCTTGCCTGCCGCAGCAAAGGCATTACCCGCGGGGCTGCGCGCTAGCGCTGTGCTAGCCTCATGCGCTTCGGTCTCACTCTGGTCCTCGTTGACCATCTCGTCATCATGGTCTGCGTTGACCATCATTTTACACCACTCGCTTGCC
>JADHSL010000013.1 GCA_016776925.1 Pirellulales bacterium | reverse complement strand
TAGTCGGGTGAAGGAATCGCTTGTATGACTTTTGGGATGAGTACAGCACCAGAAAAAAACCTGCCAAATTGCCCAACATGAGTCAAAAGTACGACAGAGAGCCGGTGAACATGTACTCCGTCCATTATGGATGCCCCAAATGGCTTGAGTGAGCAGTCCGCCTAGCTTGCTCAGGTCGGGGCATCCGTGCTCTTAGCAATAAAAGGGTACCATGTGGTTCGCTGCATATTACTGGCAACTACTCAAAGGCGGATCGTGTGAAACTGATTATTGCAATCATCCAGCCCGACAAACTTGAACGAGTCAAACAAGCCCTGTCAGAAGTTGACGTTTTTCGTTTGACGATTCTCGACGTCCAAGGCTTTGGAAGACAACTTGGTCACGCGGAGACCTACCGTGGTCACGAGATTGCAATCAATCTTTTGCGGAAGGTACAGCTTCAAATAGCCATAAATGATGAATTTGTAGAGCCGACCATCCAAGCAATTCAGAAAGGTGGCCGATCAGGAGTAGCTGGAGAGATTGGTGATGGTAAAATTTTCATTCTACCGATGGATGAATGCGTCAGAATTCGCACAGGAGAGCGTGGGGAAGAAGCCATCTGAAAACATGCCCCCAGAAACAAAAGCATGCTCAGAGTTGCTGCGGATGAAGCCTTGGCTTTCCTCCAATCGCAACACGATTCACTGCGGCAAGAAATGCTTTTGCTGAGGCTTCTAGTGAATCAGTTGACACTCCTCTCCCTCGATGCAGTTGCCCTCTGTATCGCTCGGCAGTCGCTTCAAGCTCAACAGATACTTCTGCCTGAGCGTCTTTCCCAACCGTAACCGCCTGGACACGAAAATCACGGCAGACCGTTGTAATGCCAGTTATTTTCTCAATCGCAAGAAAGATACCATCAATTGGACCGTCACCACTTGTGATCGAAACTGCCTGACTTTTGCCATCTTGTTTGACGCGAAGCGTCACTGTCGGCGCTGTACCACTTTCACAGGAAACTGAATATCCTTCAAAAACGAAAAGCTCCGGCAGTACGGCAAATTGCTGTTCACAGAGTGCTGCAATATCTCCGTCATAAATTTCTTTTTTCCGATCTGCCAGCAGTTTAAATTGTTCGAAAACCGTCTGCAGCTGTTCTCCTGTTAACTGATACCCAAGAACTGCTGCACGATCTGCCAGAGCTGCTCGACCACTATGTTTGCCCAGCACGAGATCGGTACGTTCAAGCCCAACATCTTCCGGACGCATGATTTCATATGTGCTTCGGTCCTTCAGCATGCCATCCTGATGAATCCCGGCCTCATGGGCAAATGCATTCCGGCCGACGATAGCCTTGTTTCGTGGCACCTGAATTCCTGTGATATTCGCAACGAGTCGACTTGTTGGTACGAGGCGTTGTGTAGCGATTTGACTCTGGCATTTATACAAGTCAGCTCTCGTCTTGAGAGCCATCACTACTTCTTCAAGGGAGCAGTTCCCAGCTCGTTCACCAATCCCATTAATTGTGCACTCGACCTGACCAGCTCCAGCCTGAACTGCTGCCAAACTGTTTGCAACCGCCAAACCGAGATCGTCATGACAATGAACACTTAGAATCGCCTTGTCGATATTTGGAACACGATTTCGAAGCGCATGTATTACATCAAACATCTGCTGCGGCGTCGCATACCCAACGGTATCCGGTATATTAACTGTGGTCGCCCCGGCATCGATGACCTCCTCGACAACACGACAGAGAAAATCTATTTCTGTACGAGCAGCATCCTCTGGTGAAAACTCAATATCTTCACAGTTTTCTCTTGCTCGACGAACACCTGCTACCGCTCGCCGAACGACCTCATCTTCATCCATCCGTAGCTTGAACTCACGATGAATAGCACTTGTTGCTAAGAATACATGAATTCGGGGGCGGGCTGCTTCGGCAAGCGCTTCCCAGGCGCGGTCTATATCACTGTCATTACACCGAGCGAGGCCACAAATTATCGGTTCGCGCACAGCACGAGCGATTTCGCGAACCGATTCGAAGTCACCGGGAGAAGCAATTGGGAAACCGGCCTCAATAATGTCAACACCTAACTGAGATAATGCATGGGCCACCTCAATTTTTTCGGTGAGGTTCATGCTTGCACCGGGAGACTGCTCTCCGTCTCGAAGCGTCGTATCAAAAATTCGGACTGATTGATAAGCAGACATGATCAGTTAAAAACTTGCCTTTCCTGAATAATTCATACACTTCTGAGAATAAGGAGACTCAAGACCGAACGACTAATTTAGCAGACCTTCTTTATTGTCCACCCTCACAGAGGTCTTGCTACCCCAAGAGCTTATGGCGCTCGTATATTAAAGTCGCAGAAAATCGCTACTTCCCCTTATTATCGGCTCCTTGCCAGCAACATGCGGCATTGCAAAACATCTGCATGTCTCCAAAGTTTCGCTCTGGTATCATCGAGGGTTGGGAGTTCGACGAACATAATCAAGATGAACACATTCGAGTAGATACAAGATGACACTTCGTGAGTTCCAACAACTCATTCGTAACATGTACCACGACAAGGATGCTGCACGTGGAGTAGAAGGTACATTCATGTGGTTGACAGAAGAAATTGGGGAACTCGCAACTGCACTACGAAGCGGGTCACCGGAGGAGCAGGCCTTGGAATTCGCTGATGTCTTGGCATGGCTCGCAACCATTGCGAACGTTGTCGATGTCGACCTTGAGCAGGCAATTGCAAAAAAATACGGACAGGGCTGTCCTGGCTGCGGGCACATTTCTTGCACCTGCCCCGATGCGGAGAAGCCATAATGATTTTGAGGCAACTCCTGCTCTTTTTTTTGTTTGCCGTGTCGACGGTTGCTATGGCGACACCTGACAACCAAGAATTATCAGTTAAAATTGGCTTTGATGGAATAGTTCGTGCAGGACACTGGAACCCAGTGATGCTCCACATTCCACAGTCTCTTGCACAGCCACCGACCCGCTATGTTGCCGTAGAAGCACAGGATCCAGACGGACAATGGCTTCGCTCACCTCTTGTTCGTCCCATCCTGATGAACGATACACAATGGGCAGCAAGGCTTCTTGTAAAGATTGGTAGCCGAGACAGCACCATCCGGGTCGTGGTTATCGACACAACGGAACCAAATGCAGAAAGTGCGCTTCTCGCAGAGGTAGTGACTTCAAAAATAGTGCGCGTTCCGCAACTATTGGATTCAAGCCAGGAAGTCTTGATGCTTCTTGGTGATTTGGAGAACGCAAACAGGGCAACTCGACTTGCGGCTCGGGAAGATGGATCGAGAATACTCGTGGTTGCTCCTGAACAAAATCCTGACTCAATGCCACTCTCGTCTGCTTTTGGCCCTTTAGGTCTAACGTTTGACGGTGTAGACAAGGCAATAATTTGTGGCAACGCTGTAAAGGGAGGGATTTCAAACGATCGCCTTCTTGAGCTCGATGCATGGATCCGACAGGGAGGCGACCTCGTCCTCATAGCAGGGATGTCGCTTCCGGCTGCTATATCGACCTCTCCATCACTCGAGTCATGGCTGCCAGGCAAGTTCAGCCGGCTGGTCCCATTACGTCGGGCAGCTGCGATTGAAACATATGCACGAGCCAGTCGACCACTCGCCCGTCGTGCTATCGAAGAGTTACAGATCCCAATCTTTGAAGACTCTCCACGACTTCAAGGCGTTGTTGAAGCTTCAGTTGGCGGTACCGAAAACGATCCACCACTCGTCGTGCGCCGCGCTTATGGCTTTGGTCGGATTACATGGATTGGCATTGATCTCGATACAAGAACATTTGCGTCATGGCCTGGTACCGACTCACTTGTACTGAAGCTACTCGACATCCAAGACCGTGGCGATTCTGAAGGAAGGGCAGGGGAGGCGAGGCGAGGTGGGCTCGACTTAGCTGGTCAATTAAGACTTGCCGTCGACACGTACTTCGATGTATCCGTCATTCCGTTTGAGCTCATTGCACTCATCGGGCTGCTCTATGTTGCTGCACTTTATCCACTTGACTGGTGGATTGCTCGCCGAAGCGAGCGGCTCAGGTGGATAACCTGGTTGACCTTGCCACTTATTGTCCTCGCCTTTACGGGAATTACTTGGTCAACCACTCAACAATTTAAATCTGATGGGTGGCAGATTCACACTGCCGGTATTTTTGATATTGATCAGGCAACTCAGACATGTCGGGCACATAGCTTTGCTGGCATCTGGGCTTCAAGCAATGGACGATTCAATCTTTCCACCAAACCTGCACAAGACAACATCATCGATGATTATCGTTCAGCGATGAGTTGGTTTGCGGCATCTGGACGAAACATCGGTGGCCCCGACGCATTGACACCACATCCTTCCCTTGCTGAAGCCCCCTACGAATACGAATCATCCGTAGCCAAACTTCAGAATATCTCAATTGCAGCTGCTTCAAGCCAGCTCTTTGAGGCCAGCTGGACCGGACGACTGCCCACTGTCTCAATACAATCGACGCTTAGCAGAACGGGGCAGGGCACCCTTCGCGGTATAATTACCAATCAGCTACAGGTATCACTGAGGGATTGTGTCCTCATGCATGCTGGCTGGCTTTACGATATTGGCACCCTCCACCCCGGCGACACTTTTGACCCCGAAGCAGGAAGAGGTCCACGATCTCTAGCAGCTTTCTTAACAAAAAAACGAGCTGTTAAAGACCGTAATGTCTCGGCGAGATGGAAGTCAGACGATCGAAACATATCGCGAATTCTCGAAGTGGCTGGCATGCATCACGCGACCGGGGGACCGGAATATACTGGACTTCAATCAGGCCGACTTGAACACATTGACATGACTCACCTGCTTGTTTTAGACCGTATTATCCTCATCGGAAAGGGACCATCTGCCACAGAATGGCTGCCACAAAAAAAAGGTGAATCCGAACTCAAATATTTCAAAGACGCCGGAGACACAACTCTCTGGAGAATTGTTCTCGAACTTCGCAACTAGCTCCCTGACACAAAACCCAAAGCATCTTCATGATCGAAACTGTTGACCTGACAAAAAAATATGGTGACTTTTTTGCACTCGAGTCCCTGACCTTAAAACTTGAGCAGGGGGATCTTTTTGGATTCATTGGTCCAAATGGTGCAGGAAAAACAACAACCATCAGACTCCTATCAACACTTTTGTCACCGTCTTGGGGAGAAGCTTCGGTATGCGGTTACTCCATCTACACTCATCCGCGAGAAATACGCCGGGCCATTGGTTACATGCCGGATATTTTTGGTGTCTATGACGACATGCGAGTCATCGAGTACCTTGAATTTTTTGCTGCCGCGTATCGCATCGATGGACCTGCTCGACGCAAGGTTGCGGAACACTCACTCGACCTAGTTGATCTCGGCGTAAAAAGAGATGAACTTGTGACTAGTTTATCTCGTGGCATGACACAGCGACTCGGTCTGGCGAGGGTGCTTCTCCACGACCCACAAGTACTTCTACTCGATGAACCCGCCAGTGGCCTCGACCCGCGAGCTCGTATTGAAATGCGGGGGCTACTCAAACGCCTCCAAGATCTCGGGAAAACGATTCTTGTATCGAGTCACATCCTTCCTGAGCTAGCCGATATCTGCAATCGTGTCGGAATCATTGAATACGGGCAACTCCTTGCCCAAGGCGACGTAACAGATCTTCTTGCCCAAGTTCGCGGCCGACCGATTATCTGCATCAAAGTGGGAGGTGACCCAGAGAAATCAGTCCGCCTTCTTGAAGACTGTCCTGGTATCGCTGAAGTCAATATCCTGAACGGGATGATCCGTGTAACACTCGAAGACCGTTCGGTTGACACATCGCTTCTTCCCGCAGCGATCGTCGCAAGCGGTGAGCGGCTACTCGGAATGAGCGAAGAGGAAATAAATCTGGAAACTGCATTTCTGGAACTGACAAAGGGCTCCTTAGGCAGGCAGCCAGATGATGCTCCACAAGGCTGGGGCAAACTGCAGGACGAACACTCGGCGTAGAATTATGCTTCGGCACTCTTTTAGTACTGTTCTTCTCTTTTATGGACTGCTCGCAATGTCCAGCAGTGGTTTTTCCCAGCCGGCTGCAGCGAGGCAACCCCAACCATCGGCACCTCGAAGAAACTTCTCTGCTGACCGGTATGCAAACGCTCGGGAGCGAATGGTTCGTGAAGATATAGCCGCGAGCGGAGTCACCGACACTCGCGTTCTTGAAAGCATGCGACTGACACCCCGCCACGAGTTTGTTGCTGCCTCGCAACGGCCACTCGCCTACTTCGACATGTCGTTACCTATTGGAGAGCGTCAGACAATCTCTGGTCCTTTTGTCGTGGCCTATATGACTGAACAACTCGACCCCAAACCTACTGATAGAGTGCTCGAGATCGGCACTGGCAGTGGATACCAAGCCGCGGTCTTGTCACCACTTGTGGGTACCGTTTACTCGATTGAAATACATCAGGCACTTGGGCGGCGGGCCCGCGCCACACTACGTCGCCTGGGTTACACAAATGTCGTAACAAAAATTGGTGATGGATTCATGGGCTGGGAAGAGAAGGGCCCTTTCGACAAGATTATTGTTACATGCTCCCCTGAAGAAATTCCATTGCCGCTTATCGACCAACTTATTGAAGACGGCATTATGATCATTCCAGTCGGTGAGCGATACGAACAAACATTAGTGCGGCTCCAGAAAAGAGCAGGGAAGTTAGAACGGACAGATCTCGTGCCAAGCTTATTTGTTCCAATGACAGGACAAGCTGAGGAACGGCGTGCGGTGCTTCCGAATGGAGCGCAACCACGCCTAGCGAATTCAAGCTTTGAAGAGTGTCTGCCAGATAGTGAAACACCAACAGCTTGGTATTACGGCCGACAAGAGGTCTTTCTCGAAAACAACACCTCACCAGACGGCCAGAGACATCTCCTTCTCAAAAACAGTGAGCCTGGGCGACCATCGCACATCTTTCAGGGGTTTCCAATCGATGGCCGTTCTGTACGAGAACTAAAAATCTCGTATCGCGTACGAGTGCTGGAGCTCGGCAGCGGCCGAATACCTGCGGAGAAACCAGGCGTAGCAATAAGATTTTTCGACGAGCGACGAACACGTTCCACTCGGCTTGTTGCTCCACTAAGGATCTTCAATAGTGACTGGGGCCTCGTTACGAGCTCCATCTTGGTGCCGACATGGTCAAGAGAAGCAATTCTGCAGGTGGGACTCATGGGCGCTACTGGTCAGATTGAATTTGACGAAATCCAAATCATTTCGGTCAAAAGGTCCTGAAACAACAAAAAACAGGTAGAAATCGCCTTTCATTGCAGGAAGAAGGCACAAAAAAGCTGCTGAGAACGTCAGCCAAAGGCTACCTACGCCATACAACCCCTATTTTTTACCTTGCCTTCTTGCTTTACCCAGCCGTCAAACTATTCTAAGGGGGTTCGTTCATTCTGCTTCTGGCTTGTTCGCATCGCGATCCACCGAGGCAGTCATTATTCCTTTCAACTCGCCGTGGAGATTGCCCTGCATGTTGGCTCATCGATTCATCCGTTCGATCGGATTTTTCACCGTTCTTTCAATAGTGGCGTCTGCCTGCTGTGATGTTCAGGCTGGCTGGAACCACCGTTACACCGATGCTTATGGTTCCTCCGGTGGTTCAAGCAGTAGCGGCGGAAGCAGTTCATCAGGTGGTTCATCATCATCCTATGGAGGCTCATCTTCCGGCGGCTCATCTTCTTCCTATGGCGGCTCATCATCTTCTGGCGGCAGCAGTTCATCAGGTGGCCACAGAATGACTCACTGGGAGCGCAAGGCTGCTCGACGTGCCTCCCGGCAAACTTCACGTTCAAGCTACGGCAGCTCAGGTGGAAGCCACTCCGCCTTTTACGGCAGTTCTGGTGGATCTAGTTCGAGTGGCGGAAGCTCAAGTGGTTCGTACGGATACTACGGATACAGCTATGGCTACGCTGCTCCGGCAGCGAGTGTCGGCTACTCATCAATGTCCCCAATGACATCCAGTATGCCTGTCGATGCGTATCGGGTCATCACAGATGAGCCTGTTGGTGATGTCGCAGGAGATTCTGGTGAAGAAGTTCAGACACCAGCACCAAGCGACTCAACAGAATTTGTTCCTAAGGATGGCATTCTTCTCCTTGTTTCCGTTCCAAGCAAAGCAAAGGTACTTGTGAATGGATCTGAGACGACATCAACAGGGAGCCTCCGCCGGTTTGTTTCACGCGGTCTGCAAGAAGGTGCGACATATGACTACACCGTCACGATGGTGGTCAATGACGGGGAAAAACCTGTTGAAGAGACTCAAATAATAAGCGTAATGGCTGGTGAACTAAGCAAGATTTCTTTCGAAGAATCCTTGCAGCTGACAACAAGCCTTACTGTTCATGTTCCCGAAGAATCAATTGTATGGCTTGCAGGCAATATGACTGATTCAAAAGGAACGACTCGAACTTTTGAAACGTCTGCCCTGCCAACCGGATCCGCGTGGGAGAACTATGAAATTCGGGTTGTGACCAAGGATGCCGGTAAAGATCGCACTATCTCGAAGGTTATTGATCTTGCTGCAGGCGATGATGTCGAACTGTCTTTCGAGACAGCCGATGCTCTCGCTGATGCGAGCCTCATTGAAAAGACTGCATCAATTCAGTAACGAACCGAAGCAAGACGTACACTCAAAAAATGGTCTCATCATCCCCCTCGGCTTAATTGAGCCGAGGGGGATTTTTTTGGGCTTGTCAAAGCATCCTGTTTATCGACCATACATGGAATCTTTACTGCCAGGCTTCTCGGGAAGCCGATAGATTCTTTTATTGCGTTCTCCTGAAAAAACCCCGAAGCAATCATGACCAAAGAGCAGCAACTATTGAAGGAACAAACAACGCGGCAACAGTGGCCGCTTGCTGTTCGGCTTTTTGCGTCTGTTGCAATCCTGGTATACCTTCTAGCCATAGCGCTGCCCCCACTTGCAGGCCCACCTCCGGCAAGCGAACTCGCAAACGTTATCCTCCAGCCGTTTCGGCCGCTTGTAGGCGCGATCAGCTTAAGCCATGGATATCGTTTCTTTGCGCCGAACCCTGGACCGGGCCATTCCATTCGATGGACCATGCTGACTGCCCGTGGAAACACCCTCAAAGGGGTCATACCAGACGCAGAAACAGATTGGCCGCGACTCCTCTACCACCGCCGATTCATGATTCCAGAAAAAATTGCAGCACTGGTCCCGCCACCACGTGCACCGGCAGGCATTCGCCGTGAAGCAACTCGTGACTGGCAACCTTTTGCTGAAGATATCGCAAATCACTTGCTCACAAAACATAGTGGGCAGGAAGTCACTCTTGAACTTGTTGAACATTATTTGCCAGATACTTTTGAACTCAAGGAGGGCAGGGCAGGGGATGATCTGACAACTCCACTGGGCAGCTACGCGTGGCGGGAGAGAACATCTCTATGAAAAACACTTCAGATAGTGGACTTTCTCGCCAAGAAAGCCTGAACTGGTTCGCCGCCTGGTGGAGAGCATGGACGACATTTTGGTTTACGCCATCAAACCCTCTCCTTCTGGGTGTGCTACGGATTCTCGTTGGTGCACTCCTCGCATGGTCAAATTTTGTTTGGCTACTTGATCAAGAAGGCTTCTTCGGGCTCAGCGGCTGGCAATCGACTGGAAATGTCTGGCGACTCAATGATCAGCCCTGGCACTGGAGTTGGTATTTCCCAGCACAAACACTCCTGGCAACGAAGTCACTCACATTCGTAAGCCTTTTCGCTGCAATGTCGTTGAGTGTTGGATTTGTTACCCGGCCTGCTGCATGCATCGCCTTAGCCGGATATGTGAGTGCTGTGAATCGCGCGCCCCTGAACACCTTTGGATTTGATGATGTTCTTGGAATTATGCTCGTGCCCCTGATCATAGGCACCGCGGGCGCCCGCCTGTCAGTGGACAGTATTTTTCGAAAAAAGCAGTCTGTCCCAAACACTGAAACAACTATTGCCTTGAGGCTCATTCAAGTCCATCTTTGCACGCTCTATTTCTTCTCTGGGTGTGGAAAATTACTCGGGGCGAGTTGGTGGGAAGGCACCGCACTCTGGGGTGCAGTTGCAAATATTCAATACCGCACAATCGATCTCACATTTCTTGCCTGGCATCCGCTGCTTATCAATGCACTTACGCTCGGAACACTTTTTTGGGAAGTCTCATATGCTGCACTGATATGGCCTCGACTAACACGACCACTCGTTTTGGCGATGGCGGTCTTCGTCCACTTGGGAATCGGGCTTACTATGGGCATGATGGAGTTCGGGCTCGCCATGCTAATTGCTAACATGGCGTTTCTTCCGCCACACCTCAACATGTCACAGACACCCCCAGATTCAAAACTTGCTACAGGACGGAACACATGATCAATACACTTGCCGTTGTCGGCGCTACTGGTGCTGTTGGGAAAATAATTCTCGAGCAGATTGCGAGCCGAAACTTTCCGGCTAAAACCATAAAGCTTCTCGCTTCACCACGATCAGCAGGCAAAACAATTGACTGCGGGGGGAAAAAGCTTGCTGTGGAAGCACTTACTCCTGAAGCCTTTCGGGGCGTAGAGATAGCAATCGGCAGCACACCGGATGAAGTAGCCGCTGAATTCGTTCCCTGGGCAGTAGAACAGGGCACTGTTGTTGTTGATGAAAGCGCTCACTTTCGCATGCAACCGGACGTCCCTCTGGTTATCCCTGAAATTAACCCGGAGGCAATCAGTCTGCATAATGGAATTATTGCTAGTCCGAATTGTTCTACAACACAGATGGTGATGGTCATGAAGCCACTCCATGACGCAGCGAACGTTCGACGTGTACTTGTTAGCACCTACCAATCGGTCAGCGGCGCAGGAATAGCCGCAATACAAGAACTAAGACACGGAATGCAGGCATGGCTCAACAAAACACCAGAAGAATCAAATGTTTTTGCTCACCCGATCGCAGCCAATCTTATCCCTCAGATTGGCTCAGCAAAAGAGGGGGGGAGTACGAGTGAAGAATTAAAGATGGTTCAGGAAACTCAAAAAATATTCAATGACCATTCAATTGGAGTATGCGCTACATGCGTCCGCGTCCCAGTAGCCGACGCCCATAGCGAAAGTCTGATAATAGAGACAGAGAAGCCTCTCTCACCAGAGGAAGCAGCCGACCTTTTGTCTCGATTTCCTGGCGTTACTGTCAACGATAACCTTTCTGAATCTACCTACCCCATGCCACGTAATGCGGGAGGCCGCGACGATGTCTTTGTCGGTCGTATTCGACGCGATCCATCAGGCAAAAATTCACTTGCAATGTGGTGTGTTTCGGACAACCTGCGAAAAGGAGCTGCAACAAATGCAGTTCAAATAGCTGAACACCTTGCACGAGAAATGACGGAATGAGCCGAACACTACAACTCCGGCTTGCTTACAATGGTGAACGATTCAGTGGATGGCAAATCCAACCCGACCAAAGAACGGTCCAGGGGGTCCTTCGCGATGCCATTCAGAATATCTGTGGTGAAACCGTTATACCAAAAGGAAGCAGCCGTACCGACGCCGGTGTTCATGCCGCAGATCAGGTCGCGAGTTTCACAACATCAAGCACCTACACGCCGGACGTGTGGCGACGAGCACTCAATGCTCATCTCCCAAAGGACGTCGTAGTGCTTCGGTCAAGTGACGTACACCCTTCGTTTAACCCAACTACTGAAGCGGTAACGAAACGATATCGCTATCGCATTCATGACGGAGAGGTCCGGCCCGTACTTGCTCGGCCATTTGTCTGGCAATGGAATTCTCGTCTAGACGTTTCAGCCATGCAGAAAGCTTCGACTCTCCTAATTGGTGAGCATGACTTCAGCAGTTTCGAAAACCCATCTTCCCCTCGTGCTTCAAAAGTACGCAAAATCAATGACCTGACCATCCAAAGACATACTGGAGGAGAATGCTCCTCCGATTCTGAAATCTGGATTGAGATCGAAGGAAACGGTTTCCTCTATAATATGGTGAGAATCATTGCTGGCACACTGCTTATGGTTGGTACTGGTAAACGCCCGGAGACCTGGGTCGGCGACGTGCTTGCCGACCGGCAACGAACATCTGCAGGCCCAACGGCACCAGCGCAAGGCCTTTTGCTTTTACAAATCAATCTTAAACCACAAACAGTAGTTGCAGCTCGTAATGGCTCGTCCTCCTGAACAACTTGGTTCCCTTAGACTTGTTCGTCAACTTGGCGTAGGTCGTAAATGTCAAATCTGGGAGGCCTCAGATGAGAGCAAATCGAAACGCGTTGCGGTAAAACTTGTATCTCCAGAGTTCGGATCCGACAAAGGCATTCGTCAACTTCTCAAGCACGAACTTACCGTGAGCCGATCGCTAGAGCATTCAGAAATTATTCACATAGACCGCTATTCGACAGCTGGCCGACTACCACACCTTGTCATGGAATTATTCCGTCATCCAAATTTAAAAATGCGTCTTACTTCTGGGGCAGAATCAATTGCGGACCAAGCACCGTCAATTGCACAAAAATCGGCTGATGCAATTAGTCATCTTCACGCAAACCGTTGGGTCCATCGCGACCTCAAGCCTGAAAATATTCTTGTTGATGACTCAGGGAACATCCGGCTCATTGACCTTGCTCTCGCCTCACGACCACCAGGAATTCTCGCTCAATTAATATCGCTCAAGAGGACCGTCCAGGGTTCACCAAGCTACATGTCACCCGAACAGATTCGGGGAAGTCGTGTTGGGCACGCTGGAGACATCTACTCATTTGGTTGCCTCCTGTACGAGTTAGTTACCGGGCATCCCCCGTTCACCGGATCGACTCAGCAGGAGCTTCTAAGCAAGCAACTGTATGCAACACCACCATTTGCATCAGCAACAAACGCGGGTGTCACACCACAACTCGACCGATTTATTCGTGAGCTTCTCGCCAAACGACCCAAGGAAAGGCCTTCTTCTATGGCGGAAGTTGCTGCACACCTTCGTAATACACCGTTCCTGACTCCAAAGGCTCGGTCTGCGGCATCTAAGAAAGCCGATTGACGGCAGTTCGGTCCACCGGCGAGAATACGTGAGTTATTTTTGTCACTCCAGGGATACCAACATGGCCCGCGGACTCCATCGTTTGCCTTTAGAAAAACCTATCTATGAACTCGAGGACAAAATTGCTGACCTCGAAACAGCACCACTTGGCCAACAGGCTCAAGAAGAGGTTCAACAACTTCGTCGAGAATGTGCTGATCTGCAGAAGCAAATCTTTGGCAATCTTGACCCATGGCAGACCGTTGAAGTTGCACGACATCCAAACCGACCAAAAACGAGTGACTACTTGAGTCTTGTTTTTGATGAATTCGTCGAACTGCATGGCGACAAGGCTTTTGGCGATGACCCAGCCATGCTCACAGGATTTGCAAAAATTGATCGTCACAAAGTCCTGGTCGTTGGTCACCAGAAAGGGAAAACACTCGCTGAGAAACAGGCCTGTCACTTTGGCTGCGCTCATCCTGAAGGGTATCGGAAAGCGATGGGGAAAATGCGATTGGCCGCTAAATACGGCCTGCCGGTGATCTGCCTCATCGACACGCCCGGAGCCTATCCGGGTATCGGTGCTGAGGAACGCGGGCAAGCACAAGTGATCGCCGAGAGTATGTTCCTAATGGCTTCACTGAAGGTACCAATTATTTGTGTTGTAATTGGTGAAGGGGGGTCTGGCGGAGCGTTGGGGATCGGAGTCGGAGATCGCGTCGCAGTTCTCGAACATGCGTACTACAGCGTAATCAGCCCCGAGGGCTGTGCTGGCATTCTCTGGAAAAGCGCTGAATTCAAGGCTGATGCTGCTCGGGCACTGAGAATGCGAGCGTGGGACCTCAAAGAATTTGGTGTGATCGACAAGGTCATCGATGAACCTCGAGGTGGTGCTCATCGCGACCCACGCTTAATGGCAGCACGACTCAAGACATTCCTTGAGCGAACCCTGAAGGATTTAGTAAGCCTGCCGATCGAGAAACTCGTCGAGAATCGTTACGACAAATTTCGCCGCATGGGTGCCTTCCTAGAAGACTGACCAGTCACGACGATCACCAAAGATCATTGAACGAGGCAGGGGGCAGTCAATCAAAGAAACACGTATCCCGGCTGTTTCTACCCCTTCTCTAACGTCCGATAATGTCTGTTATGTCCGGTTTGCGTCTTACTTTCTAGCACATATGGCACTTTCTAAAGCCACACTCCCCTGTGCACCCCGCACTCGCACTAGGGCCGAACAGGAAGCGGAGTCTGCGTACCAACTGGAAACCGCTGCGGCACATTTGCCGGCTGCTGATTTAGAAAGCCCGTGGGTACCGTCACATTACTGCCACCGAATGCAGACTTCTGATCGAGATAACGACCGGCGGCCTCGACACCCGTTCCTGAAGAACTGGGTGGAGCCATCCACGCCGCAGCTGCCTCCACCGAGGATGATATTGTGCCCCCCTTCTCTCCAGATGACTGATCTGCTTCAACGCCGGCCCAAGCGGCAACTGAGGTCACGCCCTCCAACACACTCTGCCAGGACGTACCTCCGTTTTGACCAGATTGAACTGCAACACCACCTTCCGGGGAATTGACACCACTGGCATCGAATTGCTGACGAAACTCCTGCAGGAACGGATCCACCGTCTCATGTATATCTGCCGGCAGAAATTGATCCGCCTCGCCAATGAGCTTTGCAACAATCTGACCACTCTGACTACCAGTTATTTCACCCCGGTACGCTGGCATCATTGTAACTGCGAAAAACGTTACAACCACGCAAATAAGCGAGCCTTTCGCAAGACCGAACAGCAAACCCAATTGGTGGTCAAACGCTGAAAGATGAACTGCGTCGATCAATGAAGACACGAACCGAAATACAACCCAAACAACCAGGGACGTACCCACATAGAGAGCAAGCATTGCCAGAAGCCTGTTCCATGGCGGCTGTTGACCGACATATGGAGCAAGTTCCCCACTAAAACGAAGTGAAACGTAAGAACTCAGGCAGATTCCAGCAATCCATGCGATTTGCCAGACTATTCCCTTGAAATAGCCGAGGATTCCCGCAGTAGCCAGAAGCCCAAGCATCACCATGTCATAGCTATCAATCGCCACGCGCACTCTCCTTGATCTACCTCTTTACCGACTCGCCCGCCGAAAACGAATCAATCGAGACTGTAGGGGCTCTGCCACTACTCAAGAAGTCCAGTTTTGATAAGAAACCAACATTAGCCAAGGCTCCTAGCTTTCGCAGCTACCCCAGGCGTTCCAACGCCCCCTTTTCCTGTTTCGTGCTGCTTGCTTTATTCCCAAAACTCCTGCCATACGGGTTAGGCAGAATAAAACACGTCGGTAGTGCAGGGGATGCAAAAGAAAAGGCTCTCTGCATGAAGGACTAAATAAGCCGAAGTTCATTCAACGACGTTGTTTTGTGGCGCATTGTGCGCGTGCAATTGAGGGAACAATTGCCAGCAACGGCAGAAGGTGCTGCAATTTACAGCACTTTTTAATGGAGCAAAGCCTCTCGAGGAGGGATTCGCAGCGTGCCGGGATTCCGTGAGCATATCACCGGTTCGACGATCGTTGGGATCGGGTACGGGACAGCCGCTTGGTATGTCGGTGAGATTCCTCCACTGACATGTCTCCTCGGGGCTGGCTTGTGTTCCGTTGCAGGTATGCTCCCCGATCTAGATAGCGGACCAGGAATTCCTCTTAAGGAAAGTGTTGCGTTTGCTGCTGCTGTTGTGCCCGTAATGCTGTTACCTAGAATCCAGCAAATCAGCATGCCTTCGGAGGCACTCATTCTCGTATGTGCTGGAATTTATCTGGCAATTCGATTCGGTGTTACATATCTCCTGAAGCAGTTTGCTGTCCATCGAGGAATGTTCCACAGCGTACCGGCAGCAGCCATCGCTGGCCTCACTGCATTTCTCATTTTTGCAGCTGAAGAACCAATACGTCGATATTTTGTTGCAAGTGCTGTTGTTCTTGGATTCCTAACACATCTGATCCTTGACGAAATATGGTCTGTGAAACTTGGCATGTTTGGGCCCAAGATAAAGAAGTCATTTGGTACAGCGGTAAAGTTTCTTGGAAATGAGGCGTGGGCCAATATTGTGACATACCTCCTTGTCATAGTTCTCGGTGCCTTGGCTGCTAGTGACGCGGCAGTAAACGAAAACATGTCGGTAGTCCGCCAGCAGATGGAGCAGGCCGCCCTTCAATACCCGACCTACCCGACAACGCCACCAGTTTATAGGCGTTGAGCAAATAAAAATGTAAGCGGTAGCTTGCTCTATTTGAAACACTAGAGAATCCTCTTGCTTGACTCCTTGTCGTGAGGGATCATGCACGTGTTACACGCCGCTGTACTGCTAGAAGATTTAGGCTTTCCAGAAAGAACTACCTCCCATGGCTCCTCCGCTGGACGCAGCAGGCACTACTTACTTGGGCATTCAACCATTACTTGCCGGCTACCTATTCTTTATTACGCTCGCGGCATTCGCAGGTGGCGTTTCCATCAGCTTCCTGACGCTTGGACACCGCAGATTGCAGGTCTTACTGTCTTTCACCGGAGGTGTTTTACTCGGTGTTGGAATGCTTCATTTGATACCGCACGCATTCCTCGAGCTAAACAGTCGCATTGACAAAACAATGAACTGGGTCCTGCTTGGATTTTTTGCCATGTTTGTACTTGAACGAGCATTCCATGCCCATTCGCACCATACCGCAGACGGCTGCGAAAGCACCAACACATGCCTTCACGATGCCACTGAGCATGATCGGTTACACGGTCACGCTCCGGACCCCGACTACCATGCGCACAGACCAAGCCAATGGGGATGGAGTGGAGCCTTTATTGGGCTCTTGCTACACAGCCTTACTGATGGCGCGGCACTCGCTGCAGCCGTACATTCGGATATTGGGCACGGTGTCACCTGGCTTGCCGGCCTCGCAACATTCCTAGCGATTTTTCTTCACAAGCCTTTCGATGCTGGCATCATTGCTACGCTTATGCTCGGCTCAGGAATACCACGAAACATTCGGCTTGTCCTCAACTTCCTTTATGCCCTTGCAGTACCTGCGGGAGCCCTCATCTTTGTTTTTGGAATCAATTTTCTTGGTACTTCCCAATCATCACTTACAGGCGCCGCGCTTGCTCTAGCAGCTGGAGCTTTTCTCTGCATAGCTGCAGCAGACCTACTCCCTGAGGTGCAGTTCCATAGCCACGACCGCATCCTCCTGACAATCGCTCTTGCAATCGGCATTGCATTGGCGTGGGCGATATCCGCACTTGAACAATCGAGCCATCCGCACAGCCAAGCTGTGTCTATCAGCATTAAGGATTACTCGTAAGAAGGGGATGGACGATGAGTCAAGACTCTGCTGAACCCACAGCCGTGCCGTTCGGCTCAACATCTAAGCCACGAGCTTTGCGCATCGCTCGAACTTCTACAAGAACATCTTCAATCAAGGCTTGCTGCTCGGAAATTTTTGCACGCTGGCATTGAAAACACGCCGCAATAACGCCAGTTAGTCCTATCCCACCAAGAAGATGCGGAGTAACCCAGGCCTCACTCCCCCTTCGGCCTGCTGCTGGATCTGCAGCACCTCCCAAGGCCACAATCCCAACAACACTGAGCATGCCAAATAACGCAAACGGAAACGAACGCCTTTTTATCGCCTTGCTTCTCATAATGAAGTTGTTCGATAGCTGATACGTTTCCACAACCTCTCTGCACCAACGCGCGGTGCCGATAAAGTACGTCACCGACATGCTGTTTACGAGAACAACTACCAACGCCGCTAAGATGCCAGAGAGACGATGAACTGTGCCCCAACGAAGAATCGCTTGATCGGTTTGACCATGAAGATCACCCAGCCACAAACCAAGGCCAGCAGTAGCAACCATTAACGCCACTGCAAAAACAGCCACTGATGTGAATATTTTTTCCATCATTTCTCCCTAGACAAATTGATCGCTCATGCTGTGGTGCACTGTTCTTCTCTCTACAACAGGATAGGCCGCTTCTCCGCAACGCAACAGCGAAACATGTTTCTTGACGGAATAAACTGCTCAAGGCCTGGGAGGGCTTACTTCCTAAGCGGTCGGGTTTCTTGAACGAACTGCTCAGTCACATCAAGAAGACCTTCTGCTGACGGCTTGTACACAAATGCCGCTGAATCTACTGGTTCCCCCAGCCTCACTTCGTAGAGCTCGAGGACCGATATTGGCTCAACTCTGCCGTCATCACTCCGAGCACTCCACGTTATTCGGAATGGAAATAGCTGCTCACTACCAATAATCAGTTCTACCGAACAAGGTGTGCCTACAGGAAGTGCCGTGGTCAGGCCCTTAGGAGAATCTGATAACGCCTTCAGGTGCGGAAAATTTTCTATGAGTCGTGTCGGGTTCCATCGACCAACGACTCGCCAGACCGGAAGACCCTCCAGTGATTCCCTCTCAGCTGATTCAAATTGGAAAAATCGCCTTATGAGCGCAAGCGACCTTTGCAGCCCACCCAAATGAGGAGCAACGGCTTGATTTTCCTCGATACCAAAATCTTTGAGCTTTGCCCGAATTTGAGAAATGTCCACTCGCGTTAGCCGCACTGGCATACTGCCTCCCTTCTGGAATTTCCAAAAAGAGATCCCGTCGGAAACTTCAAGCAACTCAAATGTTTCGGTGTCCGCTTTATTCACTACCTCAAAACGAAATTGCTGATCCACCCCACTGCCCTGTTGCAGATACCGCCCTGTTCCAACGAGCACCATGCCTTCAGCCCGGGTGCGTTGCCTAATTCGTGCGGAGATGGACTCGACACGACCAAGACGCGACAGCATTGAAGCAACCAGTCGTTCAGCCTGCTTCTCAGAAGACACCAACTCAGCAGTTTGTTGAACACCTGAACCCACTGACTGCCGATAAACACTGCTCTCTGCTTTCTCTTGGGACCTACTGCTCCCACCAAAGAACAGACACGTTACCCAGACCAACAGAAGAACAACACCACGTAAAAAACGTCTGAAATCCAACGCGAACATCTTGGGAAGTGGGGCAAAATCTACCAATTTCGTGATTTCTACGGGTTTTTCCAAAGATTTCGGTATGGGAAAGTCGAAGTATGCCAAAGCACTGATTATCGAAACACAGGAACGTTCTGATGTCGAGATATCAGGAGTCTATAGAAATGGAAAACGAAAGGCACATGCCGAATTTTCGGTTGCCTAGAAAAAGCAATAAACGCCACAAACCACCCGGTTCCCAAAGGCTGGAGACTCTGAAGTGAAATTCAATACCTGTACTCGAAAACTTATAGGGCTTTCGTTGGCGGCAGCACTTACTGGTTGCCACATCCCAGCAAATTCCCCTCTCTCGGGGATAGCCGGCCTTGGGACTGCTGCTCAGCCACACACAAACGTCTTGCCGCCTCCTCAAATGCTCGCCCATCCAGGACCTGGTGTTGACGGGCCTGGACCAGGAATCATAGCCCCTGTTGGCTACGAAGAGTTCGTGTCAGAGAACGGTGTCTCTGGATTGGCAACAGGCGGCATGGCGCCACTTATGGCCGTCGGCCCGCCACTGTCCCAGATAGGGTTTCTGGGCCCTGATGGCATGCAAGTTCGCTGGGATATTGCAACTGCGGGAGGGTTTGACTCAACACCACTGGTTACCCCTGGACGCTATGATTTTCCGCAAGGAGCAATTTACAGGCTCAAGCTGACGAATATTCCCGGCCGTGAGGGAACAGAACTCTACCCTACGCTTGAAGTTGCACCAACCACACCGAGAACTGCTGCCTTCATCGCCCACAACACGGTTCCTGTCCAACTTACTGACGAAGACCTTGACCAAGTCACAACTGGAAACTTTGTCACAAAAGTTGTCTATCTTCCTGATCCCGACTACCAGGAACTTGCTGTAGCTGGCGTTGAAACGCTTGTAAGCACACGCCTTGACCCAGGTATTGATCCTGTTGTCGAAGCTGATCGTCGGGGCTCAATCTTGGCAATTATTCGGATTGGCAACAAAGATCTTGAATCCATCGTGATGCAAGGAGCTGTGCCTACCGGTGGAATGTCACAAGCTGCGGCAGGCATTCCTCTTGGCCAACCCTGTGGAGATAACTCAGGACAGTTACCACCCGCTTTTGTGGCAGGCATGACAGCTCCAAGCTATGGAATACCTATTACAGGCACGCCCATTGGGCTTCCAGGCCCAGCACACATACCACTCGGTGGTCCAGCTGGTCTGAAGAAACATACGATTACGAATCACACACGAACGAGTATTCCAGGTCCAACAAAACACCTGAAATTGCATGTGCAACAAGCACCGGGGCTGAGCTATCCAAAACCTGCGTCTCGTGCATACGTTTCAGAACGTTCTGATGTGCCTCGTGTTCGCCTCAAGCAGCCTCATGAAGACCGTACCCGCTGGGTTGGTAATGGTGGCCCGGATCCAGACGCTGAAGCAGCAGCGGCAATCATCTGCCCTCCGACACCGCCAGCTTTTTGAGTGAAGCTGAACCTGCGACCAACTAACGGCACGATGCACAGTCCAATAGATCAAAACCCTCACTACAACTTATGTCCAAAACTGATACTTCCATCCAGACAGGGTCCGCGCTGCGGAACTTCGGCGGAATGCCGGCGATTGCCACGGTGGTCCTTACAATGACAGTAGCCCAAGCTGGTGACATTGAAGGAACACGGTTGGAGAAACCAATCGCCGTAAAGACAGAACCGGGAGCGATTGGCAGTACCCGCCCCCCGCAGTTCGGTCCCCGTCTGGATGAAGTAGGGCAGTACCAGCAACCTGTCGAATTAAGAGGTCCGAAAGACCTTCTTGTTTCGGTGCAAACCAAAACTGGCTGGTCGCAATCCGAGGCACTTCCCTTGAGGATCGGTTTAATACCGGGCCGAGCCTATCGACTGAGGGTCACAGGGGTGCCCCATCGTCCTTCAGACGAGCTTTATCCTTCTCTCCGGATCTTATCGCCACTGGTAACACCTCGCGGACAAAAGTGGCGGTTTCCGATTGAAGTTGTTATCGATGAAGATGATTTAAACGAAGCTTTCTCAGGAAATCATGTGCAACGTGTCGTATACGTTTCCAATGAACCTGAGGCCTCTGACGTTCTTGCAGACAGGTGGTTTGATATTCAGCCGGGCGATAGTTGCCTCGCAGTTGCAAGCACCCTTGGTGCCCCAGTCGCTGAATTGCGAATAGGCAACCGTTTGCCCCTGTAATTCTCGCAGGAAAACCAATGATTTTTTTGTATCGAAATCACGTACGATCCATACAAAAAATAGTAGTTACTTTTTTTTCCTGCGCTGGACTTGTGAGTTTCCAGCTTCTTGCCGCTACGCCATTGCAGGAACTCCCGTCATTTCACACAGAGCCTTGCGAATGCAGTGTGTACCCTAGTCGTACGAATATCATGCACCTCCCCCCAATCCTTCCACCGCTTATTTGCAACGGGGGAGACGGAAAAGAATCGGCTTATCCTGTTGGCCGCACGGGCATCGAAGGTCTCTCAGGCGGTGACACTGTGGCCCGCTACCGTAGAGACGAGAGTTCCCATCTGAGTGACAGCAGCGCTGCCAAATCATCGCGTATCGCGCGCACGAACTGTGAGTGTATCTATGCACCACGATTTGGAAGTGTCCGGCACGTAACACGACTTCACGAAGAGTCCGTCCCTCAGGGACCTGCCGGAGTTTCTAGTGATAAAAGTCTGGTCAGCCAGACGATTCTTCAACCACTCGGTAATGCAGCTCAGCTAACAAGCCTGCAGATGGCACGAAAATCAAAATCTGGCCTAGCCGTCGAAGAACGTTCGGGGCCACTTGGTGTAGATGCCACTGTCCTACCGAACCAATCACTCGGTCAGTCAAAAGCTGGTGAAAGTGTCTACGACACGCATGTAAAGTCTGCGGAAAAGAAAGAACGTATTGCCGAGTCGATTGGCATTGATATACCAATAGCCTGGACACGACTCACAGCAGCCAACGCGGTGTTCAATGACCAAAAGGCTGATGTTGCTTCTGCAAGTCAGGGAATCGCCACACTCCGCGTTGAGTCTTTAGGGCGGGCTGAACTGACCCTCTGCAAACGATCCGGAAGTGATTCCGCACGGATAGGTGAAGAAATTGACTTCACAATTGCCTTTTTAAACTCTGGAGACGTGCCACTTACTGACATTGTGATCATGGACGTCTTGCCACAGCGGTTACAACTCATAGAGTCTTCACCTGCCTGCAGCCTTCCTTCCGAGACTACAGTAGCCCCGGCAGCCGACGGAACAACATCCATATCGTGGCAGTTGCAATCGGCTCTTCAAGCGGGAGAGAGTGGGTTTGTTCGCATGAAAACAATTGTCCAATAGTCTATTTCCAAGTCCCTAGAGCGAACTTTTGGCTATCAATTGCCGAAGCGGTCTATCTCAGAGTAGGCTGAAGGGCGTTATGATTGGCATCTGGTCAATCGTTTTGCTCGGCAACCACTTCCAGACTCAGAAGAGGCTCCTCTGATGGCTCGTTTTTTTACCGCACTTGGTCTTCCACTTTTCTTGCTGCTTCTTTCAGGAAACCTCAACACCTCAGCCTTTTCAGCTGAACCAGGAAATGCCAATCAGAGCGAAGCCGCCAGCACAGGAATCCCTCCTGTTCCGAAAGGAACTCCCGAGGAAATGCTGGACTACATTCGAACAATTAGGCAAAACGCTGCACAGCCGACATCACGTGAAGAAATGATGAAATCTATGCAAGCCATTGCAACAGCCACAGTGGAAGCTGCCGACAGAGCACTTTCGCAACTCAAAGATTCCGACGATCTCTTCGATGAGGCGGCTACCGCGAAACTTCAAAGCCTCATGATGCTCAGCCGACTTGGTAATACAGCTGCCTCCTCAGACCTACAGTCATTTGCCAAAAGCCTGATTGAGGGGCCCTCCCCTGCCCTTGCCGTCGAGGCAAAACGATTACTGCTAGTGCAGGAAGCGCAAGAACTATTCACGAAACGAGATCTCGAGAAAGCACCCGCAATAATCAAACAGGCCGGTGAACTTCTATCCGCTAACCCAGACGATGCGGCAACTGCTGGTCTTGCAATGCAACTCGCGAGTGCTTTTGAACATATGCCTGGTGGTGAAGCATTGTCAAAGCAGGCATATGAAACATTCGGTCCTGTTTTCGCAAAAAGTAAAAACGATAGCATTCGACAGATGGCAGAAAGTTTCCAAGGAACACTCCGTCGGCTTTCTCTTCCAGGAAACCCCATGAAGATCACTGGCACCCTGCTCAACGGGCAACCATTCGACCAGAGCACAGTCGCTGGAAAGATTGTTCTGGTTGATTTCTGGGCAACCTGGTGCGGCCCTTGCATTGCTGAAATACCAAACGTCTTAGAGCAATATGAAAAATACCATTCAAGGGGCTTTGAAGTTGTTGGGATTAGCTTAGACCAAGAGCGTGATGCATTGGAAAAATTCGTTACTGACAGAAAAATCCCATGGCCTATTCTGTTTGAGCCTTCGGAAGGATCCGGCTGGCAACACCCACTTGCCACCTACTATGGCATCAGTGGCATTCCTACGGTTATCCTTATTGGCAAAGACGGCAACGTTGTAAGCCTCAATGCTCGTGGCGAGCGACTCGGCGAACTGCTTGACGAGTTGTTTAAGGATTCTTCGAGTGCAGGAGGCAGTTGACTTTCGGTGAAAGATTCTTCCGGAAATCAACGACCTACTGTTTCTCGCCGGGCAGCCCGTTTTGACTCGTCTGGGATCAGGCGAGTTTTTGAGCTAATACGGACGCTCGAGGACCCGATTAACCTCTCCATTGGCCAGCCTGATTTCGCAATGCCAGAGGCAGCTCGTAATGCAGCCCACGATGCCATGATGAGTGGCAAAAATGGCTACACGGTCACTCAAGGAATACCAGAGCTTCGTTCACGCATTTCGAGTGACGTCCAAAAGCAGATTGGGCATAACGATCGAGCGTTTTGCATCACAAGCGGTACGAGCGGCGCATTAGTCTTAGCGCTTATGGCGATTATCGACCCGGGCGATGAAGTAATTATTTTCGAACCAGCGTTCGTCATGTACCGCCCGCTGATTGAATTCCTCGGAGGACATTGTGTAGCGATCGATCTCTCTCCAACCTTCGAAATAGATGTCGATGCAGTTACGTCTTACATTGGCCCAAAGACTCGTGCAGTCCTACTGAACAGCCCAAACAATCCGACAGGAAAGGTAGTTTCATCCGAAACATTGGAGCAACTTGCTGAAGTAACAGACAAGCATCACGTGACGCTCATCAGCGACGAGCTCTACCGGGGCTTCTGTTACGACCACCCCTTTACTTCAGCTGCAACATTTAGCAAGAACTCGGTCATTCTCGATGGATTTTCAAAATCTCACGCCATGACTGGGTGGCGGGTTGGTTACATGCACGGTCCACCTGACATTATTGATGCCTGCATTACACTCCAGCAATACACATTTGTCTGTTCACCTCAAGCAGGCCAATGGGCTGCTCTTGCAGCAGCTGATTGCGACATGACAGAGTCTTTTGATACCTGCCGAAAGAAAAGAGACCGCCTGGTCGAGGGCCTGCGTGGCCACTACGACTTCACACATCCCGATGGAGCTTTCTATCTGTACCCGAAAGCACCAGGGGGTTCGGCCGAGCAATTTGCCGAGCGAGCAGTGAGAGAGGAGCAACTACTCATTGTAGCAGGCACTGTATTCGGCAGTGCCGACTCTCACTTCCGCATTTCGTATACAGTTTCGGACACCATGCTAGAGCGTGGCATCGAAGCCCTTATTCGACTTGCAGACAAGCACTAACAAGCTGACTATGCACTCTTCGGTCGAGCTGCAGGGACCGGAAGAATTGGCTGTTTATCATCAACATGCCCTGCTTCTACGAGATAGCTACTTCCCGTGTTATCAGGAAGATCAAACATCACATCAAGCATTACATCTTCCATAATCGATCGCAAACCTCGGGCTCCGGTATCTTTTTTAAGAGCCCGCCGAGCAATAGCCAGCAAAGCATCGTCAGTAAATTCAAGCTTACAACTTTCCATCTCGAAGAGCTTCTGATATTGCTTCACTAATGCGTTCCGGGGTTCGAGCAGAACTCGGACGAGAGCCTCTGCACTCAACGGCTCAAGTGAAGAAAGAACAGGTAGTCGCCCAACAAGTTCCGGTATCAGACCGAACTCCAAAATATCATCGGAGTCAATTTGTGGCAGCAACTCTGCCAAGTCTGTATCTACATCCACACCACTCGGTTGGCCAAAACCAATCGTTCGCTTGCCGAGACGACCAGCAATAATCTTGTCCATGCCAACGAAAGTTCCACCACAAATAAACAGGATATTTGAGGTGTCTATCTGCAGGTACTGTTGTTCCGGATGTTTCCGACCGCCCTGCGGTGGGACATTTGCTACTGTTCCTTCCAGCATTTTCAACAATGCCTGCTGCACACCCTCTCCTGAAACATCGCGGGTAATAGAGACGTTCTGACTCGTTTTCCCAATTTTGTCGATCTCATCGATATATAAAATACCCCTCTGGGCAGCTTCAACATCGAAGTCAGCCGCGCTGAGTAGCTTCAACAAGAGGTTTTCTACATCTTCACCAACATAACCAGCTTCCGTCAGAGTTGTCGCATCACCGATGGCAAATGGGACATCAAGAATTTTAGCAAGTGTCTTTGCAAGGAGAGTCTTTCCACACCCCGTTGGACCCATCAGCAGAATATTGGATTTTTCAACATCAACGTCACCCCCTTCAGCTCCAATCATCAGCCGCTTGTAATGGCTGTGCACTGCTACAGAGAGAACTCGCTTCGCATGATGTTGCCCAATAACATATTGGTCAAGATGCCCTACGACCTCTCGCGGTGACGGAATAGAAGTAAAGAGTTGTTTGCTGGTTCCTCTTCTACGTTTCTCTTGATCCAGAATTGATTGGCACAACTCAATGCATTCGCCACAGATGTAGACATCGCCAGGCCCTTCAACAAGCGGCCCGACATCCCGGTAGCTTTTTCTACAAAACGAACAGAAGGCATTTTTCTTTGTCGTGCCACCGGCCCCCCGGCGTCCAATTCCATTCCCATCTTTTCCGGTCGGCATCTATTCACTTCCTCCTGTCGTCTCCTGTCACCCATGTTGTTAGGGGTGACGTTTCGGATAAATCCTCAGCCACCCTAGAAAAAGGATCGCCAAGTGTTCTTATTCTTCGGTATTCATCATCTTCCAGCACACCTCTATCCCGCAGTTTTTTATATTCCGTGAGTGTTTGCTCCCACGTTTCGTCGCAATCGCCACGACCCGCACCAGTTCCACGAAGTTTTTCACGGATCAGAACGATAACAACGATCCCACAGGCGACGACAGCCAGAAGAATCAACGAATTGATCAGCAACGAGACCAAAGTAACCTGCCTTCCTTTGAAATGCTGTCTTCGAATTGGAAATCGTGTGGCTTACGCATCGAATTCGCCGCAAAATAACTCTGCTTTTCTCTTTTCGTCGCATCAGGCCGCCGCAGGCCACCCTTCTTCCGTCGTCTGCTTCAATGGCCCTGTTTTCGCGAGCCGTGAATTTGAACAACAAATCGTGTGTTTGAGTCGACACACCAATTCTGTTGTATCGGAAAAGCACGATTTTCGGAAACAAATGGCCGATATCGATTATGAGGTCAATGTACGGAGATTTGGAAAGATTCATGAAGTCTATGAATACATTTCGCTTAAACGCCTTGCTACTGCTCTTTCTCTGCCTTGTTGCTGGATTTTGCGAAACCTTTTCAGCTGTGGCTTCAGAAAACTCAGCACGGCTGCCAGAGCTTGTTCGGACCACTCAGCGGCATTTTGCAATACCATTCCAGCTGCCCAAGCCGGCAACGCCTGATGCCGCTGCGCAGCAGGTGGAAATGAGTGTCTCAACTGATTTTGGACTTACCTGGACACCAGCAGGTTCGACGTCTCCGCCAAACTCATCCGTGCCATTTGAAGCAAATACTGATGGTGAATATTGGTTTCGTATTCGCGCCATTGATCAAAAAAATAGAGCCCGAGGTAGTGAAGGGCCTGATGCGCGAGTTCTTGTTGATGCCGCGGCCCCCCGACTCTCTGGGCGGGTGTGGAAGGGATCAGATGGTGAAATCATGTGCCGTTATGCTGCAGCGGACGACTCAATTAACATGGACTCGATTCTCTTCCAATATCGTCAAACAAGTGGCGATTGGAAATCAATTGCCACCGAGCCCGTTCTTTCAAGACGCTCACCGGCGCATCTTATTGGTGAAGAAATCTGGTGGGCTGGACAGGAAATTGATGGCCTGACTGTAAAAATCTCTGTTGCAGATAATGCTGGCCATCGGACAACCAAACAATTCTCGATGCTGCCTACCGACCCAAACGTATCTCAATCTGATCTTGCAAATGAAATAATTGCACCGGCGATTCCATCACCACTCGCCGGATCCAATCGCCGGACACAATCTGTGGTAGTTAAGGACCCTCTCTCGAATGCGCAAAACATGGGGAAGGATTGGCAACCCACTCCTGGCAATTCGTGGTCAGATGGGGAGCCTGTTGCCTACACCCAACAGTCACCTGTACAAGCCAGAACTGCCCAAGGACGCATTGAAGGAGTTTCCACAACTCCCCTTCTGACTATCTCCTCACCGACCCTGGCAGACGCCATAGAGGAAAAGCTTAAAAATCCAGACTCTTCGCAGAATCAAGAAACGAGTTTTGTTGCGGAGTACCAAGGCAGTCCGCTCCACCTCATGCGAGTGCACAGTTTTAGCTGGGAGTATAGTTTTAATGTACCTGAAGACCTGCAAGGTCCTTTTCGAGTGGAACTTTGGAGCACTCGAGACGGCGGCACCTCATGGGAGCGAATTGCAGTCGACGAAGACACGGCGAGTCCTATCGATGTTGAATTCCAAGGGGAAGGGCTCTTCGGATGTCGTTTGGAAATTGTCAGAGATATCCCTGGTCCGCCGATCTCCCCTCGGGCAGGTGAATCACCATCAACGTGGATTGGAATCGACACAACGCCACCGCAAGTCACGAGCCTTGACGTAACAATGGTTGATGGCAATGACTCTGATGCTTTCGAAATTCGATATGCATTTGAAGACCCTCTGGCAATTCCAAACAGTGTTCGGCTGTCATACTCTCCTCACCAAACTGGACCTTGGGCCACCATAGCGACAGCCCAGGCTATCAACGGCACGTTCAATTGGAAACCACATCGCTCGCTACCAAGTCGTGTCTTTGTTCGGATTGAAATGCCTGATGCGGCCGGTAATATCGGGGAGAGTACGACGCTTGAGCCAATCACTCTACGAACAGCTCGTTTCATCGGCACGCTTGGCAGTCCTCGGGCTTCACCTACGGGCACCCCCTGAAATAAACGTTTCGGCTTCAGACAGTGCCCTTCTCTACCGGGTTTTTCACTAGAGGCTTGGCCTCTTCCTGATAAATCTCGCTACACTGCGTACGAGTGATTTTCTTTGTTCCCAGAGGAGGCGACCGGTGGCAAAAAAAAAGGCGGATGTGTTGGGCCTGGATCTGCTGCTTGACCCGGAAAGCCTTAAAAGTTTGATCACTGGGGAGAACAACAAGCCATCGATGGTTGTGCTCGTTGGTGATGATCAGTTTGTGAACCGTCGGATTCTATCCCGGCTGCGAAACTGTATACACCCGGACGAAGATGATACTTCCTTAGCGTGCCGTGAATTCTCAGGTGACGATCAGCCTGACCCAAGAGATATTCTTGACGAAATTGCAACAGTTCCGATGTTTGGTGATGCTGCAAGAATAGCTATCGTCCGACGCGCTGATTCCTTTGTTTCAGCACATCGAGAACTTCTTGAACGGGTTGCGAGCCGAGAGTCCAGACGCGGTGGATTCCTCGTTCTGGAGGTTCGAAGTTTTCCTTCCAACACTCGGCTAGCGAAGGCAGTGCATCAACACGGCCTCGCTATTACCACTTCTACACCGCCCCGTTTTGACCTAACCAAATGGCTTCGCCAATGGGCACGCCACGCGCACTCTATTGATTTACCCGCAGCAGCAGCAGGCACAATACTCGAACGTCTTGGTGGTGAACTCGGTCAAATCGATCAAGCACTCACCACCTTCGCTGCGGCCTTGCCGCAGAAAGGAAAACGGACACTGCCGCCGGAGATGGTTGATTCCCTTGAAGGCATGGGAAACCAACGAACCGTCTGGGAAATGGTCGATGCGGCAGCAGCAGGTCGAGCGACCGAAGCCATTTCACTTCTTGACAAACTAATTCAATCCGGGGAAAGCCCCATCGGGCTGACGGCTCAAGCGGCCACCGTCCTTCGACGCTATTCGACGGCGGCACGATTGCTGGGAGGTCCCAACCGTCCAGCCAGCCTTAGTGCAGCCCTGAAAGAGGCCGGCGTCGCAAGTTGGCCAAAAGCCATGAACCAGGCCGAAATGGCGTTGCGGAGTCTCGGCAGTCATCGATGTCGGCAACTCCCAAACTGGCTGGAGTCTCTTGATCGATCACTGAAAGCAGAGGCATCTCGAGGCCCACGAGCAAGGCTAGCTATTGAGCGATTCTTCTGCATGATGTCAGCATCGACCGGAAAGCCACATAACCAAACCAAGAACAGAACACATTCTTAACGAAAGCTAGTGATGACTGAAAAAATGGCGAATGAGCAGACAGAGGGAACTGAACGATGGGGCAATCCACTTGCCGACCGTTATGCCTCGAAAGAGATGGCACGCATTTGGAGTGATCGGCATCGATACGGTTTATGGCGCAGAATGTGGCTCGCGCTTGCTGAAGCAGAAGCTGAACTGGGATTGCCCATCACTCCCTCTCAGCTCGATCAGATGAGGTCGCATTTAGACACCATCGACTTTGTGAAAGCGGCCGCATTCGAACGGCAGACACGCCATGATGTATTTGCTCATCTTCATACATTTGGAGATGACTGCCCCGATGCCAAGCCTATTATGCACCTTGGGGCAACAAGCGCCTACGTAACAGACAACACTGATCTTTTCTTGATTCGTGAATCACTCGATCTTGCAACAGCCCGCTTGGCGAATGTTATTGAAAGGCTCGCGATCAAAGCGAATGAAACCAAGTCAATAATCTGCCTCGGCCGCACGCACCTGCAGCCAGCTCAGCCAACTACCATAGGAAAGCGAATCTGCCTCTGGATTCTTGACCTCCTTCTCGATCTCGAGGAACTCCATCATCGACGCGCCCATCTGTGTGCCCGTGGCGTGAAAGGTACCACTGGTACACAAGCCAGTTTCCTCGAACTCTTTGATGGAGACCATAAAAAAGTAAGACAGCTTGATGAACTCGTTTCAAAAAAAATGGGTTTTGAAAAATCGTTTCCAGTCACCGGACAGACATATCCTCGGAAAATCGATTCTCAAGTTCTGGCTACTCTTGGCGGCATCGCAGAATCATCTCACAAAGCTGGAAACGATCTTAGACTTGCAGCGGCATGGGGCGAACTTGAAGAGCCTTTTGAAACTGATCAAGTCGGATCGTCTGCAATGCCATACAAGAGAAATCCGATGAGAGCGGAACGAATGTGTGGCTTAAGTCGTTTCGTCATGGGTCTTCAGCAGACGGCGAGCCAAACGGCCGCAGTGCAGTGGTACGAGCGAACACTCGACGACTCGGCTCCTCGCCGGCTTGTGCTACCACAGGCTTTTCTTGCAACAGATGCGGTACTTGTAATCTATTCAAACATTGCCGGTGGGCTTGTTGTCCTCCCTGGGAGCATTCGTCGCAATCTTGAACAGCACATTCCTTTCCTGGCTAGCGAACGCCTCTTGATGGCTGCCACAACGGCCGGGGGTGATCGACAAGAACTCCATGAAGCCATTCGTCGCCACAGTCATGCGGCTACAGCAGGCATCCGTGATGGTCGTGATAACGATCTGGTTGATCGCCTCGCAGCGGACCCGCTTTTCAAGAACGTTGATCTACAAGCCGCATTGACAGTAGAAGGCCTTGAAGGACGAGCGGTTACTCAGGTTGATGAGTTTCTCGAAGGCCCAGTTCAAGAAGCTCTGAAAAATTGTCCTGAACGAACTGACGAGAGCGAGTTACGCGTGTAACCATCACTACCCGTTACGCTGCCACCGCACCTTAGGATTCGCTCGCAGGCTTCGTAACTCCTCACGCAATTCACTCGGGGTCATTCGAATCTTTCTTTCAAAACGGAATCGCTGGAGCCACCAGTCCAAAGCAGAGACAATGCTTGCAACTGCCAGAATACCCCACAGATAGTTCACCGCCGCAGACAGCACTTCGCTGCCCTGCCCTGCACCGCGACCAAGACTCGCCGGAAAATCACCCAGAACAACGATGAGTGGGCCTGCCAACAACCAGGCCGCAGAGACAAGAACTGCAAAGCCAATAAAAGAAAGCAGGATCCGAACAACAGTGGTCTTGGATACAATTCGTTGTAAACCAACCTTTGGATCAATTCGTTCGAAACGGAAAACAAGGCGGTCAATTCGCCATGCCGCTTCGTCAAAAAGCGTACGAACCAGTAACAGGACACCGAGAGCAAGCGCGACCACAACAATTGTCGGAAAAATAAGTGGCAGGAAAATATGGTAATCCCCACCCTTTCCATTCAATTGAATACTTTCGATTGCAGCGACCGCAGCCGAGACAGTCGCCCGGAACCAAACTGGTAATGCAACCAAAACCACTGCTGCCATAGCAGGCCACCCCAATACAGCACCTGTTGGAGCCAGACCTTTATTCCGAGCATCTTCTCTCCGCCGAGGTGTAGCAGGAAGGGTTCGATCATGGCTTTCACTCATTGATTTAACCTCCCGTCTCGACAGCGGCTTGACTAGCTGCGGGGTATACCGAATCTGCTGTTCCAAAACTAGCTTCGAACGGAGTGCGGAGAATTCCCCCCGCATGACCAGCCCACTGCTGGCTTCCGACAATAAGTCCGCCAAGCATCACGGCCGCTGCGACACCCTGTAGCACCCCTGGACCAGGCGTGACAGCTATAGAACGCATACAGATCGTTGCCGTCAGATGTGCTGTTATTACGGCCACAAGAATAGGAGCAGAAATCATGAGCGTCAACTGAAGACAAAGAGACGGTAGCTCGATCAACCTCATTACGACTGGTATTCCAAGCAAATCATTTGTCCCGGCAAGTGCACCTACAGGCATCTGTAAAAAACTATCTATTAGGCCGGCAACTACTAACTGTTGACCGCCTGCTGCGACAAATGACGCAAGGCCTACCCACCCACAAAGACGGGCGACACCGGGGCCTCCACTCCCCCCCGGCGTAAAAACATCTGCCCAGTTCAATCCTGCGACATTTGCAAACACACTGCCCACAGACTCAAAAACTGTAACCAAAAAGCTAATCGATAGACCAAGACAACCACCAACGAGGAGTTCTGAAAAAATCATTGGCAGAAATGATTGTTCAGTAGCATCCTGCACCTGTGCCACTGAGATTGCTACTGGAGCAGCGGCAAGACTGAGAACAAAAAGAAATGCAAGCCGAAGATGAAAAGTCCCGCCCGGAAAGAGTCGCATACCACCACCAAGCAGAACACCGGCAATGCGAGTTAGCACTCCAGTAGAGACAAACAATGCTGACTCTGAAAACAAATCGAAGAGCCTCGAGGCGGCCACCGTTTCGGTGACCAGCAAAATACACGGCAATGTCATGAGAAACCGAGACTCCGCTAGGGCGAAAGAACACTAGCCTGAAAAAGACTCACAAATCGTTCAATCATCCAGCCGCCAGTTATGAAGATAACGGCCACCATGACCACTAATCGTGGAACCATGCCAATGAGTGGCTCCTGAATGCCGGTAGCGGACTGCAGAACACCAACCACAAAAGCCACCGACAAGCCAGCCAAGAGCGCTGGAGCCAGCAGCAAACCGCCTTCGATAAGTGAAGAACGAACGAGTGGAACAAGATCAAAACTTGCCATGCTAACACTTCCTGAAAACTGCCATACCTGAGTGACGAAAACAATAGATGCGTGAAGACTACGACGTATTCAGGCGAACCCCATCGAGCAGCCCCCGAACAACAAGAGACCAGCCATCCGCCATGACAAACACAAGTAGCTTCAACGGAAGAGAGACGATTGTAGGAGGCAACATGACAAGACCCGTCGAGACCACCAGCGTTGCAACAACGCAATCAAGAACAAGAAACGGCAGTAAGATACGAAAGCCAATCATGAATGCGACCTCTAGTTCGCTTACAAGAAAAGCTGGCAGGAGCACCTCAGTAGGTATTTGGTCATAACTATCTACCTGACTCACACCACCCGGATGTCGCTGAAGAAACAACGCAACGGTGTCACGATTATCCGCCTCCTCTATCTGGTACGCCATCCAGCGACGAACTGGCAGGCTTCCACGCTCAAATGCTTCCTGAAGTGTAATTTCTCCTGCCTGATAAGGCTCTAGGCCCGCCTCGTAGGCGGTGGTCCAAATTGGCCACATTACAAGTGCTGACAGAAACAATGCCAGCGATGTAATAATTTGAGTTGAAGGGAGGTTCACAGTACCGATCGCCTGTCTTGTGAGTGATAAGACGACCGACATTCGAACAAAGCATGTTGTCATGAGTAACAGCGCTGGCGCCAGACTCATCACCCCGAACGTTAGCGCTGCCGGCAGGAGTCGATCAGCCCAACGACGATCAAAAAAACTGGCAATGTCAGTCGGCACCTGATCCTCGTTCGATGGCGAAACACTTTTGGTCGCGTCTCCAGCATCAAGACTACCGCCCTCTACTTCCAACTGCGATTCATCAGCAGCTGGCTGAATTTCTTGAGAACAGGCGACTGATGCACTCAGAGCCAGCACTATTGCGAGGATATTTTTTTTCCATACCGAACTGGAGGCAGTCATTACGCCACCTCTGACTGATGCGAACGAACATAACCACTTCCGTCTTCCTTCTGATCTGACTGAAGAACATCGGCGTCACTAGAACCATCGCTAGCCGCTGAAGGAGTAGCCAAAGACCGAAGGGTCTGTTCTCCACGACAGGCAGCAGCAATCCATTCTGTAGCAAGAGGATCATCAAGTTCCGAGAGTGTCTTCGGACCACCGCTCCCAACACTCACCAAGAGCGTCTTTGGGCCAAAACGAACAACCCTAACTGATTGCCCCCCACCCAGCGTTGCTTCACCGAGCAACTCAAACACATCGTTGGGTATTTTGAAGACTGTCCGTCGACTGAAGAGTCGAATGCAGACCAACACAATTCCAGCACCAGCCACCACGGCCCACGCCTTCCAGTCAAATGCCGTCTCACTGCTCCAAGCGAGCTCCCCTGCTTGCTCCGAGGGCTGGCCTAGTGAGCTTCCTTCTAGAGAAAGTGGAATGCTCGGCAAACCAATTGTCGAGGGAGTGTCGGATAAATCATCTGCAGGGAGCGCAGCAGGAGAAGAGATGGACATTGCCACCATAAAAAAAATCTGGCCTAGCCACTTTTCGCAACAAGAAAAATTTTTCATAGGGCTCACTATGCCTCATTCTGCTTTTCATACTGATATGACCGCCTGAGCGTTGCCCAATCAATCAGACCACGGTCATCATCAGGAAGTGCGTCTGACCGTTGCCCCTGCTTTCGCCACAACGGCCACCACATAAGCACTACAGAAAGACCCAGTGCCATACACCCGTACAACGCAACTCGTTTCCCTGTCACTGCGGATTGAATTGAAAATTTCTGTCCAATCGGAAAAAAAGTCGACAAGGAGTATGCCGGTGACGGTATGGACAAAACTTCATTACGACTGACTTGATCTGGGGGCTCCTGATTACCATGAGCACTACGAGCCGCACCGTGACCTGGATACCGAGTAATCGTGACTACAGTACGACCCCAAGGTTCAGTTGCAGGAACCAATCCTGCAACAAGCACCCGTAGTCTCTCAATTTCAGAACCCGCTTGATCTGTGACGTCTGCGTAAATCTCTTCACGTAAACGGTCAAGGTACGTTTCAGGAATCGCCACGGAAACATGGACAACCTGCCCCACACTCTGCTTGCGTTTTGCACTTCCCAATCCAACGCCAACAATTCCAGGGACGTTTGCTGCAGCCCTTGCACCCCCTTTTGTTTTTTCTTTGTCCTGAACATCATCAGCCACCTGTTCAATGGCAGACGCGTTCACCTCAACAAAAACGCCAGGAATGAAAGCCAACGCTTGCCGTATCTTTGCAGTGACGTGCTGCTCATACGCGACAGCTCGGGCTCGATCTGGGTCTGCGGAAACAAATTCGGCATCCGACATAAGGGGACCATCAAACACTTGCCCGCTCCGTAAATTGGTAAGTGCCACCTGCTCAACACGAAGGCCCGCAATCGAAGAGGCAACGAGCACACGAATCGCCTGAACTCGATGTCGATCCAATTCTTCACCGGGCACTGTACGGACACTGACACTCGCCGTGTGCGCATCTGTCTTTGCATCGCGAAACAGGCTTTCTGAATTCGTTCCAGAATAAAGCACTGCAGCCTGCTCAATTCCTGGCATTGTCCGAATCACCAGTGACAACTCTTCTTGGGTAGCAACTCGCACCAACTCCGCCTGA
Organism: Pirellulales bacterium; assembly: GCA_016776925.1. Taxonomy (GTDB): domain Bacteria; phylum Planctomycetota; class Planctomycetia; order Pirellulales; family UBA1268; genus UBA1268. The sequence goes on along the minus strand of JADHSL010000013.1, from coordinate 14,803 downwards.
GTTTCCTTGCTTCGCCACGGGCTGTCACTTTCAACGGCGCGTCGTAGACTTCCACCAAATTCCGGAGGTAATGCACCTGCATCAACAAGTGCTCTCAGATAGCCACTCTGTCGACCGCCATCCACATAGAGGCGACCATCCACTACGCGATACGAACCAAGACCGGACCGATCAAAGACGGCTTCAATCTTTGCCAGATCAGCTGGACCCAGAACCGCCCCGGCGAGTAATTCAACGTCGCCAGCCACTTCCTTCTCAGGGAACTCAATAAACAGACCGCAAGCTGCTGCAGCAAGCAGCAAAAAAAACAGGCCCATTACTTGAATCGGTCGTATACCAGACTGACGTCTTGAACCAGCTTCGATTGCTGCGTCCATGCAGAAATCTCCATTTCAGGAAGGCGAAAAATTAAGCAGCCATTCGCTGCGAGACCATCTTCGGGACCCGTAACGTCACCGCCACACCACCCTCGGCACAGTCATCAAACCGTACATCCCCACGAACCTGATCAAGCAACTTTTGCTGAGCAACTACGTGCACGCTACCAGCAACGCCTCCAACAAGCCCCTGTCGCTTCGAAAGCGACGGACCGCTGTCGGCAATTTCAATCTCGATGCAATCCGGATAATCGACACTTGTAATCAGAACTTCTGCAGTTCGTGCCATCGCAGCATTACCCGCCGCAGCTCGCACTGCATCACGAAGCCACACACTGAGCAACTCTTTCAGAACGGCAATATTGCCTTCGAACCCATGGGTACGAGGAACATCAACTGCCACATGAGGCAAAGGCACTCCTGTATCAGCATGATGCCGCTGCAAATCGCTCACAACGTCTCCTACAATGCCTTTCAAGGACGACCCATCGCCCCAACTGCCACCAGACTGCAGTGCTGTTACTGTTTCCTTCATTATAGAGCCTTCTTACTTTGAGCATGTCCAACTAGACAAAAGCGGTTACTTGATCATCTGGCACACGGCAAACCTCATCCATAATCCACCGATCAATATCACTCACAATATCTTCCAATTGCACCTGAGGAAGTCTGCTTTTGCTTTTATCCCGGTACACACGAAGTGATAAAAGTCCACCGGCAGCATGAAAAAGTCGCAATGTTGTATCGACGTCACGGGCCATCGATGAATTCGCTGTGCTCGCTCTTTCGTCACAGCACAGCATCATCGGCAACGAGCGAACACACTCAAACTGACCGAGCAATCCTTCATTGACAGGAAACTGACCGTTTACCGAAACAACACCAGCAAATGATTCTGGGTTTTGACACGCTAGGCGAAAAGCATTTATCCCACCTGATTCAATACCAACAAGATAAACTCGACGAGGGTGGACACTGTATCGATCAACCATCGCGTCGATTGCTTGAAAGCAACTCTCGGAATCAGACGGAACAGCAGGCACTACAGCAAGATAGTTCCGTAGGCTCATCCGCATCATCGTGCGCCCCAAGTCGAAGGCAGCATCATTCGATTGCGGAAGCCACACAAGCAGTGGGTAGTCATACCCCGGCTCGTAGCCGAGAGGTAAAAACACACGATCTTGTTCAACCTGAGGCTGGACGCAGTAATCACTGCTTAGGCGATTCCCACACAATGACACATCATGAACCCCACTGTGGTCTTCCATCCAGTGGTTACTTTGATAAACCATTCCGGCTCCTCTGCAAAACCCTCAATACACGCACCAGTTTTGTTGACTGGGCTTCTGTCGCCACAAACAATCTTGCTCGCGACAACATACTTCGGGTTTTTAACGCAGTCGCAGACCTCGGGCAATGGCAGCCTACCCCGGTAAAAACAAAGTGCTCTGGAAGAAATCGGTCAGAGAGGGGGTCTGGGGGGAATGGCGACCCTCTTGGCTAGGCCGTCAGTCGCCCCATAACAGCAACAAGTTCTCGAACTGCCTCAATACTTTTATTCAACGCCGCTTTTTCATCGGGCAAGAGTGAGAGTTCGACAATCTTCTCCACCCCACTGCCACCCAAGATAACTGGGACACCTACGAAATACCCACCAACACCGTATTCAGAATCACAATAGGCCGCACAAGGAACCAATCTTTTCTTGTCCCGAACAACGGCCTCGACCATTTGGGCACTTGCTGCAGCCGGAGCGTAATAGGCGCTACCTGTCTTGAGTAAACCAACAATTTCAGCGCCTCCTTTTCGCGTACGTTCCACGATTGAATCAAGCCGGTCACTCGCTATCAATTGGGTAACTGGAATGCCTCCGACACTCGTACAGCTTGGGATTGGAACCATCGTATCGCCATGTCCACCAAGAAGGATTGCAGTGATATCCTCAACGCTCACACCTAACTCCATGGCCAGAAATGCACGGTATCGTGCCGTGTCAAGAATACCCGCCTGGCCTAGCACGCGTGATGGTGGAAAACCGAGCACCTGAAATGCCCGTTGCACCATCGCGTCAAGTGGGTTTGATACAACGATGACGATCGCATCGGGACTGGTATTTTTAATCTGCTCAGCAACGTCACCTACAATTTTTGCATTTGTGGACAAGAGGTCGTCCCTACTCATGCCAGGCTTCCGAGCAATTCCGGCCGTAACCACTATGACATCACTGGCAGCCGTATCAGACCAATCAGTTGTTCCTGTGATCTTCGAGTCAAAACCCATGATTGGTGAAGCCTGAAAGAGATCGAGCGCTTTGCCCGCCGGCATTCCTTCAGTTGCCGGGATATCGAGAAGGACAACATCGCCCAATTCTGAAGCTGCACACCAATGTGCGGTCGTGGCCCCAACATTCCCAGCACCAATTATTGAAATCTTGGCTCGTCTCATTTCCTTACCTCTCGTTTGAATCTAGGACCTCTTCTTGACCACACGTGCTGGGGGATATCCCAGACTCATATAACGGAAGCGCACCCGGCTCCTCGAAAACACTTTGCTTCAGAAAATCGACTGAAAGCCTGTCGCAAAAGCGTTTCTGAGTGTGTAGTGTTGCGAATCTCGCAGAATCAACAACCGTTGGCCAATTCGACCGAGAAATCCTCTGATCTGCAGCTGATTCTTCTACTCAAAAGTCCTATGGAAGTTGGATTTGATCAGGAAGCGTCTCTGTCAATCGAGAACGACGCCTACTCTGAAAAAACCCTTTCATAATCCAACCAATCAGGGCGAGGGCAGTGAGCACGGGCAGCCAAGTCATTCCGCCAGGCAACTGTAATGGCTGTTTTGTTGGCAACCACGACGGACTCTTTCCGATGAGCAGTGGTGACTCCTGAGGCCGTCCGTTACCTGGTCCATTCTTCTGGCGATCGGAGCGGCGAGTGACATATCGGTATCGCTTAAAAATAAAGCCAGCAATTTCAACTGGCTCATTCACTTGTTCACCAATCGGCAACCCCTCTGGCAGTTCTGTGCAGCAGTAAACAATTGGGTACGTGTCCTGAAAGCCATCACCGATCTGGAGTAAAGGAGTCGCAACAAATACAAAAATCTCCCAATAGTGATCACTGCCGAGTCTGTCCTGATCTCGGGCTGATTCCACAAGAACTTTTGTAATACGACGAACTGTTCCATGAAGTACTATCTGATCACCACGATGCAGCCGCAACCAGTCGCTGGCAGGATCAAGCAATGACACGAGAGACGTGTTATCAATTAGTGGGCCGTTAGGAATTTCATTCTGTCGTGTGCTCGCCGAAAGGCTGGCGTAGAACGCATCTGCCTCGGACGCTTTTAAGGGCGTGCCGTCATCAACAGATGCAAACAGTCCATAGTCCATACCAATTCTTCCAAATGGTGTCTGCGGCCACCAATTCAGTCTCGAAGCTACTGCAAGTATCGGCCTTTCATTCCCCGCGTTGAATGCAAGGTCCGGAACGTGAAGCAAGATCACTGTTGCCCCGCCTTTTTCATGAAGATTAGTATCGACCGGTAGGCCGACAGGAATGTCAGGCACTACCACCCACACCTTCTCTGCGTTATCCAACTGGAGTTGCACCGCGAAGAGATCTTTCGAATTCGTGATCAAGGGCACATTTTCTGGACCTGCTACCTTGATGACCTCTGTGATGTGGCCACGCATACGAACGGATCGACACTGCTCCTGGCACTCCTTCGCTTGACTGCTTTTGAATGCAACAGAACTGCCTGCCCATTCCTGGCGCCATTGATTTGGGGCCCCTTGAAAACGGTCCAATATCCGAACTACTAACTGGAATTCGGTACTTGAAAGAGAGAACTCATCTCGCTCGGTAACGTCTCCAAATTGCTTCTGGACGTATGCTGGAGAAAGGCCCCATATCGAAAAATATTCCGCCGGTGACTGAACGGCCGATAAGGCCGTTCCTACGGTGATGGCGAACAAAAAAACGAGTGCGATCGTACTCTGCATCCGTGCGTAGAGAAATCGCAAGTTCTCAGGTCGATACACTTGGCACATGATTTTCATGCGAGTTTCCCGGAGAACCATCGGAAACATGTGGTACACCGGTCACAGGGACGACGATGTTGGTGGCATCGCTGCCTTCGACATGCTGTTGCCGCCGCATCTCTCGCCAGACATAAAGACCAAATGATCCGGCAAGCGTGAACGGCATAGCAATCATCAAAAGAATGCTATAGAAATATCCGCGAGCTATATTCGCCCCCTCACTGTCAGCTGCCTGCAGCCCGTCTTTGCAGGTTGGGCATCCCCACGCATCACCGCCTGCGGCAATGATTCCAATCAACACGAATAGCCAAAACACCAGATACCTTTTCATAATTCAATTGTAGACGATTCATCGCACCAAGACAGGGACGATCATTTTCTACTCGGAGCCGGCTAAAACAAAGACTCCGGTGAGCTTTTCATCAATTCCCACGCGGCTCTTCACGTCGTCTCATCATAAAATAAAGTGTTTCAGCTGCAGGACATCAAGCTGGCTACTTAGATGCATCAAAGTCGTTGTCTAGAGGCAGGTAATACAAATCATCAACCAATCCTTTGATCTTTGAAAGAAAACCTCTTGGATAGTTTATTGGTTAAGCCAAACAACGACATGTGCATTGCTGCTTGAGTACAGTTTCAGCTTGATTCTCTTGGCTCGGAAAGAGAATGTACACCATGAAGTAAATGATGACACCGGTCACTGATACATATAACCAGATTGGCAAGGTAATTTTTCCCAGTTGCCGATGACGATGCCAACTGCCTCGAAACGCAAGAACAAACATGGCTACTGCCAGCACAGGAACCGTGACTGCCAGAATGATATGAGACGCCAAAATACAGAGGTACACCACTCGTATCAGCCCCTGCCCGCCAAACGAAACATGACCAACGAGATAATGGTAGGCCAGATATGAGATGAGAAAAATTGTTGAAACTGAAAAAGCAGCGATCATGACCGCCCGATGAGCTTTCCAGTTACCACGTGCAATGAGGACCCATCCCACAACAAGAAGTACCGCCGCAATTCCATTGAGCACTGCGTTGAACGTCGCAAGCGGATGAATGGCCAAAGGCAAACCGTATTCCATCAGTCCACTTCCTGTGTATCTACTGTCGCATCATCCTCTGCGAGAACATCACGGATAAGTTTCTTCAGTCGTTCCACTCTGTCTTCCTGCAGCAAGTGATAACTGCCGCGGAGTCGTCCCTGGCGGTCGAAGACGACACCTCGCTCAGAATGCACGCCTATTTCTACGGGTAAAAAAAATGTCTTGGTGCCCACCCGCTTAATAACATCCATATCGCCAGTCAAAAATTTCCATCGCTGAGGATCTGCCTCAAAACGGTCAGCATAGTGCTCCAACGCGGCAGGAGTATCGTTTTCAGGGTCACAAGTCAGGCTCACAGCAACAAAGTTTGGGTCATCTATTTCACGAAGAATATCAGCGATTGCCTGATTTTCACGAAAACATGGCCCTGGACAATTGGCAAAAAAAACGCTGCCCATCCACACTTTGCCCTGTAGATCTGCCGAATCGAATTGATTTCCCTCTTGGTCTGTCAGTTCAAATCTCGCTGCGGGTTCACTCGTTGCAACAGGAGTCGCCTCGGCGGCATTCTCAATTTTGCTGGCACCAACTGACGTCGACCGCGTAGACACATCTTTTACGTCTCCTGGACCGCCACAGCCAAAAAAGCAGGTGGCAAGCAGTGTCAAGAAAGGAGCCACTCTATGTTTATTCAGTATTTTATTCGTGTTCATGCTTCTCAACTTCACCGGATGACGCAGCAGATGCAGCCTTCTCTAACAGCAAAACATCGGAACCACGGGCCATGTGGAGAGCACGTTCCTGGGAAACCATACGATTCCGCAAGCCAATGTCTGGTATCAGCATGATAGCGAGGAAGATGGCCATCATAGCCGCAGGGATTGTGAGTACGTATTTCCAGTTCGCCTCCCATAATACATGCATAAAAAAGAGCACAACAAGTAATGCCTTAGTACACGAAACTGCCATCATGAATGCCCAGCCGACCTGTGGCTCATCTCTCCACGGCCAATAGGACGAGTAGGTCAAGAACGACATCGTTGTCAAAAAGCATAGTGCCACGAATACAGCCATATACTGCATCATTCCGCCATGCCCTTCATGCGACTGCTCGTCCTCTACAACACTTTCAATCTCTTCTGGCAACTTGCCTGGTGAAGTAATTGGCCCGTGCGTTACGTTCGAACTCTTGTGGGGCTCTGAATTGCTCATAACTGCCTTCTTACAAAGCGATCTGAAGTACTCTTAGCGAATACATTCAAAACAAATACAAAAGTGGAAAAAGAAATATCCAAACAAGATCGACAAAATGCCAATACAGGCCAGCATTTTCAATCATACCAGCGGCTGCAGGGCCCAGTTCATAGAGAAGTAAAATACTAAATACAATCAACCCAACAATGACATGAACCGCATGAAATCCCGTCAGAAAGAAATAGGTGCTCGCCCACATATTTCCCCCGGGTATCACAGCTGGCAATTGAAGCCACGCAAATGTGTCATTGAGTCCACCGCCATGGTCATGGCTATCGGAACCTTCTCCCGGAAGAGGCATGATTTGGTCTGCGACAACCGCAAGATCAAATGCCTGCTGATCAGGATTGTTGACCATGTCTTTGACTTGTTTCAGCCGACGACGTCCGGTGAGCTCAGCATCCGAAAGCTCGTTTTCGGGACGCCCATCAAGTTCTTTTATCTTCGCAAGGATTGCCGGATCACTCAGCCTTGCTCGCACTGCGGAGCCATAGTAGAGATCAGGACGCTCATAAATTCTTCCACGTGGTGCCCAAGGGTAAATCCCGTGGTCAAATTTGGATGAGTATTCATAAGCTTTTACGCCAAGGAAAAGAGAGCCTAGTATGAGCGTAAGCAGCATCCAGGATTTTGCGAGAGATCGCTTATTCGCTCGTGCTGCCTCAAGTGCAAGCACCACAGTAACACTTGAGCAAATGAGCACAAAGGTATTGAAGGCGCCAATGGGCTCACTTAGGTGAACATGATGTGGTTTTGGCCATACTGCTGCGCCAAAACGAAGAACAACGTAACTGCCTAGCAAAGCCGCAAAGAACATGATCTCTGTCGACAGAAACAGCCACATGATGAGTTTGCCACGCGAGAGCGGCAAACCAGGTTGGTACTGAAGAACTGGCCCATGGTGTCCGTGACTTTCATGACCAATCGAGGCAGCTGGAGCATTCATAAAACGTGTCGAATATCTTGAGTCGTGTGGGAATTCAATAACAAAAAACAATTAGAGGTACGAACCTGACAATACCTTCGGGGCACTAAAGGCTACTGCAGACATCATAAGAATCAAAAGTACACCCAGAGAAGTAAACAGAAGGATACGGGCAGAACGATCGTCTCGTCGAAACGCAAAGTTTACGGAAACGAGCACGTAGACGGTAGATGCAAGTGCTGCAGTAAGAAACATCCGAATACTGCCGCTTGGTACTGCCATTGCCAGACTCACGGGAATCATAGCGAGAGCTGCTGCTAAGGACTGCCCTGCCGCCCGCAAGCCGCTTGGGTCGGTAACCGTGAGCATTTTAAGATCCGCAAGATCGTACTGTTTACGATAGAGCCAAGCAATTGCCATGAAGTGAGGAAACTGCCACAGATAGAGCACTGTGCCAAGGGATGCCACAGCGAGTGCTGCAGAAATATCACCAGCAAGCACTTGCTGCGGGCCATCTGCAGCAAGCCAGCCGATTGCAATCGGTAAAGCACCTGCCACAGCGCCAACCGCTGTGTTCAACGGGGTGACTCTCTTCAATGGCGTGTATACGCAGACGTAAAGAACCCACGTAAGCATAGCCGCGCATGCGGCCTGCAGGTTCCCGGCCAACCACACACATCCGCAGCCACCAAAGAAACCCAATCCGACGAGAAGCCAAGCAGAACGAATTGATAGTCGTCCAGCAGCAAGAGGACGTGACGCCGTACGAGCCATCAGCCTATCTGTATGCCTTTCGAGAATTTGGTTTGCGATACTTGAACTCGCTGCTACGACTGCCGTGCCAAACAAAACGCCAACAACAGACAACCAATTCAATTCTCGAGAACCTGATGTGAGCCACATTGACGCGAACACGGTCACGAGCACCATCATTGCAATACGCGGCCTCACGAGCTGAGAGACATCGGCAAACATAGAATGTCGCGTTACATCATGAGGACGACTTAAAACTTCCGTGACGGATGATGAGGGAGAGGCGAGATGATGTGGAGCGGCTAACTGCGTCACGCTAATGCCCTCCGCCGAGAAACCAGTTTAACACCCGCTGCCTCAGGCAGCCCACCACTCACAATACAATAGACAACGCTCGCCCCGAGTATCATCATGCCAATGAGAACATGACCTGTCACAATAAGCGACGACAGACTACTTCTCGCAACAACGACCGCATTTGTCTCAGGAACCCTGCTGGCAAGTGCGTCTGGCAGCAAGCCAAGCGGCACTCCCCAACTTACAATCCAGGCCCCAAACCCGAGAAGAACTTGGCTGCAAACGAAAAAAAGGATAGCTGCTGACAAAAAACGACGACCGACATCTCGACCGCTACCGGTGACGATCAGACCGAACGATTCACACACAGCAGCAAGGCTTAATGCTGCAACTGTCGCAGCACCAACGAGATGAAACAGAACAAGCCAACGAAACGTACTCGGCCCTACTGCTGGATCTAGATGCCGCAACTGTGCACCAGCTACAAGTTGAATGTACGAGGCAAACAGAAGACCGGTTGCAATCCACCCACCAAGAGGCATCCCTGAAACAGCAGTTTCCGACTGTGAAAATTTATTCTGAAATCGTCTTGATGTCAGCGTAGCGATAGCTACTGCAACCGAGAAAAACAGTGGACCCGTACATGCATGAACTTTGGCGACCGTTTTGTCATCGAGCAATACACGAAGCCCTCCAAGGACGCCTTGCAGCACGACGAGGAATACTGCTGCTACAACCAACCCGCGAACTGTAGACGACTGATTCGTCTTCCATACGGCAACTGCCAGGACGAGCGATATAACACCAACGGAAGCACCAAGAAGCCTGTGACCGTGCTCGAGGAAAAGGTCCCATGGTCCAAAAAACCATTCGGCAAATGGAAACAGGAACATGTTGTGCCCATATGTTCCCGGCCAGTCTGGAACAGCCATGGCTGCCTCGTACGTGGTAACAAGCGCACCAAAAGTGAGCAGCACGCCTGTTGCAGCAACAAGGCTACACGCAATCCAATGAGCCACATTTGGGCTCTTGACTGCATTGTTTTTCAGGCTTTTTGTATCTGACATGACATTAACTAAAAAAGAACAACACTTAATGGGCCGCTGCGGCGGCGGCCGTTGCGGCGGCATTAGGAGGATCCGTCTGCATCAGGTGGTCAGATTCAACCCCGGGGACCGAATACTCATACGGACCACGGTGCACAATTGGCTGAAAATCAAAGTTGCCATGGCCGGGAGGGCTCGGTGCCGTCCATTCCAAGGTATTTGAATTCCAGGGATTCCGACCAGCTACTGGCCCGTAGAACATGCTCCAAAAGAAATTAACCGCAAAGATGATCTGACTTGCCACCATGCCGATTGCGCAATAAGTCATGAAGGCATTAAGTGGTTGCAGGTGATGGAACGTTTCATAATGGTACGCATCCGCTAACCTTCGGGGGAAACCAACCGCACCTAAAATATGCATCGTAAAGAAGGTGCCGTTCAAGAAAATAAACGTGAGAAAGAAATGAACTTTGCCCCAGAACTCATTCATTGTCCTCCCAAACATCTTGGGAAACCAAAAGTAAATAGCTGCCCAAACACCCATTGCGGTTCCCGCAAAAAGGACATAGTGAAAATGTGCAACTATGAAATAGGTGTCATGGATGAAAATATCAACGGGAGTAGCTGCCATGAAAATTCCAGACAGCCCACCGATAATAAACATGGAAACAAACGACAGGGCAAATAGCATTGATGTCGTAAATTGAATCCGACCGGCCCAGATTGTTCCAAGCCAATTAAATGTCTTCACCGCACTCGGCAACGCGATCATCATCGTCGAAACCATAAAGGTAGTTCCAAGGGCCGGATTCATGCCCGACATAAACATGTGATGCCCCCACACGATGAAACCCAATCCGGCAATACCAGCCACCGAGTAAACCATCGGGCGGTACCCGAACAACGGCTTTCGCGCGAAGCACGTCAGGATATCTGAGACCATTCCCATCGCCGGCAAGATCATGATGTAAACAGCCGGGTGACTATAAAACCAGAACAGATGCTGCCACAGAAGTGGCTGTCCGCCACCAGCTGTCGCAATAGCATTATTCACGATGTTGCCTTCAGGAGTAAAAAACCCTGTCCCAAGACTTCTATCAGCTAATTGCATGAAACCCGCTGCGGTGAGAACAGGGAGAGCAAACGCTTGCAGGACGGCAGTGATAAACATCGCCCAAATCGTCATAGGCAACCGAAACATCGTCATACCCGGTGCCCGCATCAGAATTATCGTGGTCATGTAGTTCACGCTTCCGAGCATTGATGACACGCCGACAAAAGTAAGACCGATAAGCCAGAGCGTTTGCCCCCACCCGGCACCCGGAGAAGAATTCACATTTGTTGAGAGCGTAGGGTAACTTGTCCAACCACTTGAGGCCGCCCCACCTTCAACGAAGAAACTTGCACCAAAGGCAATAAATGCTGGCCACATAAACCAGTAGCTCAGCATATTGAGCGTTGGAAACGCCATGTCATCCGCACCGATCATCAGCGGAATCAGGAAGTTACCAAAGGCTCCGGCAAGTATCGGGATGATCACGAGAAAGATCATGACCGTCGCATGCATCGTAAAGAGCATTGTGTAGAACTCTGGTGCCATTTGCCCACCTTGTTGAGCAAAGAGCTTCCCAACAACAGGAACGTCTGACCACGGCCAGGCCACCTGCCAACGTACGGCTAGTGCAAGCAGCCCCCCGATCAGAAACCAGAGAAGCGTTGAAAAAAGAAACTGAAGGCCAATAACTTTATGGTCTTTTGAGAAAACATATGTCGAAAGAAACGTTGAAAGCTTCCTCGCCGAAGACGGCTGGGCATGTACATGAGTCTCTTGCTTTTGTGGAGCGTCCTGAACGCTTGTTGTTTTCGTTTCTACAGTACTCACGGCTAACCTCATTGGTAAAGCGGTTGTCTAGGAATATTTATTACCATACTCACAATTTTCAGTATTCAATCGATATCAAGTCTCAGCGTTACTCGCCTGAGTAGCCTCTTGCTCCTGATACTTAACTTCGAGCCATTTCTCAAATGACTCGCGAGACTCAAACGTCACCCTGCCCTTCATCTTGTAATGCCCCCAGCCGCAAAGCTCTGCACAGACAATGTCGAACACACCTTCTTCTCGGGCTTTGAACCAAACTGGGATCTTCATGCCAGGGACGGCGTCCTGCTTAATTCGCACATTCGGGAGAAAGAAGCTGTGAAGAACGTCCATACTTTTCAACTGAATCAAGATATCCTCGTCGATTGGCAGATGAAGATCATTCACAAGATGCAGATCGTCAGGAGTACCAAGAACCCCATCGCGTCCCGGGTAACGAAGACGCCACTCGAACTGACGCCCAATGACCTCAACGGTCGGAGCCATGTTGGGTCTTCGCATTTTGATATCTGCCCACGTGTTCATCTGATAGATCGCGAGAAACAGCAAAACTGCAGCCGGGACGATTGTCCACACAACCTCTAAAACGTGGCTGCCGTGTCGATATTTAACTTCAGACTTCTTATTATTCGCATCGTACTTCCATATGAACCAAAAAAGAGCGACCTCCGTTACAACAAACACGCCACCGGTGAGCCAAAGAATAAAGTAAAACAAACCATCTACAGACGCGCCATGCTCTGACACATCTTTTGGAAGCCAGATGTCATACGCAGGCGCAACCGCAAAGGTGATTACCCCAAAAATTGGAACAGCCAGAAAGAGCAGACTCCAAAAAAGTCCTGCTAAACGCTTCATCCCATAGTCTCCAAATATTGTCTGATTGATCTCTTGAACTTACATGCGATCCCGGGCAACCATCGGTCGATCCACTCCAAGCGTTCCGTTGAAGTCATACGGAAGCGACTTGATGTAGTTGACGATGTGCCAGATATCCTCTGGTGGCACAGTGCCTTTCGCAGCAGGCATTGGTGCCCCATTAATTCCGGCATGAATCCTGTAATACAGATCAAGAGGACGCATTCCGCCGCGATACACCCCCTGCCGTAGGTTTCTTGGCCGAATCATGCGGGGTCGCAGGGCATTTCCATCGAGAACTGTTTCAAAACGATCGAGCCACGCAAGTTCAATACGATGCTCATCTCGCTCTTCAGCTGACATATCCCAAGTCGACGTTTTTTCAGCCTGCTTGACACCACCGTCTACTGTTTTCTGCGCCTGAAGGACAACCTTATTCCAGTCGTCATAATCGTTGGCTTGGCCATCACCAAGACCACTCACCCCGTGGCACTTCACGCAATTTGCTTTGTTGCCATAGAACAATTCTTTGCCTTTAGCGATTGACGCAACCATATCGAGGTCTGCCGGCATGTCAGGCACGTCGATAATTGCATCATCGGCAGCGGCCCACATTTCCGTAACCGGATCAATGATTTCCTCAAATAAGAACTCGCGTGACTGGGGCAAGACACCCTCATCTTCGTCATCAAGTTCAAAGTATGCCCGCATCAGTGACAACTCGACTTCACCCCGAATACTGAGATATTTCACATACTCAGCAAGTGCATCAATTTTTGCATCGCTCAAAAGCGCAAAGGACGGCATTGAACTTCCGGCCAGACCATTCCTTAAAACCATCACGAGGTCAGGATGTGTTGGTTTATCTGCCCTCTCAGTACTCTTGAACTTGAAGACACCCGGGCGATAGTCCCTTGGATATGGATTTAAAAACGCTGCAGTTGGACCCATTCCGTCACCGGTGACACCGTGACAGTGAGCACAGTGCTCTCGGTACAATCCGTTCTTTCGTCCGACAATATCACTCCGAACAGGACCAGCAGCGAGTTTTAGTTTCGCAACATCGAGATTAATTTCAGGAGGAACTCGTGGTTCATCCGGTGTTCCAAAAAGTGCCGCAAGAATCGTGGCGACTTGCTGTTCTTGCGATGTCGTAAGTTGCTGTTTCGATGACTCAACAAGATTCAGCCGAAACGAGGCAGCAGGAGTTTGACCACACCCTGTTGCTAACAAAGAGAGAGCAACAACAGAGATTACACCCAGCAAGTTCGTAGCTTTTGCTTTCCCTACTGGGCTGAACGCACAACACCATGCAATCACGTTGTTCACAACGAATGACTCCATTATTAAGACTAAACTTTCTCTTCTCTACATTAAGAATAGACCAGCACTACACGACTAGGAGCCGGCACCCTCCGAAGGAGGGGGGCAGGCATCATGGACGACTGAATCAACCACTAATTGCATCAGCGGGTATTTCAATCGTCCCAAGATCACGCACTTCGTTCTCTTTCAATGTAATCTTAAACCGACCCTTTGAGTTCCATTTCAACTCGGGCTGATCCAGATCCAACGCACCGCTTCGGCCAGTCGCCCGTTCATGCCAGACCTGAAACTCAAGCGGTTCTCCTGCTGGAAGATCTGGAATCTCAAACGTTCCATCACCAGAAGATACCGCTACATACCCGTCTTTACGAAAAACCGCGTAGGCCTTCATCCACGGATGGATGTTGCAGGTAACTGAAACCGGCAGGCCAGTTTCCCGACTTGGCGTAAAGACGGTCGAATCGCCGGAGGGGATAAGTTGATTAAAACTACTACCCGAAATATTTGTGTTGTGACCGATTGGATCACTATTTTTCACATCAACGGCCTGACCGACCCGTGCTGCAAAAACAGGTGTAAGAAACTCACAGTTTTTTTGATCCATAACAAGTTTTCCTGTTGCCGACTCATTTTTCACGCGGCTTGACTTCCGCAAGAAAACGACAACATTTGCAAGCCCTTTGCTTGCCTCATCAACGATGAGGCTTTGTTCGAAAAGCTGCATGCCGTCCTTGGAGCATACCGCGGTGTCTTTATCGACAACAAGCGGTTTCGGCGCCCCGGGACTTCCGGAAAAAGTAAATTTCCCTTTGAGAGACGCCCACCCGGTACCCAGGGCTTTCTCTTCGACTTTGCCTTCAGCACCACTCTCTTTCTCAAGCGATTCTCGTAAGTCGCGAGCAGCAACCATGTCAGGCGCAGGACCAACGACTCGTTTCTGCCCGCACCCCAGACAGAGTGTCACCGCAAACAAGACAAACGTGATTTCATAACA
>JADHSL010000082.1 GCA_016776925.1 Pirellulales bacterium | reverse complement strand
TTTTTTGAAGGTGTGACCGCGTTGCGCCATGATCGAATTGTGGTCGAAGATGTAGTTGCTATCAACGCCCAGAAAACAGAGATGAGGAAAAAAACGGATGTGATATACATTCAATCAGTATGACAACGTGCCACAAAATCCGATTGGTGACATGTCTGGTTCGTCACTAGCCCATGAACGTAATCTGAATGCGGTCAGAACCTCGCGTTGACCAGCTGGCGTGCATCAGCTTCATGCAAAGTAGTTGTTGCGTTATTCATGGTCCAAGGTTTCCAGTGGACCCAGACTAGCTTCTCTGTTTGCAGTATGCTGCCGTCTGGTTTGAAATGTTGAATGGTATAGATGACACCTTCTTCACCGAATGGGCGATGACTTAGGATCTGAATAGTGCGTGGATCATCAAACTGAGCATAGAGCTTTTTACGGGCAATTATTTCAACCTTCTCTGCATGGTACTCAGGTGGGTGAAAAATATCAGCATATGCCCAGCTAACGAGCCAGGCCTTGTGACCAATTCCGGCAGCATGCTGAGAAAACAGGATGCTGCTTAGCAAAAAAAGAACAAAGACCGAAAGGCCCAGCCGGTAAAGTCTACTCTGGAAAATGCACAAAAGCGTTTTCCGGTCTTTGATGAATGAATTGTTCAGGGTCATTATCTTCCGCCTCAGTTTTCAAAAGCTTCCTGCTAAACAGGTGTTAACCAACTGCTACGAAATAAACTCATGGATGATTCTCTTGGGCATTGAACCATCCTTGGTACATTTCATCGAGTCAAATCCCTTCGGAACTCGCCTCTTCTTGCTATTGGTAGACCTGAGCAAGATGCGTGCCGAAAAAGCCTCATACAATTGCTTTCCTCGTCGGTGACTATCTAGTCACCCCACGTTGACAGGGTTGCCGCTTTTCGTGGCGTTTGGTGTTTGAAGCAGGAAGTGTGGGTGGGTTGGAGAGCTACGGCGAGTAGGGCTCGTAACGATTGAAACGACTTTCTAGCGACCCACTAACCGGGGTCTAGATATGCTGCCCGAAAAGCAGGCACCCACTGCACGGTTTGAGAACTTTTCAATTGCTGGGCTGAACCCTCCAAGAGTCGATGATATCCCGTGTTTTGAAGGCGTAGCATGATGGCTGGTCACTTCTTTTTGTTTCGAGTCATGCCCGCCCAGCCAGCCTTCAGTTCGTCGAGTGAAACTTTGTCGTCTTGGTTTGTGTCGAGGGTTTGAAAACGCTTCTCGGCATTTTGAAGGAACTTTTCGTTCCTCCCGTGCTTGAATTCATCAAAGGTCAAGAAGTCGTCTTTGTTTGTATCCTTCTTGTCAAACATTTTCGTGGCAGTCCATTTCTTGGTTTCATCCTGCTCAGCCGACTGTGCCTGTGGGCTTATAAGACACAGGCCAATTACAGCAGGTAGACAAGCGGATAAAAAAGAAACGTGTGTCATGGTGTGGCCTTATTTTGAGTTGACTATATTAGGGAAGAAGTACTCGAATTATACGGAAAGTTTCATGAGTATGGTGAGATCTTATTTGTCTGTGCTTTTCTTTCGTGTTGTTTGCAGTGCATGTGTGGGCAAGGGCAGGAAGTCACTCTCACGGATCATCCATGCTTCCAATTCTTTGCGCAGTGTGTCTTCTGTTTCAGGCGTGGACGTGTTGCCAGAAAGATTACGAAGTTCGAGCGGATCGTTCTGAAGATCATAGAGCTCTGTCATTGGGCGTGGCTTTTGGAAATAAAGCCGTTGATGAAGCGGCGAGAGTCGACCCGCAGCCAGGGCCTGCTGAATAGCTTTCCAAGCGTCTTTATCAGCCATATCGACTGGCGTGTAGCTGCGTTCCGGTAAGGCATTATAAATGTAACGATACCGCGTTGATGTAATTGAACGTGAAAAATCAAGGCCGTCTGTCCGTGTGATTGGTCCGAAGTGCCAGCCACGTTCTGCGAAAACGTAACGGCGGTCGATTTGTTTCTTTCCGGTCAATTCACCGACAAAACTTTTGCCCGTCATCCCTCCTGCAGGTTTCATTCCACATGCTTCAAGAATCATTGGACCCAGGTCCGTACCACAAACAAGAGCAGAGGATTCAGAATGTGGGGCCACATGACCGGGCCAACGAATCAATAATGGAACATGTGTGCCACGGTCATAAAGCGTGCCCTTGCCGCGAAGCAGGGCCTCTCCGTTATCACCCATGAAAAGAACGAGCGTGTTGTCTTCAATACCCCGTTCGACAAGGAGTTGCATGATCTGCCCAAATCCTTGGTCCAATTCGCGAACTGATGCGAGATACCGGGCGTAATCAATCCTCACCTCAGGTAAATCAGGCCAGTCAGGTGGTAGTTCCAATTTAGCTGGATCAATTCCATCAAAAGTAGCTGAAAATTTTCGATGTGGCTGGTTGAATCCAAAATAGAGAAAGAAGGGCTTGTTGTTGGGAACCGTATCGAGTGCGGCCTCAATCCGTTTGCTTACTTGATCGAGTCCACTACCTTTTGTTCCTGCACTGCGCACAAGGTGATCAAATCTTTTTTCGAGATTTTGCATGCCGGCATGCCGAAGGGCCGTGTCGATATGCTCAGCTTCCCGAATGCGACCATCTAAGTGGTGATGGCGGCCGTCAAGGCCGACCCAGTACCCACCTGCACGAAGGACATCCGTGAAAAATGGGACATCTTCTCGAGCTGGCTGCGCAAATCGTGTGACACCTAGTCCTACAGGAGACCGACAGGCAAAGATTGAAATACGTGATGGTGCACATTGTGGAGCAGTTGTGTAGGCCCGATCAAATCTCATTCCCTGCTCAGCAAACTTCTGAAGATTTGGAGTGATATGAAATTTCGTTGTGTTCACGTCTTCATAGCAGCTGATATGTGGCACGCTATGGTCATCAGAAAGAATGAGTAGCACATTTGGTTGGGACGGGTCAGCCATGAGAGGCAAGCTAAAAGCGGACGCAAGGAAAATGGATACTATTTGACGCAGTGACTGCAGCCACACGGAACAAAGTGTTGAGAGTTCTGTATGCATTCAATTGTTTCCTGACCGCGTTGAGTACGTGTGTGATGGATTACCGCACTCTGTAGTGCGACGGCATCTGCTACTTTTTCTTTTTTTCAGTCCGCTTTCGCTTCGGGCGGTTCGCATTCAAGCCGGCAGCAGGGTACGAGGAAATTGCTTCTTGAAGCATGGTGCGCGCAGAATCAGGAACGGCTGCAGGGTTGGTCGCCGTGAGGGGTTCTTTTTCAGGCACATCGGTGGTTGTGTCGAAGAAGTCCCCGTTGTTGTAGAGCTTGAATCGCTTGTTCCGTGCAAAGCTGACTTCGTAATGACTGTATTTGTCATTGTATTTTGCAGATGATGGGCGGGGGAAATAATAGCAGTAAATCCAGTCACGTGTGCGACCTTGTTTGCCTTCACACTGCGGCCAGAAACTCCAGCCATCTCCGTCGTTGATCTGTTTTGCCGGGAGCTTCGCTGCGTCCACTATTGTTGGGAAAACATCAGAGAAACAGATGAGATCATGTATGACCCGGCCACCTTGAATCTGACCAGGCCAGTTGACGATGAGTGGTACGTGCGTTCCATAGTCGTGCGTGTAACCTTTGCCGCCTTGAATTGTCTGTCCATCGAGTTCAGAGGTCAATTGGGCGTTCGTGCCATTGTCGCTTGTAAAGAGGATAAGGGTCTGCTTGCGAAGCCCTAATGACGTCAGCGTGTCCTCTAGACGGCCGACGTTCTTGTCGATGTACTGGACCATGTCGATAAAGTTTTTTTTACTATCTGTTGACTGCGGGTCATCGCTGTCCGGAGTGACGTCAAACGGATTGTGTGGGAGAATCATTGGGAAATAAACTAGAAACGGATTGGTTTGGTTTTTCGTTATAAAATCAATCAGAAAGTCAGTGGTAATGTCCGGGCCGTAACTTTCTTTAGGGAGATCAAGCAGTTCGCCATCCTGCACTAAGGAAGGATTCCAGTAGCGATTTCTGCCACCACCAGGAATATTCCACAAACAGTGCGTGTCAAAGCCCGCTTGCTCGGGAGTGATGCCACCCTTTCCTGTAAGTAACTGCCACTTGCCTGCTACAGCTGTCTGATAACCGTGCTCCTGGAAGTAATTTGCAAATGTGGGCTGGCCTTCTGGGTACACACCAAAGTCAAAGTAGTTAAATACGTTTGACTTTCCAGACATCAGGTTGACTCGGCTCGGTGTACAGAGAGGCGTCGAGTGGCAGTTCTCGAACCGAACTCCGTTCGCTGCGAGTGCATCAAGACGCGGAGTTGTGTACTCACGGCTTCCGTATGAGCCAAAGCATTCAAAGCCGACATCATCACAAAGAATGAGGATGACATTCGGCTTTTCAGCTGCATGGAGTTGGTGCGTAACAAAGAAAACAAGAAGAGTCGAAAAGTAAAAGAACAGTTTCATGGAAGATCTGACTGGGGAAGGTTTGTGCTGGTCACTTTGGGGCACTCAGAGTCCGAATTCTTTGAGCTGCATGGTTTGAAAGACAAGGTCAGCCCTGGACGACTCGTACAGAATTCCAAGTGTATTGTCATCTATCATAACGAGTGAACTGTATGCACCACCTTCCTCGTCAAGCAGGATCTGCTTGGCCCATGTTGTTCCGTCGTCGAGGCTCATCTGAACGGTCATGTTTTTTCTTTGCGATTTGTGGTGAGGATTGGAGAAAAATAACACAGTTCGGTCGTTGCTCAGACGGTGGGAGATCAGGCTGCCCATGCACACAGGCTCAGGGAGGGAACCATGGTCAGAGTTGTGTACCGTCCAGTGAGTACCAAGGTCAGAAGTAATGCTCACCGCTCGGCCATTTGTTTCTGATTTGTCTTGACGGTTTCGATTGTCGCGGCTGTTGAGCATAAGTGACCCATCAGACAGTTCCACGACAGCAGACTCGGTCGTATTTGATCGAGCAGGGCTGGATGCCGTCCATGTTTTGCCATGATTGTTGCTCCACGTCAGATTGGAAAACGGTGTGCCAGCCGCATCGCGACCCTGGGTTGGAATCACTAAGAGTCCACTGGAACACGTGATGCCGTTGCCAGGCGCTGGTGCAAACAGGAACCATTCAGGGTTTTTGAGTTGGGACGTCCAGTTTTCAGGTTGGGTCCATGTCTTGCCGTCATCGTGTGACCGCACAGCCATGAATTGTGATGATTGTGCTGGGTCAATTCCAGGTTCAGAACCACCTTCTCGCCATTGATGTGTTCCGGGTTTTGCGTGAGTCCATAAAGCCGTCACAAAAATGTCACCTGTGGTTGTATCGATCAGAATGTTTGGGTCTGAGCACCCGTTCTGATCCTGCGGCAGACCTCCAAACTCTCCCATGTCCATGATCGGTCGGGGAGATTCCCAGGTTTGACCACCGTCCGTGGAACGAGATAAGCCGATGTCGATATGTGCTTGAAGATCTCGCCGGCTGGTATATCGCATGTCATAGACGGCGAGTAATGTTCCGGTCTTCGTTCTGGCAATCCCAGGGATACGAAATGTATGGCAGCCAAAGTCACCCTGACGATGAATGACAACATAAGGGCGGTCTTTATCTGCTGAGAAAGACGGTTGCGAACAGATTGCGATGCCTATGATCACAAAGAAATTGAAAGCAAGTCGAATCATTAATAATGGCTTGTGCTTTTATGGAACTTGATTGGTTGTGTTCTCTAATTCATTGATTGCTCTATTCGCGACTCGAACAATGTACTTGTTCGGCTGGTTCAGCAATGACTGCTTTAAAGAGGGGAGTGCAGGGCGGGCCTCGTCGTCCATTTCATCGAGAACAATTGCTGCAGCGAGTCGCCCCCATTGATGATCACTTTTCAGCTCGGCCTCAAGGACCGGGAGTGCCTCTTCGGGAGAGCCAAGTTTGGCAACCGCCCTGGCTGCTGCGATGCGTACACTCGGTGATGGGTCGTCGAGGCATTCTGCGACACGTATGAGCGTGCTCTTGGCTGGGGCACCGATATTTCCAATGCCCGTTGCTGCCCAGTACCGTATTGATGGGTCCTTGTTGTTTAGGGCATCAAGAAGTTGCGGAATGCGTGCCGGCCCGTCAGACGCAGATGTGGCAATCTCGACGAGTGTTGCGAGGCGATTTTCGACAGGTGAGTCTCCGCGATTACCGTGCAATATTTCGAACCGTGAGCCCGCATCGTGCTCAAGAATTTCAATCTCGGCCTCTGGGATCAGTCCGATATCGCCAATCTTGTTTTGCCACACGGAGAGTGCGTGCCGCATTTCACCAAGCCTTTTAGAAAACGCCGGATCATCTACAAGGTTATGTATTTCAAACGGATCTGCGTGTGTGTCATAGAATTCTTCAACCGGTTTCTCTTTGGCTGAAAATAATGCCATCACCGGTTCAAGCTGACCGGAGGCTTCCTTCTTGCGAATCTCTTGCATCGTCGCACCCTTCTCGGGTGTATTCATGTATTGATAGTATGGCTTGAGTGGTTCGAAATTTCGTATGTACCGATACTGTGTATCTCGGACTGTTCGGATGATGTCATACCGTTCATCCATTCTGTCACGTGCGCCGTAGACAAACTCTCTCGGTGGGCTGAGATGAAGCCCAAGGAATGCTCTGCCTTGCAAATAGGAAGGTGGGTCAATACCTGCAATGTTGAGAACTGTGGGCGCAAAATCAACGGAGCTGATCAGTTGGGTGTCTGTTGCGAGAGAGGGAGTGTCGAGTGACTTGTGAAAGTTTTCAGGAACACGAATGATTAACGGAATATGCGTTCCCGAGTCGTAGAGCCAACGTTTGGCTCGTGGAAGCCCGACACCATGGTCAGACCAGTACATAATGATTGTATTGTCATATTCACCAGCGTCTTTAAGTTGCTGGATAAGATCGCCTGCCCAGGCATCCATGGCGGTAATAAGTTCGTAGTTACGTTTCCAGTCTTCTCGGGTGATGGCGGTGTCTGGGTAGTAAGGAGGAAGTGTTGTAAGTTTTTTTGGGTTCTGCCGCTGAGAAGGTACGAGTTCTTCGGTGACGGATGTATATTTTGACTCTGAAGCAATTCCGCTTTCGTGACACCCTGTGAAATTGAAGACAGCAAAAAACGGTTGTGATTTTTGAGGCCGATTCTTCCAGTGTCCCTTCGCGCCAGAAACGTCCCATATCTCTTTTTTTGCTGGTTTTGAAAACTGATAATCGGTCTTGCTGTTATTTGTGCAGTAATACCCAGCCTCTCGAAGAAGTACAGGGAACGGTTTCAGCCATGTTGGAATTGTTGCGTTACAACGCATGTGATGCGTTCCGATACTATTTTGATACATCCCTGTAATGATTGCCGAGCGACATGGCGCACAAACTCCAGCGGTTGTAAAAGCATTGGTGTAGCGAGTACCTTCTTTGGCGAGCATGTCGAGGTTGGGCGTGATGGCGTGTGGGTCACCATAGCAGCCAAGATGCGGGCTGATGTCTTCGCACGAAATCCACACAATATTGGGTTGCTCAGACATCGCAACTGATGAAAGCATGTATGGCGCAATGACGAACAGAGCAATGAATAGACGAGACATTCAAGCGGCTTTCTATCAGGGTGACGGGTTTTGTTCTGGTTTCCGGTAAAGAAATGCATCTGACGTGAGAAGTGATGTAAGCAGGGCCTTCATGCTGCCGCCACTCGATTTGTATGCCTCGTGTGCATCCTGAAGAACAACGCGGTCGTGGAGTGTTTCATTTCGTCCCATCCAGAATCGAAACGCATGGCGTACGAACACTTGCTCTGCGCGTTCGCTGGTAGCAAGGCGTTGGATAAGGTCGAGAGCATTTTCAACTGGACCATCGAGATTTTCATCACCAGAATGAATAATTTCACCGGTCGTATCTACAGGTCGTTCAAGTTCTGATGTTCGGAAGAGTCCTGCGTGGTTATACATTTCGAACGGAAGGCCAAGCGGGTCCATTTTCTGATGGCATGTCCAGCAATAGTCTTGCTTTGTCACCTCCATTCTTTCACGCAAGGTTTTCGTGGGTGCATCTGGAAGCATGGCATCAACAGTGATAGGCACGTCAGGAAGACCACCGCCGAGAAGTCGCTCCTGAATCCACCGACCTCGCCGGATCGCATGATTGTCCATAGCATCGGAATGAGAAACGAGCCAACTTGGATGGGTGAGAACGCCCAAACGCTGGCCTTCAGGTGCCTGAGTTAACATTCGCTTTGGACTGAGTGATCCGGCACCAAAGCTACGATGGCTGACTCGTGCGAAAATATCAGTCCCTTCGAAGAGTGCCTCCTCTACGTTCACATTAATCGTCGGGGCTTGTCTCGGGTTTTTCTTTTTCGGTGGCTCTTTGCCAGGGTTCGCTGCTATCCAGGCGTTTCGCTCAGCTTCTTCCTGAAGTTTTTGTTTCTCAGCAGCTTTTTTCACCTCTTTTTGTAGGGCTACTCTAGCCGCCTTGGTTCGGGGCTGTCCAAAGTACTCACTGTCATTTTTTGTAACAATTACTTTTTGTGTGGTCAGTAGTTGTCGCAGGACGTCACGGTCCTCCTTGAGAATCAACTCAATGAGTCGGTCGGTGCTTGCTGAGGCCTCGAACATTGAGCGATAGTGACGTCCCCTGGTTTTTCCACTGATACCCGTTGTTATTAGAGACCGGGTATCCTTGCAGATATATCCTCCTTGGTCGTAGTCAAAGTACTCTCTGAAAAATTGCAGGATCCGGGGTTTTCGGATGCTGTCATCTGCAAGCATTCGTTGTACTTCACGCTCGACATCGTCTCGAGTCCGCATGGCGGCGTTGAGGACACTTTTCTTGAGATCCTCATCTGGCTTGATGTATCGAAGTGCATGATTTACGGCCAGTCCGAGTTCCCAGTCTTGAAGCATGATCCGTCCGAATGCATCGGGTGTTCCATATTCAACAAGTTCAGGACGAAAGAGTGCATCACGGTCAAGGAAAATCGCTGAGAGACCTAGTACGGCACCGTCTTTCTGGCCGAGTTTGTGAACCGATTCTCTAACAATCGTCACATAGCGATCAGATTCAGATGGCTGTGGTGGCCGAAACGTAAGTGCTTCAAACAGATAGTCGACGGCCTTTCTCAGGCAATCGTCTGTTGCAGAAGGTGTGTCTATCGCTGGGATGACTGGTGTTAACGGTCGGACAGTCTTCGTGCTGTAGACCAGGCTCGATGGAAGCCCGCGATTGTCACCTGGCACATACTTTTTGAAGTAGGCGGCTGGGTCATCGGTAATCTGCTGAGGTGCAGCTATGCTTAGAGGTCCATAAGCCATGTAGCGCAGAATGTCACTCGCCGTACTCAACAGTTGCGTTGCTTCTGCGCTGTTTACAGAGTATAGATCAGGATAATTTTCAAAGCCATGCTCTCGTGCTGACGACAACACGGAAGGAATGCTTTTGACAGCCGTCGCGTAGGCAACCGTGCCACCTTGCCATTTAGTAATTCGGTCTGTACCAAAGTAAAGCTTCAGTTCCCCACCATGGTTTGTTGGTACCTCATCGCCATGTGTTCGAAGGCCAGGTTTGCTTGCATCGTAAGCAGGCTCCGTGTTGATCAGTTCATTAAGCCGGGCGATATGCTCTTGAGGAGTCACTCGCCAAAGTCGTGCCGGTGAAAATGTTGGTTCGATTTCGATATCGTCAGGGAGTGGGCCGAATAAAAGATCGTGAGCGATGAAGTTTCCTTTTGTTGGATCACGATGAGCTCGGAAGCCACCGCTCTCCGTCATGGTCGCGTCGAGGTTGTGCACAACCCAGTCCCTGAATCGAAGTCGGTCTGAGACTGACGGTTGTTCGGCTTCTTCAGGTGGCATTTCCTGAAGTGAAACCTGTGCCCAGATAGACCTCCACGTTGTTGCGTTTGCTTCATCCATGGCACCAAGAGTATCGAGTGACAAGCCGGCCTCAGGTTCACTGCCGCTGTGGCAATCCAGGCAATGCTCATTCAGGAACGGCTCAGCGAATGACTCGAAATTTGCGGGCACAGTACTGCCGGGAATGTACCGATCGGATGCAAGACATGGCAGCATAAAAATTATGCAGAGTGAGGAAACGCACAAGCGAATGACATGTTGCAACTGATCGTTATCGGATGATGAACAAGTCAGCTTTGTTCTCCGGATCGTCATGCCAAGATATCTCCGAGAACACCGTTGCCGGTATCGAAAGTCCTGGCAAGGCTGTCAGACATGTTGAATCGCTCGCATTGGCTGCCTGCCGTTTGCAAGAGCGTCGTGTACAGCGAGTTAATTGGTCGCTTTCCGTCAATCTGTGTGAAACAGCCAGTCTTAAAGGCACCGTCAAAGTTGCCAAGGAGCATCACAGGCCAGTTTGCCCCATTGGTATGTTGTTTGTCTGCGTTGTTGCTGGTGTAGACGATGAGGGTGTGGTCCATCATTGAGCCGCTTCCCTCTGGAATCGTGTCAAGTGTTTCCATAATTTTGACAAGCATTCGTGAATTGTATTGACGAATTTTGATCCAGATTGGATTGTCCGGTTGGTCCATGTGACCAAGGTTGTGTCCCTGTTCCTCGACGCCTAAACCTTTCCAAGCACCAAAGATTTCGCCACGGCCGGATCCGATGGTAAGGGTATTTGTAATTCCAGATGCAAGTGCTGAAAGACCAAGGCTTAGCAATCTGTCATGCCAGTCAGTTTCGTGCTCCGGGGTCGCGTACAACTCGTCAACGTTTGGTGCGAATGTGCTGAGATGGTCGGACACCTGCCCAAGTTTTTGGCGAAGGCTGTTTAGGTCCTGGAAACCGTTCACAAATTGGTGATAGCGGGTTTGTTCAGCACGTGGCAGATTCATACCACCTTGTGTTGCCTGATCTTGAATCTGATCTAAGAGGTAGGATCGTGCTTCAAACTCTTTGCGAATTGCCCCGTCTGATATACCGCCAAATAACAGTTGGTAGAGGTGGTTGGGGTTGGAGTACATGAATATTGGCTGATTCGGTCCGCTTGCCGAAAGAGTGGCAACGGTTGGCTTGTTCTTCATGTTCTCCAGCGAATCCATGCCGATGCAAAGATGGGGCAGGAGTGTCTCGGGCAGGGTCTTACTGAGTTCATAATCAATTGTTGATCCGCGAGGTGCCACGCCGTCACCGCCACGATACCCACCAAGCGCACCAAAAAACGCACTATGTGATGGACTGGTGTGTTGTCCATGGAGACCGTTGATGATGTGCAGTCGTTCTTTGTATGGCTCCAATGGCTGGATTGGTTCCGGTAATGCATGACGAGCAAGTGAGCAGTTGCCTGAAACCCCAGTTGGTATACAAGTCTTTGGATCAAAGCCCTGGTTCTGCAAAAAGAAAATAATTCGCTTTGGGAGTCTCGCTGCTCCCGTCAAGGAAGAACTGGCGATTAACGGGAGTGGCGAACCGCCGAGACCTAAGGCTGTACCAGCACCTGCTGCAATGCCTTGGAGTATCGTT
>JADHSL010000081.1 GCA_016776925.1 Pirellulales bacterium | reverse complement strand
ACAAGTGGACTACTAAGTTCGAGTGGTTCAGGTAATGTAGTTGACATTGATGTAGACGGAGACGGTAGTACAGGACACACTATTAATTTAGATATTACTGGTGGTGGAAGTAGTTACACAATTACACAAAGTGGAATTAACGACAACACAGTTGATGCTGACTTCTCGGGTGATAACCAAGACGTTGACATTACACAAAGCGACTAAGGAATGTCGATGGCGCCTAACAAGTACACATGGATTCTCCTCTTAGGTCTCATATTAATTGCTATGCTGGCTAGTCCAGCTTATAGTAAAGTAGGTGAGATTGGACAGATCAAAGGATCAGGTGTACTTGAAAGAGACGGCGATATTGTTATTGAAGGTGACGCAGGTGTAGGTGTCCTAAGTATGGACGAAGCTGTTACAGCAAATGGTACTATGCGTATTGACTTTGTTGACGAAACTCGTGTAGAATTAACACAACAATCTAGATTAGTAATTGATGAATTTGTATATGACCCTGCAAATGACGTAGGGTCTTTGTCAATCAAAGCGTCATTAGGAACAGTAAGATACGCATCTGGACAAATTGCCAAAAAATACAAACAAAATGTTAAGATTAGAACACCTAGTGCAACTATCGGTGTACGTGGTACAGACTTTGTAATGGTTGTTGACGAAATGGGCGGTAGTATGATCACATTGCTACCAAGTTGCGACACAGCTGGTATGTGTTATGTGGGCGAAATAGAAGTAATGACTGATGCTGGATTTGTTGTTCTTAATCAAGCGTTCCAAGCAACAGCAACAGTACATGGTATGCGTAAACCAACAACACCAGTAATATTAGATATTAACGAAGACATGATCAATAACCTACTTATTTTACGTAAGCGTATGCCTATTGATGAATACGCTGAAGAAGAAATGCAAAGACGTAGAAAACTAGCAGACTTCTTAGGTGTGGACTTTTTAGAGTTTGATGGCTTAGATGGTGATGCACTTAAAGACAGCATAGAAGGTATTTGGAAAACAGCACTAGACGAAACTGACTTTATGTTAGCAGACATGCTACATGACATGTTAGACAAGCTCAATGAAGCACTAGCGGCATTATTTAAAGACGAATTACAAAGACAAAATGAGAGATTATTATCTAACGTTCCGGTTGTAGGTTTTGATCCTACAACACAAATTAGGTTAGATCTAATAGAACCACATTGGGTATGGCAACGTGAAGATTTTGAACAGGGCGGGTTTATAAGATTGAGGTTAAATAATCAGTATGATTACACACTAGATGTACAACAGGGGGAGTTCTTTCTATATGACTATAGATTGGGTAGCGAAGGCACTAATAGTATTACTATTATTCAAACCAACCAGTAGTTGGGCAAATGAAATCTACATCAACCAAGTTGGTGATGATCTCGTTTTGGAAGTTGTTCAAGACGGTGCGAACAACTATTTCCAATATTGTACAAATGGCAATGATTCAAATTGTAAGGATGTAGATGGCAACGCACACAATCAGGCAGATGGAGTAGCAAGTGACGATACTACTGTGAAAAGCAACACAGTTGGCGATGACAATAAGGTTGTTGTGGCACACGCAACTGGACAAAACAATACCAACGAAAATATAACCAACATTGATATTTTAGGTGATCGTAACAATGCACAAGTTTTATTTTCAAACCATAGTTATGGAAGTCACAATTATAGCAATCAGCCTTGGGGCGGTACTAAAGAAAGTAATATTGATATTGATGGAGATGACAACATTGTAAAGGTTCGTAGTAACAGTTATGGAGAAGCAGAATCAAACATAAAAGTTACTGGTGATGATAATGATGTTAGACTTTTTCAAAGATCAATGAATAATGTTGCTAACATAGACGTAACAAATGTAGCTGGTCCTAATACTATTAATGTCGAACAACTTGGTAGTAGTTACCAAGACACAGCAACAAACTCATACAGTCTTACGCAGTATTGTAACAATGTAAACGGTTGCACAGTAAACGTCACTCAAAATTAATTAAGGTAAATACTGTATGACGAAGTATATCACACATTGGGCCGTGGTCTTTATTACGGCTTTTATCATGATAGGGTTGCACTATAACGATGGCTCTCTAGTGCAAACTGCTCGCCTTAAGCAATTCGATTTACTTCAACAAACTGATAAGGCAACATTATCCCAAGACGTTGGCATAGTCACTATCGACGAAGCCGCCATTGAAAAGTACGGGCAGTGGCCTTGGAAGCGTGATATACTTGCAGATATAATCTGGAAACTTCGCGATGCAGGTGCTGGTATCATCGTAATTCCTATCATCATGTCAGAGACAGATAGACTAGGTGGTGATATTCAATTAGCTGAAGCACTTGCGGGTAACGGTGTTGTAATAGCACAAACAGGAAGTACCCAAGCCAATCGTAATGCGGTCCCTCGAGGCATTGCGAAAATTGGTGATCCTGTGCCATATATGTTTGAATGGCCAGGTATGTTAGGACCAATCCAATTGTTAGGAGATAATGCTGACGGTGTGGGCGTGTTGAACACTAACCCAGAGATCGACGGTGTTGTAAGGCGAGTACCACTCCTAATGCGTGTCGGCGAAGACACGTATCCCGCTTTGGCAATTGAAGTTATTCGTGTAGCAACAGGAAAGCCCAGTTACCAAGTTAAGGAAGCTGGTGGCGGTATTGAAGCAATACGAGTTCCTGGTTACCCAATTATAAGAACAGATCCTAATGCACAAATATGGTTGAGATGGAATAAACAATTTGAAACTATAAGTGCGGCTTCAGATGATTATAGATTGTTTGAAGGAAAGACTGTTATTGTAGGAGTAACCGCAGAAGGCATAGGTGGTTTAATCGCTAGTCCGACTGGACCACAACACAATTATATACCAGCCGCAGTAACACTTCAAACTGTGATAGATGGCGATCAAATTGAACGTCCCTATTGGGCATTCTTAGCAGAGCTTATCACTACCGGACTACTTGGCATAGCTTTAGTGTTGGTGGGAAGGTTTGCCCCTTACTGGTTGGCTGGAGGAATATTAGTTGTGGCTGTGGGAGGACTCACCTATGGAGTACACTATGCCTGGGTAAACTATCTGTACTTGTTAGATGGTACAATGCCTATGGTAACTGTATTTGTAGTAGGCTTACATGCAATCTTTAATAGATTTGTAAGTGAGTATGCACAGAAACAAGCAATCAAGAAACAATTCGCAGGATATGCATCTCCAACAGTAGTACGTTTACTACAAGAAAATCCTGCACTAATCAAAGACGGTATGAAAAAAGAAGTTAGTATTCTATTTTCAGACTTGCGTGGTTTTACACCATTAGGTGAATCATTTGGTGATGACGTAAAAGGTCTAACAAAAATTATGAATGGCTATATGGACGCTATTACACAACCTATATTAGATAGTGATGGTATGGTTATAAAGTATATAGGTGATGCAAGTATGCACGTACACAATGCACCTATAGATGATCCAGAACATCCTAAGACAGCAGTTCAATGTGGACTTAATATGTTAACAGCAGTGGAGAAGTTTAATGAACAAATTACAAATGAAGGCAGGCCACCTGTCGGTATGGGTGCCGGTATTAATACTGGTCTTGGTTATCTTGGCGAAATGGGCAGTACAGCAAGACATAGTTACGATGTCCTCGGAGACTCAGTTAGTACAGCCGCACGTATAGAAAGTAAATGTAAAGAGTATGGTTGTGTATTACTTGTTGGTGATGCAACTTATCAACAAACCAAAGACGACTTCTTTTATTTAAAAATTGACGATTTAGCAGTTAAAGGAAAAACTGTAGGAATAACAATTTGGACTGTATTAGACAATGTTAAACCAGCGTGGCGCACAGCAAAACGTAGACACGAAGATATGCATCGAGCATATCTTGCACAGGATTTTGACGAAGCAATTAAACTATGTAACTTATTACATAATCACTTTGATGGTAAAATGTCAAGTTATTATGATATGTGGATAGAGCGTTGCGAATTTCAAAAGACTCAAGACCTACCTAAAGACTGGAATGGAGTATTCATTGCAACAAGTAAATAATGATTATACATTAGGCTTAGAAGAAAGAGTCATAAGCCTCAAAGCACGTATTAGAGAAATGAAAATGAAAATAGGTGATTACGATCATCAAGGACGCATAGAACCAAAGTTAGATTTCACAAGATCACCTGCTCCTGAAAAATCAGACCTAATGGCTATTAAAGCAAAATTATTAGGTAAAAAATAGTAATTAATCTCTACAGTCTTTGCAAGCACATCTGAAGCATACATCGTTAGCACACTCTTTGCAATCATTATCTCTGTGACAAGGATGGCCACAGGTATTACATTTTGGTTTTACTTCTTTTTGTGATTTTGACATCTTGAATTTCCTTTTTCATTTTTTCTATTGTGTCAAGATCTAAGTCTAGTTTCTTACCAGTCATTCTTTCATATTGCTCTTTAAATTCAAGAACCATATTTAATTTTTGCGTAAGCCTAATCATATCATTATCAAGCATACGTATACGATCAATTAGTCCTATAAGTGTTCTATTAGCTTCACCTATAACAGGATCTATTTCAGTAGTTACCCACTTCCATACATAGTACACAAAGTAGCCAAGGCCTACTGCCGCGACTATTGGAAAGCCGTACTCGCTTACTACTGCTCCTACATCCATGAACTATGCTGTCTCCTTCTGAGCTTTACTCTCTTCGTATTTTTTAAGCAGAGTGCTTACTTCGTCAGTTTTAACTAACCAGCCATGTTCGTTTACAATGAAAATATCACCGGGTCTATAAAGATAATGATCTTTTAATGATCCATCTTTGGCTACACCCATTACTTCGCCTTCCCAGTCGCCTTTGACTTTAAAGCCTTTGCCTCCTGGTATGCTATCTATTGCATAATCTACCCACATCATTTAATCTCTCCTCGCATCTTCCTTGCCTTCATTTGCGGCAAGTCTGTCTATATTAGGTTTCACGTTAAGAGCATAGCTCATAAGAGTATCAATTTTTACTAAATCATTGTTCATTGTTTGCACACGATTATCTAGACCCATAATGATACCTTTAAGTCCTTTAACAGACTTAGTAACACCTTTTAATATAAATGCTAGAGTTGTAAAGACAAATAAGCCAGATGCTATGGCCCCTGCTATGGGGAATCCTACATCTGATATAAGTTTAAAAATATCCATAATACTTTGCCCTCTATACTTTCGTTGACCCTACTGTTATTTAGCCATGTTTGCAATGCAAGTATTGTGCAATTTATAAATATCTGTATAGTATATCATACTAATAACTCAGGAGATTAACTAATATGATTAAAGGTTTTAGGTTGCCTAAGGTGACATTTAAAACAAGAGTCCGTGATGACGCGGATTCAGATTATCGTTGGCAGGATACAACTACTGACGATTACTTCAAAGGCAAAAGGGTAGTACTGTTTAGTTTACCTGGAGCATTTACACCTACGTGTAGTGAATATCAATTGCCAGGGTTTGAAGAAAGCTACGACGATATACGTAACCAAGATATTGATGAAATCTATTGCATGAGCGTTAATGATGCATTTGTAATGAATGCTTGGTCAAAAGATCAAGGCATTAAAAATGTAAAATGCATACCAGACGGAAGTGGAAACATGACACGTTTTTTAGGAATGCTAATTGGCAAGAACCATTTAGGATTTGGTTTACGTAGTTGGCGCTTTATGTGCATTGTCAATGACGGTGTAATTGAGCAATGGTGGCAGGAACCTGGCATTAACAATGATGGTAACGATGACGACCCATATGAACAGTCAACACCAAAGAATTGTTTAGACTACCTCAAGAGTAGTCACTAATGAGCGGACAACGGCGATGGCTTAAAGTATGGGCTAGGACCGTTGGCATGCCTGTTGGCATTAATGACGATGACAAGCCGGAGTTTCTTCCTATTACACAATCAGATGTAAGGAAGGCTTTGGCTTTCAGAACTTTCTGGATAGTACTACATATTTTAACCTGTGCATTTATTATAGCAGGTAATGGACGATCGTTAGGAATGTGGTAATGGATGTTGATTTCAAAGAAGCATGTAGGTTATTTTGGTTAATAAAAGGACACCTTGGAGCAGACGACAAAACTATAATTTCTTGTTATGATGGTTACTTTAAAAGACTATGGAGTAACAATGAACGAGCTGTATATGGAATGGAAGGCTTCGATGAAGCATACAATAAGAAAGTTAATGAGTGAGATTTTTTCTAGCCCAGTGTGAATATAAATGGAGCCATGCACGTAAGTCTATGGAGGATCTTTGGGTACGTAGAGAGTTAGGTGAAGAGCTTTCTAAGTATATTGCAACCAAAGGTTATGATTTAGTTTTAGTCAGATCTAATTCACAAACAATGCCAGAAGATATATACTGTCGTTGTGATATTTATATTGATATACCAGATGATAAACAAGCAACACTATTTGCACTTAAATATAACAAAGCACTACCATTGAAAAGAGGACAACGTGATAACGAATATTGGTAAAGAAATAGTTAATACTATTATAAAGGACGATCCTGTTCGTCCACACTTAGATTCTGACTTTAGAACTAGTAGCCACAGAGAAGTGTATGCACTATACGAGGACAAGTATGCAGAACAGCATTTCCCCGACGAGGATATAAAAGCAGTGATCTGTGTTGCTTATACTAATGAAGTTCCCAAGGATGAATATGAACTTGATTTGTTTAGTCAGGCCGCTTGCCAAGATGGACAAAGAGGACACATTGCAGTTTTCTATACTGTTTGGAGTTATTCTAAAGGTGCTGGTAGAGAAATAGTTAATACTGTTGCAAAAGAATTACATGATAATGAACGTGCTACAAGATTTGTTACTCTTAGCCCTTTGACTGAAATGGCTGAACGTTTCCATATAAGAAATGGTGCAGAATTACTAGAAAAACACGATTCTTGCCAAAATTTTGAATATACTTTATAACCAAAATAGTTGACTTTTTAATCATTATACTGTATACTGTATATATTAAATAGGAGTGAGCATGTTTGTAGAAGTAGTCGGCGGTTCGAAATCCCAAAAAAGACATACCCAAGGCATGGTTGAATTCTGTGCAAAAAAATTAATGCCACGTTTATATAATTTGGATATTTTTGTCCATTTGTGTAAGCCTACAGGTGCATTAGGGTATTGTTTAGAATTAGAAAATAATAGAACCTTTGAACTAGAGATTGATCAAACATTACCTTTGCGTCAGTTACTTGAAACTGTAGCACACGAAATGGTACATGTTAAACAATATGCAAGACGTGAGTTGCACCCTAGCAAAGAGGCTTGGTTAGGCAAAACTATAAATCCTAAAAAAGTAAGTTATTGGGATTTACCGTGGGAAATTGAAGCACACGGACGTGAAGTAGGCTTATTTGTACGTTATTGTGAGGAAAATAAACTAGGAAAGTATAAATGGACAAACATGTAATAAATAGGTATATAATAAATTATGCCTAAATACGATAGTTGGAATAGTTCAGATGCTGTAGATAGATCATTACTTGATAATGACATACACTATCTAAGCGGAGAGATTACAAACGAAAATGTAAGCGAAGCTATCAAATGGATCCTCAGTGCTAATCTAACAAAGAAACCTAAAAGAACTCTTGAACTTTATATTAACACCACAGGCGGAGATCTCTATGAGATGTTTGCACTAATTGATGTTATGAAGAACAGTTATCACAACATAAGCACAGTAGGTATTGGTGCTGTGATGAGTGCAGGCTTTCTAATTTTTGCAAGTGGTACAAAAGGATATCGTTGGATTGGTAAGAACGCTGGTATTATGAATCATCAGCATAGCGATAATATGGATGCTAAGATGCACGACATGAAAGCACAGATGAAAGAAAATGCAAACTGTGAACAAAGATGTATGCAGATACTACGTGAGGCAACAGGAATGACAGTACAAGAAGTTAATAGTAAGTTTATAAAAAATCCTAGTGATCAATATTACACAGCAAAACAATTGGTTGACCTAGGCATAGCAGACGACATATTATAGGTTGACATCTATATTATTTGATGTTATTATATACACATAATTAATTAATGAGGCAAACAATGATTAGCGATGTTAAGATTAAAAACGGATATTTAAGTAAGGATGCACTACCATTGAAAACAGTTCCTACACAAGAAGCATTAGCATTTGCAGTAGCCGCACAAAGAATTAACAAAGGCTATGTAAGAGACACACGTAGATTTTCAGAAGACAATCCAACTATTTTCTCTAACAAAGAAATAGTTAAGTTTGCATTCAATCCTGACTATCGTCCAAACGATTTTGTTATGCCTAAGCCGACAGCAGAGGACTACGAAGCAGTAGCAGAGATACACAAGTGGATGAAACGTTATGTAATGCTAGGACTTGCTGAACTAGATGACTTTAAAAGAGATATGATTGATAGTGTTTCACAAGACACTGTAATAAAGAATAACTTAGGTCGAGTTGCTTTTATTCCTGAATTTGTAAAACGTGACAAGCACGAAACAGGACTTACAAAAGAAATCCGTATTGAGTATCGCAACAGCAAACACTTAGGCAAAGAGAAAGATGTTGTCGAGGGCGTTATTAAGATACTAGACAAGCGTTACAGTTCGCAATGGGAAAGCTATAACTATGTTGCGGTTATTGATGGAAACTTAGTGAGCTTTATGAACAAGTTTCCATATGACGTAGGAAGTATGCTACGTTTAAAAGGCAAAGTAAAAGCTCAATCAAAAAACAAATTGTTTAGTGCAAACGAAACTAGACTTAACTACGTTAAACTTTATAAGGTGTAAAATGGAAGTATTTGAAAACAAGTGTATGGTTACATGCACAAACAACGATAGAATTGTAGAAGCAGAAGTAGATAACTTTAGAAGTAAAGATTCAATGAATGTGTTTATGGCTACTAACAAAATACATATGAAATATAATGGAAGAGTATATGTAGGTAATGCATTTGGATATGAGTTTACTACTCCAGGACCAGAATCATATAACGTAAAGGAAGGAAGATAATGAACAGTAAGTTAGACGGACCATTTGTAAGTGCCTTTGAAAGCGACACTACAGGTGTAGTTAAACAACAACTTATTACATATCGTGTTAAAGATGGTATGTTACGTAAGGAAACAACAACAAGACAATTTTCGAATAGTGGAGACTATCATGATAGTCAGACTGTCGAACCATTAATTAGACAGGAGGCTGTTGATGCCTAATCTAGTACCAGTTGTTGTTGAAAAAGAATCTAAAGGTGAACGTAGTTATGACATTTATAGTCGGCTACTAAAGGACCGTATTATAATTATGGACACTGATGTTAATTCAATGTCAGCAAGTCTAATTGTATCACAACTATTATTCTTAGAATCACAAGCACCAGGTAAGCCTATTAGTTTTTATATTAATAGTCCAGGTGGAATCATCAGTGATGGTCTTAGTGTGTATGACACAATGCAGTTTATTAAATCTCCAGTGCATACTATTGTAATGGGGCAAGCATGTTCAATGGGAAGTTTCCTTGCACAAGCAGGAGAACCAGGACATAGACTCATGTTGCCACACGCAAGGCATATGATACATCAGCCAAGTGGTGGTGCAAGAGGTATGGCTAGTGATATTGAAATTAGTTATAAAGAAATTATGCATTACAAAAAGATGTTAACTGAACTTTATGTTAAGCATAATACCAAAGATAAAACGTATAAAGACTTTGAAAAAGATATGGATAGAGATACATTTATGTCTGCACAAGAAGCACTTGACTACGGATTAATTGATCGAATTGTGGAGAAAATGTAATGGCTGAACCAGTAGATGTAAGTAAGAAACACTTTTATATTAGTCTTGTTAAAAGTGCAGTTCGTATTGCGGCAGGTGGCGCATTTGTATGGGCAGGATATAGTTTAGAAATCCCCTTTCTACCTTTGATAGTAGGTGGTGGATTATTAATCGTAGCAGAAATTTTAGGTATAGCAGAGGAGTTATAAAATGAAGCTAAGTGAATTTAGAAAAAAGTTTGGTGAAGGTACTGACTTTGATCTAGACTATGGTAAATTGTTTATCATAGCATTATGTCTTTATATTGCAGTACAAGTATCATGAAACAAGTTTTTATAGTCTTATTAGTATTAGCAACTGTATTGACAGTGATATATTTAAATTGTTCTCAATGTCAGTTTTATAGTACGGAGCAACTATGAAAGGAGAAAAAGATATGGTGAATACTGTTGTAACAAAAACAGTAGCAGAAATGAAAGGTATTCCTACACAGGAAGACTTGTTGGAACAACTTCGCAAGGAAACTTTAGTTGTAACATTTAATAAACTAAACGGAGATGAAAGAGTAATGACTTGCACAAAGTCGTTTGACGTTATTCCGGAAGAGCATAAACCTAAGACAGATAAAGAACCTAAAGAAGGCAATGTAACTGTTTGGGATACCAATGCTAAAGGTTGGAGGAGTTTTAGATATGACAGAGTCACAAAGGTCGAAGAACAAAAAATTAATTAATGATCTAATACGTGTTGACGTTATTAAAGATGAAATTGCATATGCTAAATCACAAATTCAACCACACGACACAGGACATATCTATACAGCAATTAGTTGGATGGAACAAAGGATAGAAGAACTTGACAAAAATGATGCATAAATTATTTCCTACTCTTATTGCAGAATACGACTTGTCAGATAAAGTTGACAACGTCGAAGTAATGAAGAAGATAGGAATAAGTGGTATGCTTATGCATGGCACTCTCAGCAAAGGCATGAGTAGTTACATGGGTGGGTACGATTGTGCATTAACAAGGCTTGCTATGAAAGATCTACAAACTGCTATTAAAGAATGTTTAGATGACTACTGCAAAGAGGCAGGATTAGAGGAAAATGTTATTGTGAACAGTTGGTGTAATGTTCTTAAAGAAGGCGGGTATGTAAAAAGGCATAGACATGATAAAAGTGTACTAAGTGGTGCTTATTATCCTGCAAGTGATCCAGATGATTGCCCATTGCTTATTGAGAATCCAACACAGATATATAAGATGACTGAAACTAAGGTTTATGATACAGAATATAATGTTTCAGCAATAGGTGTTCCGACACAGGCAGGCAAATTAGTTATATGGCCAAGTTACTTATACCATGAAACACAAAAGAATTCAAGCGAAGAAAGATTCACAATAAGTTTCAATACACTAGATAAGTCGTATTTAAATGCGATAAGAAATTAATAAGTTAAATAAAAAGTTGGAAGATTGGCTGAGTGGTTTAAAGCAACGGTTTACTAAACCGTCGTAGGGGTAACTCTACCGTGGGTTCGAATCCTACATCTTCCGCCAACATGCGGGTGTTGTGTAATGGTAAGACCTCAGCCTTCCAAGCTGATGATAGGGGTTCGATTCCCCTCACCCGCTCCAA
>JADHSL010000080.1 GCA_016776925.1 Pirellulales bacterium | reverse complement strand
AGCACTCCTCCTGACGTCTCCCAGTTCTCTTACGCTCGCTGAGGTCGATACACCCGAGCCAGGCCCAGGTGAGGTGCGAGTCCGAATCGCCGCATGCGGGATCTGTGGCAGTGATGTGCATGGTTACACCGGATCGACCGGCCGTCGGATTCCTCCGCTTGTCATGGGCCATGAAGCGGCAGGTACCATTGACGCTGTTGGGCAGAACGTGTCTGGTGAGATGGAAGGACAGCGGGTCGCACTCGACTCAACTGTTTTTTGTGGCGAATGTGAGTTCTGTCGCAACGGACAAGAAAATCTCTGCACCCATCGGCAGGTACTTGGTGTGTCGTGTGATGCCTATCGGCGACATGGCTGTTTTGCAGAGTATGCAATTGTTCCAGAGAGATGTGTCTATCCACTACCAGACAAGATGAGTTTCGTTGCCGCGTCGTTGCTTGAGCCACTTACGATTGGGCTGCAGGCAGTTAGGCTCGGTCGTGCAGGGCCAACAACGCGATCGGCTGTCGTTATTGGCGCTGGCACAATTGGGCTGGCAATTATTGTGGCACTCAAGGCATATGGCGTTCAGCGGATTGCGGCGGTTGATCTCGACGCCAGCCGTCTAAAAGAGGCCATGGAATTTGGTGCAGACGCTGTGTTTGATGCAGCTGAAACAACTGCGAAACAACTCGCAGAGTGGGGCACGTCTTCTGCTGATACCGATGGTGCGGATCTTGTCCTTGAGGCAGTCGGTGCAGCGGCTTCTGTGGAGACGGCCATTCACGCCGTCACTCGTGGCGGGACTGTCGTACTTGTTGGAAATGTCTCTCCAGCCGTTGAGCTTCCTCTTCAAACGGTTGTCACTCGGCAGATCCGGCTGCAGGGCTCATGTGCGTCAGCCGGCTGCTACCCGGAAGCGATTGAGCTGGCTGCCTCGGGCACGGTTGATCTGTCACGGTTTGTGAGCCGTGTTGCACCACTTGAGAATGGAGCAGATTGGTTTGAGCGGCTCCATAATCGTGAGCCGGGCATTCTCAAGGTTGTGTTGCAGCCATCAGGAAATATTGAAGGAGAAGCCAATGTCACTTTTTGATCTTTCAGGCCAACGTGCACTTGTTTCAGGAGCAAGCCGGGGGCTGGGGCTACAAATGGCTGGAGCTCTCGCTCGGGCTGGTGCTGATCTCGTCATTACGGCCCGCGATGTGGCATCTCTTGAAGAGCCCCGTCGACAGCTTGAGTCGTACGGAAACACAGTTGAGTGTGTCGCGCTTGACCTGCAACACGAGGAAAGCATCCAGGCTGCTGTCGAGACGGCAACAGCGACTGGGCATCTGGATATCCTTGTGAATAATGCAGGGTGCAATATCCGCAAGCCAGCAATGGATGTGCGGTGGGAAGACTGGAACACCATTCTGGACACCAACTTGCGTGGTATGTTCTTTATGACTCAACGTGTTGCCGAATCAATGCTGATACGACAGCGTGGTCGCGTGATAAATATTGGCAGCGTGACAAGTGTGTTTGGATATGCCGGCCTCGGTCCGTACTGTGCAAGTCGGGGGGGCGTCAAACAACTGACAATGAGTATGGCAGATGAATTCGGCCCACATGGCATCACAGTCAATTGCCTTGCACCAGGTTGGTTTCGGACAGCGCAGAACGATGTGCTCTATCAAGATAAGGAATGGCTTGAGTACTTGGTTGACCGCATTCCGTTGCGTCGGCCGGGTAAGGCGGAAGATCTTGATGGTGCCGTGGTGTTTCTTGCATCGGATGCGAGTAGTTACGTCACCGGGCAGACGCTATTAGTAGATGGTGGTATTTCAACGGGTGCCACCAGGGCGATGCCACGGTCTTCGTCATAGCCTCAGATAAGATGGGCTGTGGATGTCAGGTGGAAGCTCGTACTCGCTGAATATAGACCGATTGGTGCGGATGTGCCGACTGTATCTGGTCAAAGATTCGAGTGATCGACACACGAAAGGTGGAACAGAACATTTTCAGAAGGTAGCCTGAATGGTTCGGTCTTCTTGTTGATCAATGAGCGACCCCTACCATGTCACTATTTTTCAAAACGAAAACTGTCGTCTTCACGATCGTAGGTATCACGTTTGGGGTGCAATGCGATCGTATGTGTGCCGAAGAAACGCAAGCACAAGTCACGACTGCACGTCGAATAGAAAAAGCACGGCCGCAGCAGGAATTGCCCCCGCCAGCGCCGCAGCCTCACCCACTTGTTCCGGCAATGCAGTTGGCGCGTGAGTCATGCGTTTTCCTAAGAGATAATGTGTCTGACTACGCGTGCAGAATTGTCAAGCAGGAACGAATAGATGGCCGGCTGAAGCCAATGGAGTTTATCGATGCCAAAGTTCGTCATCAGAGAATAGTCGATGGGCGTCACGTGCAGCGACCGTCGATCTACCTTCGTTTCGTTGGTCCTGAAGAGATGGTCGATCGAGAGGTGCTGTGGGTTGAAGGAACGAACGATGGAAAGATGGTCGTGCGTCGGGGTGGAACGCGTTTTGAATACCTGACGCTTGACCTTGACCCAGCTGGTGATGCTGCTTTGCAGTACAGCCGTTATCCGACGAGTGAAAGCGGCATGATCAATATGGTTCGAAAGCTCATTGACGTTGGTACCGCTGATATGCAGTATGGTGAGTGTGAAGTCCAGATATTCAACGATGTGAAAGTCGACGGCCAACCGTGTAAGTGTGTGCAGGTCAAGCATCCCCGTCGACGCTCTGTGTTTCTCTTTCACATCGTAAGAATATATATTGCTGACGACTTTCCGATACCAGTTCGCTACGAGGCGTACGATTGGCCGGTGGGCGATTCAGACGTACCACCCCTAATCGAGGAATATACATTTCAAGATGTTCGGCTGAACGTCGGGTTCTCTGACGCTGAGTTCCAGCGGAACTACCGGGACTATAAATTCCGTCCTAATTGAAATGGATTCAGATGAAGCTTCCTTCGGTACAGGTTCCGGGTACGTTTCGCGATGAGCTCAAGATAATTATCAGGGTTGCCGGGACTGCCCTGCGGCAAGGATGGCGGCAACTCTTTCTGGCAGACGTGCTTTTTAAGCTGCTCACATTTGTTGTCCTTGTACCGCTTGCAGTCGGATTGCTCCACGGCCTGTTGTGGTTGAGTGGACGGGGCACCCTGACGGACACGGATGTTCTGTTTTTCCTGCTCACGCCGTGTGGTGCAGTCGGCATGTGTCTGGTGGGGGCTGCCTGGCTGAGTATTACTGCCCTTGAGCAGGCGACACTTCTTACACTGCTTGTTGCTGAAGAAGATGAAAAGGGGGGTGTGTGGTCAGCGACGCGGTGGGCTTTTGGGCACAGCGTAAAGGTGCTCCAGGTGATGTTCCGGATCATCTGTTGGATCGTGCTTGTGACGGCTCCGGGTGTGCTGTGCGCGGGTCTGCTTGCGCAACGCCTTCTGGGAAAACATGACATCAACTTTTATCTGGCTGAACGGCCGCCAGAGTTTTTTGCGGCGATAGGTATCGGTGGACTTCTCGTGATGGGGTTCGCTGCACTTGTACTCAGGCTCTTTTCTGGTTGGTTTCTGGCTCTGCCACTGCTGGTCTTCGAGGGAGTCAGTCCACGGAAGTCCCTTGCAACAAGTTGGAAGAGACTTGCTGGGAGACACTGGATTGTTGTCACACTTCTTGGCACGTGGATCACATCAGTATTTCTTGTCACTACCATGAGTACGGCATGCGTTGTATGGGTGGCGTCGGAACTCGTGCCGATGGCAAGTCAGACGCTGCCCGGTGCCATTTTTGCAGTTGGGCTTACAACACTTATCTGGGCGTGTATCAATTTTGTTATTCAGTTGCTTTCGGCAACCGTATTCTCTTCGCTGCTGTACGGTGCCTGGGAGACATATGGAGGGCGTGCAGACACAAGCCAGCGGATGAAGTTTGAAAGCATGTCCGGCAATCGACCTGGGTTTCACTGGAATGCAGGGACATTCACATTCGTGGCTTGTACCTCTGTCGTTGTGGCGGTTCTGCTCGGTTCTGTTGCAACAGCACGTATTCCCTTTGACAACACAATTGACATTATTGGGCACCGGGGTGCGGGTGGCGTTGCGCCTGAAAATACACGTGCAGCAATCGAGCGGGCGATCAGCGCTGGTGCACAATGGGTGGAGATTGATGTTCAGGAAACAGCCGATGGAGAGGTGGTTGTCATCCATGACAGCGACCTGATGAAGATTGCTGGAGTGGATCTGAAAGTCTGGGATGCAACCCTTGAGGAAATAACAGCAGTCGATATCGGAAGTTCTTTTGATCAAAAGTTTCATGATGAGCGGGTGCCAACTCTTCGGAAAATCCTTGATCTCTGTAAGGGAAGGGTTGGCATAATCATCGAGTTGAAGTCATATGGACATGGTCAGATGCTCGAGCAACGGGTGATTGATCTCGTGGAGGCCTCAGGGAGTGTCGATGAAGTGCAGTGTATGTCGTTGAAGGCAGAAATTGTCTCTCGCCTGAAAACGATGCGGCCGCAATGGCGGGTTGGACTTCTGCTTTCGCTTGCAGTTGGGGATGTACGAAAAATTGAGGCAGACTTTCTCGCTGTGAACGCCCGGTTTGCAACGAGTCAGATGGTCCAAAAGGCCCACGAAGCGGACAAGCTTTTGTATGCATGGACACTCAATGACCCGGTGTCGGTATCCAAAATGGTTGGCCGTGGTGTGGATGGTGTCATTACTGACTATCCTGACATGGCCAGGCAAGTCCTTGTTGAACGGGCTAAGTTAAGCTTTGTGCAACGGCTGCTTGTTGAACTCGCAGAGACTCTTGGCGTGCAGTCACGTATCGCTCAGCAATAGTTTTAGAACACCCCATCTATTCAGGAGGTTCGTCGTTGAGCGTCGCACGGATGCTCTCACGTGCTCCCCGCCAGCGAGTTTTGACGGTTCGAACAGAGCACCCCACAAGATCAGCAATTGTTTTCTGGTCGGCTCCGAGGTACCAGACCAACTGGAAAACTTCTTTTTCTTCAGTGGACAGCATTTCAACGGCTTGATGAAAGTGTGTCCAGCGATCAAGTGTCGTTGCAGTATCGTTTCGTTTATCTTGGGGATGGCGAGAGTTCGAGTGGTCATCAATTGGGTGAATGCCGGTGGCATGGTTGGCGCTAAATGACATGGGGCCAGCGTGGTGCCGTGCGAGATCAATCAATTCTCGATGAATTTGCGTTGCCGCTAGTGCCATAATTTCTCGGGGAGATTCAATCGTGACTTCCCCAAGGCATTTGTACAGACGAAGCATGGCGTTCTGAAAGACATCGTCTGTGTCCTCCCATCGTTTCACTGACGGGAACCCACGAAGCATTCTCTGTGTCAGGTGTCGAAGACGTTCATTGCACAATTCAAGGATGCGTTCACGGGCTGTAGTGTCACCAGCCGTGAGATCACGCAGGCAGTCCTCGACCGTGTGGGGAAGGGGAGTCTCATCCATGGTTGCATTTGATTCTCTGGTGAATTCCCGAGACACGAGAGATAGGAGTCTACCACGGAAAAAAGCCCAGTGATGACGCGTAGAAAATAGCTGGCAAATCCATCTTGCCCCTTTGGCCGACGACTCTCGCTTTTGCTTGTAGAGGCAGTTCTGAAAGTCGCCACAAGTGGCTCAAGGAGAGAGGTCAGTGATGATGCAGGTGGAGTCACATTCGCAGACGGAGAACTGGTCGTGGAAAAGTCAGAGTGCGCAAGATGCCGCAGAAATACTCGGCATTGATGGTCTGTCTGAAGAAGTGCCGACATCCGCACATGTTGTTCTTGCTGCTCAACTCAAACTGCGGCATTTGCGTCGGGAACTTAGTGCGAGGCTTTCCAATTCACTGGAAGCATATCAAGTAGAAACCGGTTTAAATTCCAAGGCAGATTTGTCGGTCGAGCATGTGTGGGGCCGGATTCGAAGGGTCCAGGCGGCACGTGACAAGCTTTTGTTATTGCGAAGAAGGCTTTCCGCAGATGAGTTAATGTCTTTGCCTGTGAAATAACCCTACCGAATTGTTTATGCTGATCATAGAAATTTGTACAACAAAGGAATGAGTGTTGTACGAGAAGAAGGCTCGGTTGATATTCCATTAACCGGCAATGATGAAACATTTGGGTTACGGAGAAGCCAGCAGAAATCCTCATGTGAGCTGCTCAAATCGGGTGTTGATATTGGCGGTGCAACGATAGTACAGCAGCTCGCGGCCGGTGGTATGGGGCAGGTGTTTGAAGCGCGGCAACACGCACCATCCCGAAAGGTGGCCGTCAAATTTCTAAACGGGCACGGAGATAGTTTTGCTCGTCGACTTCTCGAACAAGAGGCCGCTTTACTTGCTCGGGTGAAACATCCAAATATTGCGGATGTCTACACAGTCGGAGTGTATGAAAGCCGAGCTCATAAGTATCAATGGATCATGATGGAGTTGGTTGAGGGCTCGTGTTCACTCACCGAGTATGCAGCCAGGAAACGCCTGTCGTTGGTACAGCGGGTCCACCTCGCATTAGATGCTGTGAGTGCCATGACTGCCGCACATGCAAAGGGGATAATCCACCTCGATATCAAGTCGTCAAACGTCCTTGTGGGCAGTGATGGTGTTGTGAAAGTTATTGACTTTGGAATCGGTCGTGTCCTTACTGAAAAAACGGTCTGGCAGAGTGTGCCCCCTGGCAGCGTGCGTGGAACACCAGCGTCCATGAGTCCGGAGCAGCGGGCGGGCCGAGATGAATTAATTGATGCAAGATCAGATATCTATGGAATCGGTTTACTTTTTACTGAACTTTTTTTTCCACAGTCAGGGTGGAAGGGGAGCAGGCCTAGAGTTTCTGTTGAAGCTGAAAATAAAGAGCAGGAATTGTACTGTGCTGGCCAATACCCAGTTTCACGAGGAGCATCCAAAGACCTCGTTTCAGTCATTGCACAATGTACGCGGCAACGTCCTGATGATCGTTTTTCCACAATGCGGGAAGTGGAGCAGGAATTAACTCGTTGGGTAAACGGTCAGCCTGTTCTCTGTCGACAGCCGAGTCTGGCGGAGTTTGTCT
Organism: Pirellulales bacterium; assembly: GCA_016776925.1. GTDB lineage: Bacteria > Planctomycetota > Planctomycetia > Pirellulales > UBA1268 > UBA1268. The sequence goes on along the minus strand of JADHSL010000080.1, from coordinate 4,514 downwards.
GTCGTTGGGTAGTTCGGAATAAGGTGGTTTCCTGCTTTCTGTTGCTGCTTGCTAGTACAGTGATCTCAGCGGTGTGTGCCGTTGGTTGGTTTGCATACACGGCTGGCGTGGCACAGCAACAAGCAATCACTGCGGCTGAGACTGCTCGTGGCACACTCGCTGATTCACTCTTGCGGCAAGCTTTCTCTGCCGAGCGAGACCATCACTCACAGATGGTCCAGGATTTACTTGATCAGCGAGAGGGAGTTCTTACTTCTCTTGCAGATCGAGTGCCAGCACGTGTTGTAAAAAGTACGAGTCTCGCCATCCGGACCCTTCGAAGTCGGCTTGATGATTCCAGTTCCTTCTGGCGAAGTCCGGGAGACTCAATGACTGCTGTAGCAGTGTCAGGCGAGACTGGTGTGGCTTTAGCAAGTGGCAGAGATGGCAGAGTTGTTCTTTGTTCACTGAGATCTGGTCACATCGACCAGGTTCAAGAATTTCGGTATGAGACAGGAAGTCGTCCATGGGCTGCTGCAATTTCAGACACGGGTCGTGTTGCCATTGTGGGTTGTGATGACGGACGGATCCATATGATTGATACCGAAGAAGGGAAAGCAATCGGTGTGTGTGTTGGTCATACCGGGCCTGTGTATGGATTGGTCATGTTGCCATCAGGTGAAGATTTTATAAGTGCCGGGCGAGATGGTCGTCTTCGACAGTGGAACGTGCAGGACCAGTCCAAGGTTTCGGTCCTTACATCATTTGAGACGTCGGTGTATGGGCTGGCTCAGTCACCGGATGGTATCTGGATTGCAGCCGGTCTCCGTGATGGTTCAGTGCGGCTATGGAATAAAGATACGGGTCAGGAACAGCTACTTTCTGGGCATCAGAACCGTGTCTTCGGGGTGGATTTCTCTGTTGATGGAAAACACCTCGCATCGGCGTCTGAGGATCAGACAGTCAGGGTCTGGGACCTGGAAGATCTGACCCAGCATGCATGTTTCTATCATCCCGTCCGCGTGAATGACGTGCGGTTTTGTGGGGCTGGAAGGGTGGCCAGTGCTGCGGGAGACCAGCTCCTACGTCTATGGAATGTACATGGAAAGAAACACGTGAGAACGCTCAATGGCCACGAAGGAGTAATCTGGTCACTTGCTGCGACAGGAAACAACGAGCTGTTTACCGGATCTGGAGACGGGACCGTTCGGTTGTGGGAAGATGCCTGGGATCCACAACCTAAGTGTGTCACTGAAGCCAAGGTTCATACGGTAAGTTTATCAGCTGATGGCCGACATCTCGCAGCTGGAACGAACTCAGGTTCTGTAACGATATGGGATGCCGCAACACGAACCCTGATTACGGAGGAACAAGTAAGCGAGCTGCCAATCAATGAGATCCGCTGGCATCCAACGCTGTCTGAGTTTTCTGTCGCAGGAAGCGATAGTACGGTGAGCCAGTGGGCGTTTGAAAGTGGACAGTCATCTTCAGACAGAGTCTCTCCTAGGCACCGCAAACCACATCTTCGGCACATAAGGACATTGTCCGGTCATCGCCGTCGCGTGTTTTCAATCGCCTATTCAGCATCTGGTGCTTCGCTTGCGTCCGCTGGTGAAGATGGAACTGTCCGACTTTGGAAAAGCGATGAATTGAAATCGGCCACAATCATTCACCATCCCGGACGAGTGTTTTGTCTGGCTTTTTCAACCGATGCAGAGCCAGGACGCCTCGCTACGGGATGTGAGGACGGAACGTTGCGGGTCTTTGATGAGCAAGGCGAACAAATTGAAGCGTTTCATGGACACCGAGGCCAGGTAAACGCACTCTCGTGGAATCGACGTTCTGGTCACGAGTGGACTATTGCATCTGCTGGCGCGGATGGAACAGTCCGGCTGTGGCAACTGTCAGGGCCGTCGGGAAAAAGCCAGCCGTCGTCTCGTACACAGAGTGCTGTCTTTACAGCCGACGGTGGGAAAATTTGGTCGCTCGCTACCGTACCAGACGAACCGTTGCTCATTGCTGGAACGGAGAGTGGGGAAGTCGTCCTCTGGTCAACCTCCGAATCAGTTCCCTTGGCCTCGTTTCGCGGTCACGATGAGCCAGTCTGGAGTGTGTGTGTCGGTCCAAATGGGAATCAGCTCTGGAGCGGGGGCTGGGATGGTGCCGTTCGCAGATGGGACATCTCAACAGCGAATCAGTTGACTCGTATGAATGCTCTAGGTGATTGATTGCCCAAGGCGAAAAATCAGTTCGCTTCGGCAAGGACCTTGCCAAGCGTCTCTTGCAGCACGGCACCGCTTCGCTTGAGTGCTTGTATTTCTTTTGGCCAGAGTTCAACCTCAAGGGTCTGTTCTGCGCCGCCACGCCCAACAACAGTCGGAACAGAGAGGGCAACCTCTCGCAGTCCATAGCATCCACGCTGGACTGATGACACCGGCAGGATGCGTTTGCTGTCGAGAGCAATCGCATGAACAACCTCAGCAATTGAGACACCAACAGCAAACCCGGCGCCCGTCTTCTTCTTGATCATTTCTGCACCAGATGTTTTTGCTCGGATAAACGTGTCCTGCCCAAGCTTTTGTGTGAAGCCAGGATATTTTTCAAGTGGAAGTCCACCAACACTGGCACTCGACCAGATCGGTACCATGCTGTCACCATGCTCACCAAGAATAATTGCTGAAACCTGAGTGGCAGGAGCATGGAGGTTCAGGGCAAGCAGACTGCGGAACCGGAGTGTGTCGAGTAAGGTGCCAAGCCCAATGACTCGGCCTTGGGGAAGACCAAGCTCTTCCTCAGCAAGATACGTCAGGATATCAACTGGGTTGCTCACAACAAGAATTGTTGCGTCTGACTTGATGCCGGCCGCCTTCACGGATTGCAGTATTGTTTTGAATAATGCGACGTTCCGATTGATTAAGGCAAGGCGACTTTCATCCGGCTTACGACGTAGCCCTGCAGTAATGCAGATCAGATCAGCATCAGCCAGGTCTTCATACGCACCAGCAGTGATAAGTTGGTCAGCAATTGCAGGGGCCCCATGCATCATGTCGAGTGCCTGGCCATCCGCGAGGTCAGCATTGACATCAACGAGCACAATTTCGTGAACAATGCCACCAAGTTGAAGGGCAAAGCCGGCAGACGCGCCAACAATACCACCGCCACCGATGATTCCGACCTTCATGTTCTTTCCTTTTATTAATTCAGCACCTGCACTGCCACAGGGTGAGATTGGGTACGGTGTCCCTAGGCACTGAGGCCGAGTTCCTTGCAGACCTGCTCTGTTACGGCTTTAACGACAGCCTCATAGTCGATGTTCTGACTTGATGACGGAGCTGCATTCATGGCTGGTGGTGGGTCAAATGCACTTCGGCTAACGCCAGTGTTGCCCCAACTTGTACGGAATACATCATTCGCGCAGATATCACAATTTTCCATGCTCTTTTCGAGGCGAGGGTCTTTGAAACCCCACTGCTGCTTCAGAGCAAGTAATTCTTGTGTTTCATTTTTTGAAAGGTAGGTGACACGGCCAAGATCTTTGGAAAGCATGAGAATCTTGCAGTAGGCATCGAGAATTTCTGTCCACCAATACGCTTTTTCAACTGTTTCACCAAAACTGACAGTTCCGTGATTGGCAAGAATGACAACATTTGAGTCTTTCACAAATGGTCGAACTGTATCGGCAAACTTTTGATTTCCTGGGGTCTCATATTTTGTAATAGGGATGTCGCCAAGAAAAACTTCCACCTCTGGTAAGACGCACTGAGGAATTGGCTCGCGAGCAACCGCAAACGCTGTTGCGTGTGGGGGATGGCAGTGGACAACCGAGTTCACATCAGGTCGATCTTTCATGATCGTCAGGTGGAGGAGGATTTCACTCGATCGCTTCCGCTGGCCGGCTACTTGATTGCCATCCATATCGACGATGCAGAGATCAGAGGGCTTCATGAAGCCTTTTGAAATTTGCGTCGGTGTGCACAAGACTTCTTTGTCGTTGAGTCGGAATGAGATGTTCCCATCATTTCCTGCTGCAAATCCTTTGTTATATATACGGCGACCAATGTCACAGATTTCTTCCTTTAGACTGGCAAGAGATCGGTCTGTTGTGGTGATTGCCATCAAATACTCCTCGTAAGTTTACGCGCGTCGTGGTGTGTTCGAGTTCTCAAGTAAAGTGTGCGGGTCAGCAAAGGGTGCTGTATTGCGATTATTACTCAAGTCTTCCTCATGTTTTGGGTTGGGGTCGGTTCCGCGATTATTCTGTTTTCAGGATTCGGTTTGGTTGGGACGATCAATCTGATCAATCAGGGCTGAAATGTACGCATCGACGGGCTTTCCTTCGGGTTGAAACGGTTGTGCGGCCTCACCTCCCTCACTGAATGCGACGAGTTGGCCGTGTCCGGCTCCTTGTTCGTCCCAGGCGACCAGCTCTGGAGATGGGCCATCTTCGTTATCGAGGTCCTCGGCACGTAGTGGCACAAGAAGACGCAAAACTCCACCCCGCATTGTCGGGTGCGCCTCCGTGAGCGTAATACTTC
>JADHSL010000079.1 GCA_016776925.1 Pirellulales bacterium | reverse complement strand
GGAGACATTTCCCCCCTAAAAAGTAATGAGAGAAATTTGTCTCATAAAAATCACGACACTTTAGTACCTACCGAAGTTCCGTGGCGACGCCAGCCAGATCATACCCGGCGGCTGCAACCATCTGAACAGGCACGATCGTGCCCACGAGGGGAGTCAGCGGATTTGTCTCCGGTGCTGTGATGTAGACCACACAATCGATATCTGGTGCATCAGCCTGAGTTCTGCCAATCCAGACGTCATCTCGTTGGCCAGAATGACTGTCCACAATACACGGCAACGTCTTACCGACTTGCTTCTGTGTGTGTTCGTGGGCGATTGCCTGTTGCACCTCCATGAGTTCATCACGACGGGCAACCTTTACGTCCTCTGGCAGATGGCCGTCAAGCCTCGCCGCAGGTGTATCCGGCTCAAGTGAGTACGTAAACACACCGAGCCGTTCAAACTGCCACCGCTTCACAAATGAAACCATTTCTTCAAACTGCTGGTCCGTCTCACCAGGAAAACCTGTGATCATCGTCGTCCGTAGCACAAGATCGGGAATCTGATCACGTAGCTTGGCAAGCAGTTCCTCTGTGGGTCCACGAGAAACCCTTCGCTGCATTCGCTTCAGCACTGGATCACTGGCGTGCTGAAGTGGCATATCTAGATACGGAAGAATCTTTTTACTACCCGCAATCGTCTCAATGAGACGGTCAGTAAAGTACATCGGGTACAGATACATCAGCCGAATCCATTGAATGCCATCAATTTCTTCGAGTGCTTCAAGAAGCTCAACCAGCCTCGGCTCACCGTACAGATCCATGCCGTAGTAGGTGGTGTCTTGAGCAACAATGACCAACTCCTTCAAACCATCTGCGGCTAGTTCTTTTGCTTCGGCCAGCACCTGCTCCATTGGCTTGGTCGCATGCTTGCCACGCATTTTTGGAATGGCACAAAACGTACAGGTTCGATCGCAACCCTCCGAAATTTTCAGATAGGCCATATGCCGCGGCGTCACGCGCATACGATTGCCGTCATCAAGTGCGGTCGCTGGAGCCGGATTAAACACACTTCGCTGCTCACCAAGACTACCAACGAGTCGTTCGGCTGCCCGGGCCACTTCATCTCGAGAAAACACCCCGATCACCGCATCAACACCGGGCCGCTCCTCAAGCAACGTTTCCTTTTGCCGTTCGGCAAGACATCCGGCAACTATAATTCCTCGTATACCGCCTGCCTGTTTGAGTCCAACCATTTCATCAATGACACCGTATGACTCAGCACGAGAGGAATCAATAAAAGCACAGGTATTAATGATGACAAGATCTGAACCCTTGGGCTCGGCAACAAACTGCCACCCATCATCTCGTAGCAGACCGAGCATTCGCTCGCTATCAACAAGGTTTTTCGGACAGCCAAGGCTGATTAGCGAAAACGTGCCCCGACGATTTGCTGGCTCCACTGGCTCGACATGGAGGCCAGCGATTAGCTCAGATTGCGATCCAATCTGACAGGCAGCTGCTCCCTCACCAACAATCGGAAGTTGAGTCATACGATTACACTCCCGCCACTGTGCCCGCGACATCGCCGCGTTCGTTTATGATTCGATCAAGCTCTTCGCGTAAACGGGGTATGATGGCGTCGTAGGGAAAGGCACCAATCGGATCGCTGCCCTTCTTCAGATTGACATGCGTCGGCCCACACCAGAGGCCAAGATCTGCATCGTCAGTTTCCCCAGGACCATTCACACGACAGCCCATAACAGCAATCGTAATCGCATGATCTTTTGCGTACGCCGTCATCTGCTTGACTTCTTCAGCCAATTCAATGAACGCCTCATTTTCGACTCGTGAGCAACTCGGGCAACTGATGATATTCAGAGTGTCGAGACCAAAATCGACAACACTTCGCACTCGGCCAATGGCGATATCCGCGAGAATGCCTTGAGCTGCTTCGATCTCTTCTGGCTTCCGCACATTTGGCACCGTGAGTGATACTCGCACGGTATCACCAATGCCACGGCTGATGAGTTGCTCGAAAGCGATACGAGTCTTGATAACACCGTCCGGTGGCATGCCCGCTTCAGTCACACCTAAATGCAGGGGAACATCCGGCCGCTGCTCAGCAAACCGTTGATTCACCTCAATCACTTTTTGCGGGTCTGAGTCTTTCAGCGACACGACATATCGCGTAAATCCAATCGAGTCGAGTAGTTCACAATGCTCAAGGGCACTAGCGAGCATCGGTCCAATTGAGTCATCCTCTTCGAACTTCTCTTTTTTTGCTGGATCAACACTTCCACAATTCACGCCTATACGCATTGCACAGTCATGGTCTCCTGCGACTCCAGCGATGAACTTCACTTTCTCTTGCCAGGGCTTTTCTGTTTCATGGTGATACAAATGCCCAGGATTGTATCGAAGCTTATCGACATGCTCTGCCACATCTACAGCGAGGCGATAGTTTTCCTGCAGGTCGATTGCGAGGTTCGCTTCTGTCTGACTTCGGATTGACGGCAGAGCCGCTGCATCCTTTTTGCTATCAACAGCTATTCTGACCACACCCGCACCAGCAGCATGCAGAGCATTTACCTGTTCAAGTGTTGCCTCCACATCCTGCGTATGCGTCGCTGTCATGCTTTGCGCCGCAATTGGGTTATTGGCACCAACGGTGATGCTTCCTACCTGAACTGCCCGGGTTGGATTTCGCTCAATGCTTACCACTGCTACCCTTATGTTCTTTCAGTGTTTTTCAAAAATAGTAAAACTGTAGCGGCCCGCACAGCGACAGGACTACCAGAATGAATCGTACTCCTACAAAATAGCAGGAAAGTGTCTCCTCGGCGATCCATCATGCGGTACTCCCCTTCCCTCCATATCGTCTTACATGAGCCCGAAATTCCACCAAACGCTGGAAACATCGGCCGAACCTGTGTAGCCATTGGGGCCAAGATGTGGCTTGTTGAGCCACTGGGGTTCACAATTAACGACTATTACCTCCGGCGAGCAGGCCTTGATTACTGGGATGAGCTTGAATGGGAGGTTGTGCCATCATGGGACGATCTCGTGACCCGTGTAACCGCTGAGGGAGGCAGGCTTGGCTGGTTCTTTTCCGCTCATGCAACAAAATCATATACAGATATCACATACCAACATGGTGATGTTCTTGTTTTCGGCAGTGAATCAAGCGGCCTGCCGCAATCAATTAAAAAGAAGCATGCTGATCAACTTCTTACAATTCCCTCTCGTCCTCAGGTAAGAAGTTTAAATTTGTCGAACACTGCTGCCATTGTCGCCTATGAAGCGATTCGCCAGTGGGATGGCATTCCTTCTTAGTTTTTCTCTGCCACTCCATATAAGGAAAGATGGCGGTAGTATGTTTCGAGCATGCATGCACAGAGGGCTGTTGTGAAGAGTCTTCCTCCCTTCACTCCATAGAGATCATGCGCCGGTGACCAGCTTCCACGATCAAACCCTCCACTCTCCTGATTCTCTGGCAAAAGAGTACACATATCCGAATTCCATTCCCGCCAGGCCTGCCCACCGACATGATGGCACACTTGTGTGATGTAATACCACGCATAAATATTCTTGACTGCATGATTCATGCCACGGGCATCGATTGCAGCAAACTCAACGGCACGTCCACCTTTTCGTAGTGATTCAGGAAAAGCAATCGGAGACTCAACACGCAACCTATCCACAACGGCCCTGACATGTGGATCGTCCGGCGTTGTACCAAGAAACAATTTCCCAAGAATTGCTTCCGCTGAAATGGCAGGCTGAAATTTCCTGACCGGATTCAGTGGATTAAATTGATAGTCGTACCCAAGATCAACCGACTCTGGATCATCAGAGACAATCCGCAGCTGGTCCAAAAACCCGTCAACCTGTTCAAACGAGTCTTCGATCGCCGGAGACTGCAGACCGGCCATCTCTGCTGTTTTTAGCGCAAGCAGAAACCAGCCCGTCATCGATAGATCACCACGATTTTTCCAGCTTTCGAGGAACCCATTCTCGTCTCGATCTGGAAGATGATACCGCCATCCACCATCCGGCAATTGCGCTGCCAGAGCGTACCGGATTGCTGCTTGAGCAGCTTGCTCTAGCTTTGGATCTTGTGTCAGTCCATATGCCTCACACAAAGCGATTGTTATTTGGCCATGCCCGTACATTCGCCCCGCAGATGACGTGTGCTCGTCTGATGCTGGCGCAAAATTACCTGCATCTGTCTGTGTCTTGATGAGTGATTCCCATGCATCCCTGACAACCTTGTTGTGGTCCCCGGTCGTCGGTGTGTTGCCCGCCCCCTGCAACGCAAGCAATGCCATGGCAGTCGCTGCCACCCTGTTTTCCTCTGAGCCACCATCTGGGTACGGGCCACGCAGGCTCCAGAGTCCAGCATACGCACCCCTGTCCGTTTGCTGGCGGACAATCCACGCGAGTGCTCGCTGGACCGCCTGCTCTGTCTGATCAGTTCCACCACCAGCCGCCAGTAGATTACGACGTTGCCCCTCTTGCCTGCCGGTAAGAAGCGAGCCGACAACTCGGGCTGAACGAACTGCACCTGATTCTTGATTGGGTACAAGCCGATTCCTAACAGGAACTGCAGCCGGATCTTTCACCGTATCTTTTTCACTCACGGCCAATTCCTGAACCACGTTCTCCGGATCAGCGAGGTTCGGTGCGTCTGCTGGCAGAACTACCGATGGGATACCCGGAGGACCAGGCTGCGGAGCAAACTCGAGTGTGAGGCTCAGTGGCTTCTGACTTACAACACGAACAGATACCAATAAAAGCGCGACAAGAATAAGAGCATGGAGACCAAGACTGACACTCCAGGCCGGGCTGTCGTGGAGAATCTTTCGCAACGCATTCCGCCACTGAAATGACAGGAAAAAATCAAGCGGGCCAAGTGGAGCATCCGGGTCAAACAGTCCACCCTGCTTTTTCTCCTGAGGCCTTTCCCTTGCTTCAGTAACAACCACACCCTGAGAAGACTGACTTTTATTCTTTGACTTTGTCCACGGGAGTCTACCGGCAAGCGACCGCGTTTTGCTCTCCGTAGGGGCGGTCGCCGATGCTCTTTGAGCCGCCGAAGGCTGCTTCGAAGATCGCGACGATTTTCGACGTGGCTCTGTCATGGTATGCGAGTGGAGGGTTCGAGCAGGCAGCGGCGTGTTCTAAGTCCTCTTCTCCTTTCATGAAAACCAAAAACTAACCCGAACGCCAGACTTTTTTCGACCAAAAAGCACAGAGGTTTTTTTCTGATATACTAGAATCGTCTGAATGACACGCTCAGCCTCATCAGAATTCCGATCAGATCGGTTTGGATGATTAGGCGACTAGAATTCGGCGTTTTCGTTGGTTCTAGGCCTAACACGAGGCACTACAACATATCGCGGGGTGGAGCAGCCCGGTAGCTCGCGAGGCTCATAACCTCGAGGTCGCAGGTTCGAATCCTGTCCCCGCCACTTAACCTCCCAACACCTGTTGGGGGGTTTTTTTGTTGCTCAGCCCTGTTCGTAACACAACCTCGTAGTGCGACATCGCCCGATAGCTGGCCCACTTCTTATGACGTTTGATACAAAGAGCCGCGGACACATCTGCGGCAGGATCCGGACTGAGGCAAACTGCAATAATAATTGATCTCGAATCCGAGCAGTTTGAGTACCCAAATCTTGAGTGCCCAAATCGATAGCAGAACAGGTCACTATCTTGTTGCTTCTGACAATCTCACAGCACATTCAAAAATGAAAACTTTTTTTACATTCCTTGTCATCTGTATTGGCTGTTCATATTGCCCTGTACTATTTTCCCAAGACGAAAGCACATCGGCATCGTCTGAAGAAACTATATTCACACCAACTATCCATCACCCGAACATTGAGGCTGTCACCTTATTCGCGCAGAACCCACAAATCGTGACCCCTGTCGGAATTGCAGTTGCGCCTGATGGCCGTGTCTTTGTGCAGGAAAACCACACTCACAAACGAACAAACGATTACAGAGGGCCAGAAACTGATCGTATCCTCATTTTCGAAGACACCAACGGCGACGGGATCGCAGATACACGAAGTATTTTTTACGAGGGACACACCTTCAGTACTGATCTCCTCTTCGGTCCTGATGGACACCTGTACGTCAGCACGCGTTGGTTTATTGGTCGTTTTCGAGATGCCGCAACGAAAAAGAAGGCTGACGCCGAGCCTGAAAAAATAATCGTCTGCGACACCGAGGGCGACTATCCACACAATGGAGTTGGAGGGTTGGCAATTGATCCAGCACACCCAGAATGGCTGGCATTCGGCTTTGGAGAAAACCTTGGTGTTGAGTACACATTTGTTGGCTCCGATGGAACAAAACTTTCTGGTGGTAGCGAAGGTGGCTCGACATATCGCTGCCGCACAGACGGAACCGGATTAACCCGACAATCTACCGGACACTGGAATGCCTTTGGAATGGCATACGATCTGGCAGGAAATCTCTTCAGTACAGACAACGACCCCAACGCCACACCGCCGAATCGTTTGCTGCACATCGTTCCGGGTGCCGACTTCGGCTACGAGTATCGCTACGGCCGCTCTGGCCGGCATCCACTTGTCTGTTGGTTTGGCGAAAATCCGGGCACACTTGGAATGATCGGTGCGTTGGGTGAAGCAGCATGCGGAGTGATCCCTTATGGCCCAGGAAAACTCTTGAGTGCCTCGTGGACAGACAATCGTGTTGATCTCCACGTGCTCCAGCCTCACGGTGATTCATTTACGGCATCACGTGAACCGTTCCTGAGTGGCCCAGATGATTTTCGGCCGGTTCATTTCTCATACTCTGCTGATGGAAAATATCTGTACTTCACTGATTGGGTGAAACTTTCGTATCCGGTTCACGGTCATGGCCGGATCTGGCAAGTCGAATTCAAGCAGCCTGTACAGATGCATCCGCTACCGCGGACTGACGCACATCAAGCGATGACTGTGGAAGAATCCTTGGTATCACTAGGAAGCGACGACCCGTATGTTCGCACTCGTGCTATTCAATTCCTTACCACACACCCAGAAATTCTTCTCACACATTCGTTTGACGCCCATCCGAGTTCAACAGCCCGGGCACACCATGCGATTGCCCTCAAAAGACTTGATCACCAAGGACAACCAAGTGTCATTCCGAAGCTTTTAGAAGACACGTCACCCGATGTTCGTTTTGTTGGGATCAAATGGATTGCAGATAAAAACCTCACACAATACCAGACGCACCTTGAGAAGGTTCTCAGTCGGCCCAATCTCAAACGCAAAGAGCTCCGTGCGGTAATCGCATCACTTGCAGCTCTGGCTGAAACCTCATCAAAAGAATTCTCCCCAGACGACACGCTCCTCGAACTCGCACTCGACACAAACAAAACACCTCGCATACGTGCACTTGCACTGCAATGTATCAACGTCACTCACAAGCAACTCACCGTTGACGCGCTTTCAAAACTAGCGCAATCTGCATACCCATCAATTCAGCGCGAAGCAGTTTACTCACTCGTCATTCATCCAGATCCAAACAAACAATGGCCTCTAGCCAGATTGGCAGCTGACTCAACACTCAGCGATACACTCCGGGCTGATGCCGTGGCAGGACTCACCCCGAGTGCAGCGGAACACAACGGACTCCTCAACCTCCTGTCACAATCAACAAGCCAGACACTCTCATCAGAAGCAGCTCGTACGCTATCAGCAGGCATCACTGGGCGAGACCTACCAGAAAAACCTCCTGTCACTGACCTCGAGGCGTGGCATGCACTGATTGACCAGTCATCACGTCAGCCCGACCGAGCCGTTGGCAGAAGGCTTTTCTTTCATTCCACACTTGGAGGTTGTTACAAGTGCCACGCAATGAACGGCCGCGGGAATGACGTCGGTCCAGATCTCACAACGATTCGAAACCAAACAGGTATTACTCGTGATTGGTTACTGAAACATATCATCAATCCGAATGCCGAAATGGCACCCTATTATCGCCCACAACAACTTCTGACAACGGATGGAAAAGTTCTCACAGGACTCATCGTTGGACGGGAGGGCAAGAAGCAGGCGTACGTACAAACAAATGGTGAGATCTTTTTTATTCAAAAAACCGATATTCAAGAGCGACAGGAACTCACGACATCAATCATGCCTCTTGGCCTTCTCGATGGACTGAATATCAACGAAATTCAAGACCTGATCGCCTATGTCTTAGAGGGTGAGGAATTACCGCCAGATACCGATCCAAACACAGTTAAAGCAGGTACAAGCAAAACAAACACCCAAACCCACAAGCAGACACAGAACAAACAGCAACGCCCAAACGTCTTGTTTATTCTCACTGACGACCAGCGTTACGACGCCCTAAGTTGCATGGGCCATCCTTATCTAAAAACTCCGCACATTGATCGATTGGCTTCAGAGGGACTGCTTTTCAAAAATCATTTTTGCACCACAAGTCTCTGCTCCCCAAGCCGGGCTTCAATTTTAAGTGGGCTCTACGCGCATACGCATGGTGTCTCAAATAACTTTACGGAATACCCAAAAGACATGGTCAGCTTTCCCATGCGACTTCAGGAGTCCGGTTACGAAACGGCTTACGTCGGCAAATGGCACATGGGCGAAAAGAACGACATGCCCCGTCCCGGCTTTGATCATTTCGTCACCCACAAAGGCCAGGGCAAATACTTTGATACGGAATTCAACTTCAACGGCAAAGATCGGCGAGTTGTGAAGGGGTACTACACAACGGTCGTGACCGACATGGCGATGGACTGGATCAAGGATCGTGAATCCGACAAACCCTGGGCGATCATGGTGGGGCACAAGGCTCCTCACAGCTTTTACTTCCCTGAGAAAAAATATGAACAGGCTTTTGATTCCGTTGATATCCAGTATCCCCAGAGTGCGTTTACCCTGGACGACAAGCCAGCCTGGTTCAAAAAGCGACTGGATACCTGGCATGGCATCTACGGACCGTTGTTCGGCTGGCGAAAAAAATTTCCCGACAAAAGTCCCGAAGCCGTTAAAGACTTTGCCAAAATGGTTCGCGCCTACTGGGGAACGCTTCTTTCTGTAGATGACAGCGTTGGGCGTCTCTACAAGTTGCTAGAAGATCGCGATGAACTGGACAACACGTTGGTGGTATTCACATCAGACAACGGCTTGCTCGAAGGCGAGCATGGCATGGTCGACAAGAGGACCGGGCACGATCCGTCGATTCGTATTCCGCTTGTTGTGCGATATCCCGGTCTAGCGGTGCAAGGCAAAGTCATTCCGCAGATGACAGCGACGATCGACTTCGCCCCTACGATCCTCGATATCTGTGGGGCTGAACCGCTTGCAAAAGTTCACGGACACAGCTGGAAACGACTTGCTCAGGGTGACACCTCGGATTGGCGAACGAGTTTTTACTACGAGTACGACTATGAGCACCAGTTTCCATACACGCCGAACGTGCGTGCCTTGAGAACCGATCGTTGGAAATACATTCGATATCCACACGGTGATGGCTCACCCGATCGACATATGGGCGAGCTTTACGATTTGAAGGTTGATTCTGGTGAAAATAAAAACTTGATCAACAACGACTCGTATGTGGATGTTGTGAAAGACCTACGATATGAGCTCGATCGTTTAATCGCCCGACACGGGGACGGTAAACATGATGAGATGCCCGTGGATCAGGGGATTCAATCTGGCTTGCCGGAGGAATCAATTCGTTAAGAGCCTTGCTCCTTACATCAGATCAATTGAAAAGGGCCGCACCAGCAATGCCAGTGCGGCCCTTCATTAAATCATGCAATCAGATTCAGTTTCATTCTGAATCGCATTCACCTTTTTCGCAGCAACTTGATTGAGCAGCAGTTTCACTGCAGCCCTTATCGCAGCATGGTGAAGAACAGCCCGAGGAACACTTGCATGCGCCTCCTTCTTTGCACGAGCACTGATTAGCATCACATGCACAGTCTTTACATGTGCAGTCATCGCCGCAGCACATGCATGCTGTAGCACTCGAACCATTAAACGTTGCGAGAGCAAATGGTGTTGCCACCACGGCACTCAGCAGTGCCAACCCCGCTAATGATTTAATAAACATAGAATTCTCCTTGGTCAATAAATGAAATTCAAAGTACAAAAAAGTCGATGAATTCCAGTTAATGAGTCCACACACAGAGAATCGCTTGTCGTCTATTATTGCTTATCGCAGGCGAAGCAGTTTCAAGACGCTTCACCGAACATGTATGCAAACTGCAATCATCAATCGATATATAGTCTACTGCCGAACAGTCCAGATCGACGTTCTTTGATTGCCCTCGAACTGCCGATGAGTTTTGCCGAACCTTGAGGCAACACTCACATGATGATCGATCTTGATTCTCTATCTTGAGTGTAACGCACTCAAGCAACGACTCCTGCTCTGCAAGTCTCTGCTCGCAACTGCAGCATTTACTCTTTGGAGTTTCCGTTGGCGCCTCTACCGCACAACACCCAATTTTGCTCGAACTGCAGCAACACTCTGCAAAGATCCCAGTTGGCAACATCATTGCCACTGTGACCGCAACATTTATAGTCACACGCAGGTGTTTCATGCGATCAATGCTCCAATACAAAGTTGTTATGGTGATTGTAATCGATTTTTTCGAACGTTTTAATTCTACCGATGTCTATAGTTTACGCACAAGACACGAATTTGATCGTTCAGAAAACGGAAAACGGGAAGAATTCCCGTGATTTATGAGGCAGACACTCCCCCTAGGGACAAAAAAACGAGGGGGAGACAAACGTCTCCCCCTCGCTATTTCAAACTAACTAACGTCGATTAATTAGTCGACGTTGACTACCTCACCACCGGCTCTTGTACAAAGAGCTTGAAAGGTAGCGTCGGACATTCCAACGCTCAGAAAGGCAACGTGACCGTCTGCGAAGACAAAGCTAACACCACCTGGGTGACGCGAATAGAAGTCCTCAAAGTGAGCACCTCCGCTATTAAAGACATGTTCACCGACACCAACAACTCGTGACATCGAAGCACATAAACCTTCTCCCATACCAATCCACATACTACCGCCCATGCGGCTATCTCGCTCACCAACGGCAATCGTTTTGCTGAGCCCGTCTCGGACATCACGGAATTTAACAGCATTCTTATTACCTTCTAAACCCGCAAAGAAGATGCCATTGCCGTCACTTGCTTCGTCCCCATCATGACCGGGACCAGAAACACCTCCACCATCGTCGTGAGCAATGTGCTCAGAACCAAAATTTCCAACATAATTGGTGCGAGAATACTGAGTTGGACCAGCCGTAACATCGGGAGCATCCTCTTCGTCATTACTGCCACCGTCGAGGCCCGGCTCGAAGAGGTCTGATCCGGTATCAGAGGGACAGCGAAACGTGGAAATGACAGTTGTTTGAACAATTGCATTTGCAGAACCAACCTTTTGATCAAAGTCAATCTTGTTGTACAGGTTATTCTGTTCGATGTATGGGAGAAGACGAGTGCTAAAACCCCAACCTTCTCCCTCGTCCCCATGGAGTTCAGGATCTTCAAATTTACCAATCCAACCGACTGGAAACGTTTCTGGGTTCGCATCAGCAAAAGTGTGTATTCCAAGCCCGATCTGCTTCATGTT
>JADHSL010000078.1 GCA_016776925.1 Pirellulales bacterium | reverse complement strand
TGATTCCATGTCGATTCTTGGTAGGCACTAAATTGTTTTAAAATTAAACTATATGTATAACCCCTTTCGGTTCTTTCTTTCACTCTTGGTGTTTGCCTTGGTACCATCGTTTGCCTTTGGGCAATTTTCCACAGTCAAAGAGGAGCGATCCTATGCGGACCCTCTTACCGGAGACTGGATAACCAATGGAGTAATTACACCATTAGATCAGGACATGAGGAACTTTTACCTCCGTAATGCGGATGGAGCGATTGAAGTTATCCTTACAGAAGATGCCAAGATCGGGCTACAGTCCCGTGTTCAGAAGGGAGGGTTCGAAGAACGAAAAGTGAAATTTGAAATGGGAGATTTACAACTGAGCTTGCCATTACAGCCTAAAGTTAAGCACATTCTTGCTGTTGCAATTCTTAGAAAAAATAATCGAAGTGATGTACGAGTTGATCATGAATTTTCGGTGCATTATTTCGACAATTTTACTATGCGATTTAAAATACCACCCTTGCCTTCTTTTGCCTCATTTGCTCATGAGGACTTGAATGAATTTTGAGATTTAACTATAAATATATTATGAAATTAGGATGTTCAGGATATAATCAACTTAAACAAACCCGCCGGGATTTTATGCGTGTCGGGTCTTTGGCTGGATTGGGCGGTTTATGCCTTGGAGATTTCTACCGTGCGGAAGGAGCCCAAAAGTGGTTTGACAGCAAGGAGGGGAAAGCAAAAAGCGTTATTCAAATCATTTTACCCGGTGGAATTGCCGCTCAGGAAACCTGGAACCCGAAACCCAATGCACCGCTTGAGTACAGGGGGCCGCTGGGATTTAATAAAACATCCGTAAAAGGGGAAATATTCGGAGAGTTACTGCCCAACCTTTCCAAGGTTGCCCACAAGATGACGGTGGTACGATCGATCGTTGGTAATATTCCGGATCATGGGCTCGCCACTTACAATATGATTACCGGGCAGAAACCAAGCCAGGCGATCAAACACCCATCCGTCGGTGCTGTAGTCAATCATGAGTTTGGCCCTAGAGGTGGTTTTCCGGGCTATATTTCTATCCCCACCGTCGAAAGCGTCCCTGGGGCAGGTACTGGATATTTAAGCGATAAATTTGGTTCCTTTGCCACCGGAGGAGACCCTGCACAAGGTAATAATTTTCAGGTGCGAGATTTACGACTGCCAAATGGAGTAAGTCTTGAAGGTATGAATAAGCGTAAAAATCTTCGGGAACTCGTGAATAATGAATTTCGTAAGTTGGAAGCTAATCCAGTGCAACTGGAGACGATGGATTCCTACTACCAGCAGGCATACACTATGCTATCTTCAGAAAAAGTTAGGAATGCCTTTGATATGAGCAAGGAGACCGATGCCATGAAGGATCGGTATGGTATGGGAAAATTTTTGGAACGAGGACATTATGGTGCATCTCTCGGTTCACAGGCAGGTGGTCGAATGCTGCTTGCCCGCAGACTGGTGGAAGCAGGTGCAAGGTTTGTTTCGTTGACTTACAGTTCCTGGGATACGCATGTTCAGTTGCGCGAGACATATCAGAGGCAAATGCCTGCTTTTGACCATGCTCTGGCCACTTTAATTGACGATTTGGATGAGCGTGGTCTTTTGGATTCAACCCTTATTTGGGTTACCACTGAATTTGGCCGGACTCCCAAATTTAATGCTTCAGCGGGGCGTGATCATTGGTCCCGTGTATTCAGTTTAGCTTTCGCGGGTGGGGGAATGCATCGCGGTCTTTTCTACGGAGACAGTGATGCTACTTCGAGCGAACCGTCTAAGGATGCAGTTGTGCTGCACGACCTTCATGCGACTCTTTACAAGCTAATCGGAATTAATTCACAGAAAGAATTAATGGCCCCAGGTGAGAGACCCATTGAAATTGTAGACGAAGGAAAACCAGTTGACGATTTAATCGCTTAATATCCTCACTAGTTTTTAATGAGATATTATGTAACCTTTTTTCTCTTGTTTGCATTTTGTGCAAACAAGACCTTTGGACTAAATTACACAGCCGATCAGATTTTTCCACAGATTGGGCAGAGAGGGACCCAGTGTGAAATTATCTTATTAGGAACGGATTTACAGGGTTTGGAAGAGGTGGTTTTCTACAGAAAAGGAATCAAGTGCAATTTCTTTTCACAAATACTGGAAATCCCGCATGAATCTACTGGGAAACTTCATAAAGTTGAGGCAGGCCGTGCGCAAAAGCTTATTTTTGAAATTAGTGAAGATGCCCCCCTCGGAGAATATTTTTTACGGATTAGAACCAAGAGTCATTTGTCGGAATTACTTTCCTTTTGGGTAACACCATTCCCAGTGGTGTTTGAGGAACATGCCTATTGGGATATGGAAGACAATAACCGTAATGATACTTTAAAAACCTCACAGAAAGTGGATTTACCCGTCACAGTAGTAGGTTATCACCCGGCAGGTTCCCGTGAACAGATGGCCAATGACATTGATTCTTATCTTGTGGATTTAAAAAATGGACAGATTTTTACTGCTCAGGTTTTAAATTCCAGGCTTGGGCATCACCATTACGGTGGTTTGACCGATATGTATATTGAAATTAAAGACCCGAATGGACAAAGATTGGCACGATGTGATGACTCCCCTTTGTTAGTTCAGGATCCTGTGATTTCCATTACTGCCAAGATGTCCGGAACTTATCAGGTGGTTGTTCGTCAGCAAATGGATAGTGAACAACCAAGGCGACATTATGGTTTGCACATGGGTGTCTTTAAACGACCTTCCATTCTCTTTCCATTGGGTGGTATGTCAGGGGAGAACTTACCTTTGGAAATTGCTTATTTGGATGGGGCATCGGAAAAGATTAAAGTAAAGCTACCCACCAAAATTGGTTCCTATGAAAATTCGCTTTTGGAGATTACATCTCTGCATGATTTTGGGATGGCAATCCCTACGCCAAATCTCCTTCGCGTGGCGAGTTTTCCCAATGTCTATGAAGAGCAACAAAGTACAAAACAAAATCCTCAAGTCGTTAATGACCCCTTGCCACTATCATTAAATGGAAAGATTACCAAAGATGGTGAGCGGGATTATTATCGTGTAACTGCGAAGGAAGGAGAACGATACCGCGTCCGGGTATATGGAATGACATTGGGATCCAAGATCGATAGCTTTGTTAAAATTCTACCCGCAGAAGGAAATCCCAGCACACGAGTATATGAGGAGGATGATTCACTCTGGGATGGGCATGATTGGGAGGGGCACCATTATCGCCATCAGGTAAAAGATCGATTGGATCCTGTTTTTATGTTCGAGCCGGATAAGGACGGTGATTACATCGTGATTGTTTCTGATACTCGCAGGGAATCAGGTCCCGATTTTGTTTACCGTCTTGAATTTGAGCCACACAAAGAACAGATGTTTTGTTATTACAAAGATTATCCTTCTCAGTCCGATATTGTGCGAGACCGGATATCAATCCATGCAGGCTCGAGTGTTTCCCGCCCCATTGCTTTGCAGAAGGGTTTTGGTACCCGGTTTTCGGGGGCAATGAAATGGGAAGCTGTTGGTCTTCCGGATGGAGTGACATTTGAGTGTCCCGAGTTTATGGCATCCGATCCTGAGGTTTTGGTTCTTTTTCATAATCACAAGAAAATGGAGCGCCAAGCTGGCTTGATTGAACTCAGGCCAATTTCCTTGGAAGAGGGAGTTCATTTAGATGGAGCCGTTGCGCAAACTTCTGCCTCCACTGGTGCACGCGGTGGATTCTCCACGGTATTTAACCGAACTAGAAAGCTTGCATGGGCTATACTCG
This sequence comes from Pirellulales bacterium, assembly GCA_016776925.1. Classification (GTDB taxonomy): domain Bacteria; phylum Planctomycetota; class Planctomycetia; order Pirellulales; family UBA1268; genus UBA1268. The sequence goes on along the minus strand of JADHSL010000078.1, from coordinate 7,890 downwards.
AAGAGGCTCCTTTCTCTATTGCCTTGGAACAGCCTGGAATTGGTTTGGCCAAAAACGCAGAACTTGATCTCAAAATTAATCTTACGCGCAAGGATGGTTTTACCGGAGCCGTATATTTGGAAATGGATTGGTTGCCGGTCGGAGTTACCAAGCAGCCACCATTAATCATAGAGGAGGGACAAAATCATGGTTTTTACCGTCTGTCTGCAACAACTCAGGCAAAAACCGGCAAATTTAAAGTATCGATTACTGGACGGGAAAATGAAGGTGGTAATCCCCGGACGGCCACCGGGTTTCACTACATTGCATCTCCCAGTATTGAAGTGGAAGTGGTTGAACCTTACCTATCACTGGAATTAGCCAGGGTTGCCATTGAGCAGGGAAAGAAAGCTGTGATGTCTGCAAAAGTAAAACATCATCGTCCGTTTGAAGGGGTAGCTAAAATCAAGCTACAGAGACTTCCCTTTGGTTTGGAACAGGTTGATGAGGTCTTGCTCGAATCTAATGATGAAGAAATTTCGTTACCATTGATTGCTTCAGCAGATTGTTTGACCGGACAGTATATGGATATTTTTTGTGAAATAACGATAAGTGACCGGGGGCAGGAGATCCTTCAGCAGACAGGCAATGGTACAGTCCGCGTTGATGAAAAGAGAAATTAAGTGCTAATGAGAACTTTATCCTTACTTATTCTTTCGCTTTTGTTTTTCAGCGGATCGGCTCATTCCGAGTCTTTAGATGAAACACATTCTTTCGTGCTGCCTGAAGAGATTTCCTTCAAAAGAGATGTGATGCCTGTATTCATGAAGGCTGGCTGCAATGCAGGAGATTGTCATGGTTCTAGTCGGGGACAAGATGGATTTATGCTTTCACTTTTCGGATACGACCCGGAAGGTGACTACTATCGACTTACTCAGGAGGAAATAGGCCGGCGAGTAAACTTGGTGAAACCTGATAAAAGCCTTCTGCTGATGAAAGCAACGGGTTCAGTTAGTCATACGGGTGGGACTCTTTTCGCTGAAGACTCCGAGTCGTACGCAATCTTGCATCAGTGGATAAAACAAGGTGCAAAGAAGGATGAAGAGGTGGCGGTAGCCAAATCGATCCGTTTTGATCGAACTTTTCATAAGTTCGAAAGACCCGGTTTGTCAATTCCTGCAAAAGTCATTGCAACTTACGACGACGGTGAGGAAAGAGATGTCACTCGTTGGTCATTGTTTATGACTAATAATGAATCCGTCGTTCAGATTGGTGAAGATGCTACGATTCGTACAAGCAAAGCAGGTGGTGCTAATGTTTTTGCCAGATTTGATAAATTCTCAGTCGGTATGGAAATTACGGTCTTACCTGAAGGCGAGTTTACATGGAACCAGATAGAACCAAATAATTATGTGGACGAACTTGTCTTTGAAAAGTTGAAGGATTTAAGGGTTTTACCATCCAAACTTAGTTCGGATGAGGACTTTCTACGAAGAGTGACATTGGATTTGAGCGGAACGATTCCCACCACCGAAGAGTATTATTCTTTCATGAACGACCAAAACCCCAACAAACGTTCAAAATTAATTGATCATTTATTGAACAAGGAATCCTTTGGCGAACTCATGGCAGCTAAATGGGGAGAGTGGTTACGTATTTACACCGATACAAATCCAGGCAGTGGAACTGCGATGAAGGCAGGATGGAACTACTATCACTGGATTCGCGAAAAAATGGTGGAGAATCAGGACCTTGGAACTTTTACCAAAGAATTAATAACGGGTAATGGTTCTAATTTTTCAAACCCACCTTCCAACTACTATACAATGATCCCACAAGGGAAAATTGATCCTGTTCGGTTGAGTGAGGATACGGCACAGATCTTTTTCGGAATCCGTATGCAGTGTGCTCAGTGTCACAACCACCCGTTTGATCGATGGACCATGGATGATTACTACTCTTGGGTATCCTTTTTTACTGGCTTGAGAAGGAAGCATGGATCCGAAGCTCGGGAATATTACACTTATGTAGATGTGGATGCAGAGCCAGCCAAGCACCCCATTGATGATCGATTGATGCTCCATAAATATCTGGGTGGTGAAAAGGTTAGCATCGTGGATGAGGATGCCCGTAAGATTTTGGCCAAGTGGATGACATTACCTGATAATCGACTCTTTAGGGAAAATATGGCCAATCGTATCTGGGCCCATTTTTTTGGAAAAGGAATCGTTGAGCCAGTGGATGATGTAAGAATTTCAAATCCGCCATCAATTCCAAAACTCATGAGCGAATTGGGTAGAAGATTGGGGGAGGTTTATGGTTATGATCAGAAAAAATTAATCCGCGACATATGTAATTCCAAAACCTATCAATTGGCGGCCACCTTGAATGAATCCAATAAGTTCGACGACCGTTTTTTCTCTCATGCTGATTTGCGTAGATTACGTGCAGATGTACTCTTCGACGCACTTTCTCAAGCTCTCGAAAAAAAAGTGAATTTCCGAAGGTCTTCTTCAGACCGTGCCTTGGTTATGTTTGAGGGTGGAAGGAGAGACAACTACAACTCCTATTTCTTTGAAACTTTTGGACAGGCACGCAGGGAATCTGTTTGCATCTGTGAAGATCGTAAGGAAGCCACACTTTCACAGGCTTTGCATTTAATTAATGGTCAAACTATCGACATGGCCCTTCAGCGAAACCCGACATTGATTCCCCGGTTGATTAAGGAAATCGATAGCCCTGAAAAAATTATTGAAAGTCTTTACATTCGCACCTTAAGCCGCTTGCCGAGTAAGAATGAAGCAGAAGGAATGTTGGCTCATTACCTTGAAGCCAAAGATGACCGTGCCCGCCAATATGCATTAAACGATGTTCTGTGGTCACTTCTTAACTCAAGTGAATTTTCATTTAATCATTAATTTGGAAGCACTTTGAAACTCTCCAAACTCATTCTTTCAATCTCACTACTTTTAGCTGGGTCAAATATCGTTTTTTCAGATTCTTTAAATTATCAGTCGGATGTACTTCCGATATTCAAAAAACATTGCTTGGGATGCCATAACCCAGATAAACGCAAAGCAGATCTAGACCTTTCCTCTTATTCCGCTCTTTTGGTGGGGTCATCTGGTGGAGAGATTGTTAAGGCAGGTGTGCCGGACACAAGTCCGCTTTTTATGTCGGTGGATCATCATGAAGATTATGAGCCAATGCCACCTAACAAACCCAAGCTCTCAGACAAAGAACTTAAGATTATAAAGAGTTGGATTGAAGGAGGGCTTATTGAAGCGAAAGGTGGTGAAACAAAGCTGAGGGATATTCAGATAGATTTAGCTGTGGGTTCTTCTCTTAAACCAGCTAATCCTGCATGGCCCCAATGGACTGCTCCAGTTAATTCATTTGCTGGCTCGCCCATACTTTCAATGGATCGAAGTCCATGGGTAGATCTTTATGCAGTGGGCGTTTATGGGCGCATAATTCTCTGGGGTTATAAAGAATCAAAACATTTATTAATCGGCGAACTGGCTTTTCCGGAAGGCAATGTGAATGAAATACGATTTTCTCGAAGCGGTGATGTTTTATTGGTTGCGGGGGGGCAGGGCGCCTATGAGGGAAAGGTTGCTCTTTATGATGTCAAAACAGGTAAGCGGTTGGTTACTGTGGGTAATGAGAATGACGAAATTATTTCTTCTGATCTTTCTCCCGATCATCAAAGAATTGCCATCGGAACGACATCCAGAATGATCAAGGTTTTGGATGCTTCCTCGGGGAATCAGATTTATAAAATCGACAAGCACACGGACTGGGTGACGCAGGTTCGATTTGATCCTACGGGGAAATATCTGGTCAGTGGTGACAGAAACGGAGGAATCCATGTTTGGGAGAGCTCGAATGGGGGAATCGTTTATTCGTTAAATGAGCACAAGGTAAGAATTAATTCGCTAAGCTGGAGAACTGATGGCGGAATGCTTGCTTCAGCTGGTGAAGACGGAAAATTTGTACTTTGGGATATGAAAGATGGTTGGCCCGTAAGAACTGCAAGCCCACACTCCGTTAAATCTACCAACCGTTATACCAAAACAACGGGTATACTTGATCTGCGTTTCAATCAAGAGGGACGTTTTCTCACATTTGGCAGAGACAAATCTTTGCAATGGTGGCAGGGGGATGGAACCAATCTTGGCACTATCAAGGATCTTGAAACTCTTAATACTAAAGCAGTCTTTGCCATGTCAGGAGATGTTGCGGTTAGTGCTGATGTCAATGGCCGGCTTTGGGAATTTGATTTAACAAAGAAAGCGACAAGGCAACTGCTTTTTGAGTGATTTCATTGATTAATTAGCCAATGTGGTTCGACTTTAATTTGTCTATTACTCAGTGTTTTGGAATAGGCACAAATCAATTTAGCAGCTAGGTTTTAATGCATGAAAATTTACCTTTTTATTTTAATCACTCTCTTGCCAGTTTTCACTAATGCTGAGCAACCTGCATCAGATCCTTCTGTTCCGCCCGTCGTAAATCCTGGGTCTTATGGAAATCCTGATAAAGTCGGAAAACCACCATCCGATGCCATTGTTCTCTTTGATGGAAGCAGTTTTGATCACTGGGAAAGCACCAAGGGTGGAGAAGTGAAATGGAGACTCATCGATGGTGCCATGGAAGTGGTTCGTGGAACGGGCACGATACAGACAAAGGAGAAGCTTGGATACGGACAGTATCATGTGGAATGGAGAACCCCCGAAGAGGTTAAAGGATCCGGGCAGGGCCGTGGAAATTCAGGCTTTTTCCCATTGGGAGGCCCCGAAGTTCAGGTTCTGGATTCGTACAAAAATTCTACTTATTCTCATGGTCAGGCAGGATCTATCTATAACCGCTACCCTCCCTTGGTTAATGCATGCCGGGCTCCTGGTGTGTGGCAGACCTATGATGTGATTGTACATGCCCCGGTTCAAGATAAGGAGGGGAAATACATTCGTAAAAGTGCTTACACAGTTTTGCATAACGGCGTTCTGATCCAAGATAATATGGAAGTGGGAGGAAGCAAGGGAAAGACCGGTAACCTTAGGCTCCAGGATCATGGGAATCCGGTACGTTATCGAAATATCTGGCATCGTCCATACCGGGATCCTCTTCCCATGAAGAAATAATATTACCTTTATATAAAATATAAAAAATGAAAAGTTCCTTTAAACTACTTACTACTTTATTGCTTGCCCTAGGAGGCTGTCTTTTTGCTTCGGATTCCCGTCCTAATATTGTCTGGATCTTTGCTGAAGACACTTCGCCCTGGATGGGAACCTATGGACATGAAGCCAACAAATTGGCTACCCCACATATTGACTCGATTGCTAAGGCGGGCGTGCGCTTCGATCGTGCTTATGTTCCAGCTCCCGTATGTTCAGCTTGCCGATCCTCGATGATGGTCGGGGCCAATCAAATCCGGTTTGGTTCCCATGAGCATCGTTCGTCCCGAGCCAAGGATGCACAGCTTTATTTGCCCGAGGGTATGAAGATTCTACCTCAAATTATGAAGGAAGCAGGTTACATGACCTTCAATCACGGGAAGACCGATTACAACTTCGTATGGGAAAACGATAAGGTCTACTCGAAGATCAAACTCAAAGGACAGGCTGACAGTTGGGACATCCTCAAGCAAAATCAGCCTTTTTTCATTCAGTTTCAAACCAAGGGTGGAAAAATCAATACCAAGAAACTGGCTGCGGATAGGCGTACCGATCCTTCCACGGTTACCGTGCCCGCTGATTATCCCCAGAATGATCTGTATCGCAAAGTCGTGGCTCAGCACTGCGACGCCGTACGCGTCGATGATGATCACATCGGGAAAATTTTGGCTGGTCTCAAGGGGTCGGGACTCGAAGAGAACACCATTGTGGTTTATTTATCCGATCACGGAGCCAATCACTTGGTCCGGCACAAACAGATGCCGACCGAGGGTGGCCTTCATGTGCCGTTCGTGCTCATGGGGCCTGAAAAATGGGTGCCTAAGCAAGGTGCCCGCAAGGACTTGGTCAGTACCTTGGACCTGACTTCGACCACCTTAAGTTGGGCGGGAATCAAGCTGCCCGATTGGTACGAAGGCCGCAATCTTTTCGCCAAGGACTTCGAGCCCCGCCAATGGGTGGCGTCGGCGAAGGACCGGCTCGATCATACCATAGACCGGGTGCGTACCATAAGGACCGAAAAGTTCCGTTATACACGCAACTACAAGCTCGACCGCATCCTGCTCCAACCGCAGTACCGGGACGGTCAAGACTATTTGAAAAACCTCAAGGAACTTTATGCCGCCGGCAAACTTTCGGAAGACTTGAAAAGGATTTACTTTGGGGAACGGCCCAAGGAGGAATTTTACGATGTATCAAAGGATCCTGCTCAGGTGAATAATCTGGTGGGTGATCCAAGGTTCAGTAAGGAACTCAACCGTCATCGCAAGTTACTTGACGCCTGGCTGGCCAAGGGGGACCAGGGAGAAGGTGAGGAATCCTCCAATGCGCTCCGTCATAACGGGGACGATTGGCAAGGTGGGCGGGGGGTGAACCCAGAATACGAAATCAACCGCCAAGACAACGATGGCGACGGATTGTCCGACAAGTGGGAGAAGCTCAACGGTCGGGACCCGCAGGACGGACGCCTCACCTATGAATTCGATTGCGGTGGTTGGCAGACCGAAGGCTGGCAGGGCAGGGGAATACGGGATAATATTGCCGGCTTTCAGGGTTTTCTTCAATTTCGTCTTCCCGGCAAACCCGGTTCTTTGGTTCGCAAGGGACTCAAGATCAAACCCAACGGATCCGACCAAGCACTGCTCATTAAGCTGCGGGCAGATGCACCTCTTGAGATCGAGGCCCTTGCCAATGGCAAATCCCTTGGTTCCGTCATGAAAGTTTCTGCCTCCAAACAATTCAAGGAGGTTCGGCTTCCGCTAACAGGTAATGTGAACTGGAAAAACGTTATCAAATCCCTCGAGATCAAGCTCAAGGGCTCGGAAGGAACCAACCTTGAAGTGGATTTAATTGAGGTTAAACGTTCTTGAGTGCCGAGGGTGAGGACAGTGCTTTCATGGCATCTTCCTCCCTCATGACTACGAGAGAGAAAATCAAACATGAATAAGAAATACAAGTACTCCATCCTTCTCTTTTTCCTTTGGGCGCAAGTAGTTGCTTCGCTGGCGAAGAAGCCATCGGATTCACCCAATATCCTTTTTGTTTTCAGCGATGATCATGCTTGGCAGTCAATTGGAGCTTACGGTGGAAGGCTTAAAGAAGTAGCCCATACCCCCCATATCGACAAGCTGGCGAGTGAAGGAATGCTTTTCAGGAAATGTTTCGTAGCCAATGCACTTTGTGGTCCTAGCCGGGCGGCCATACTTACCGGTAAATACGGGCACAGAAACGGGGTCACTTGGAATAGAAATACCAACTTCGATGGATCCCAGCAGACTTTTCCTAAGATATTGCGCAAAAATGGATACCAAACAGCAATCATCGGGAAATGGCATCTGGCATCAGTACCGACAGGCTTTGATTATTTCGATGTCATGAAGGGGCAGGGTCGATATTATAATCCTTTTCTTCAGAGGGGTAATGCGGAAGGGTTACAGGATACCCGGACGGTGGTCGGTTATAATTCTGATATTGTGGGCGACCTTACGATTGAATGGCTGAAAAACGGACGTGATAAAAGCAAACCTTTTATGCTGATGTCCCAGTTCAAGGCCACACACCATGGATTTTGTCCGGGCCCCGATGAATATGATTTATACGATGACATTCATATTCCCGAACCTGATAATTTATTTGATGATTTTTCCTACAGGGGGACTGCGATACGCGAGCAAACTTTGACTCTTTATAAAAACTTGTCTCATTCGATTTTGGTCGGTGATCCAGGGGAGTT
>JADHSL010000077.1 GCA_016776925.1 Pirellulales bacterium | reverse complement strand
TAGAACACTCAGCTCAACATTGTGCTGTTTCAACATCTCTTGAAACTCTTTAAACGTCGGAGGCTTTCCGTTCATTGCCTTAAACATCTTCATTGAGTTCTGAAGGTTTAACATGGCCACCCGTCCTCGTTGGGTGACATAGGCACTTGCCGCGACAGAAAGAGGATCATTTCCCTTAATTTTATTTTCAACCACTCGAAAGTTAGGCTGCTTTGCAGCAACACTCATGTCAACCACTTTTGCTGGGGCAGCAGCAACCTCTGACCCACACTGCGCCACGGCTACCGCGAACATCACCATTCCAAAAAAACGCATACGCTTAAGCTCCAATCACGAGACGTAAACAGTTTCACCCAACGCTATCTTGTATCACAACATATGTCCGAAAACCACTTTCCTAAATTCGAAGCCCCCTCCGTGAGCACGCATTAGCGAGCCTTTGTCAGATCTATATCGTCCACACGCTCCCCACGTGCATGGAGTTCCGCTAAGTCCGCCAACCGAACGATTTTCTGAGCCGCCGATGGTTCACCAGCAACAGACCCACCCGGCGCGGAACCGAACAACACCACAAGCTCGTCACTCCCTACTAGCTCCCACCAGTTCCCTGCCGTGCCCTCCCTGGGAACCCGACGGCATTCTATCAGACCGAACCTATTCGCTTCGGGAGCGAGTGTTGTAATCAGGTTCACTGCCTCATCAACTGTGGGATCCCCCCACGGGGAACCAACTGGCCCACGGGGGCTTGTCGAGACACCATCGATAACGGGATACTTCGACGCTGACTCAGCAGAAAAATCCTCACTTGGCAGCAAAATTGTTTCTGGATCAACTGCCAGTAAACCACCTTCCACACGAACCATTGCAACAGGTTCACGGCAAATCAAATGAACGACGGCGGCTGCCGGGTGGCTTGTTTCGACACGTTCGACCCTTCTCACCCAAGGATGCATATCGAATGCCCTCGCGAGCTGTCTCTCCAGATCTGGTGCATCCAGAGGCAGCGGCATATCCAGACTTGCATTCCGAAGAGCCTGCCATTTTAGATCCGTCGTTATCCATGGCGGCACGCCGATAAGTTCGATCCGGTCCGCTGTCAGTAGCGATGCCGCATTGCGAACAACTCCTTCGCGTTGCTTTTCCCACGCCACACGACCAGCGAAAATGGCAGCAGTCACAATCACACCCGCACCAAGAATTGCACGCCATCTCCAGATGAGGCCAAAAATGCTACCGGAGTGTTCAGACTGGCTCTCAGTATCGTGCTCGCTCACAGTTTGCCTCACCAGACACGTATTCTTGGAGCCAACTCAACACCAAGTTTTTCTCGAACAATACCTCGTACTTTTTCGACGAGCTCTTGCACATCACTGCTTGGACATCCAACTTCAGTTACCACATAGTTCGCACAGCTTGGATAAATTGACGCACCACCTATGCATAAATCTCGACAACCCGCTTGTGCAATAAGTGACTCCGCCGTCGTACCGACAGGATCTTTAAACATCATAGCCACCGAACGAGTTCCACTCGGCTGCTCCGAGCGTTCAACAATCCATTGCTTCTGCATTCGCTTTGTTAGACGTTCTGGGTCATCTTCATCGAGATCGAACCTCGCAGACAATACAATCGCTCCATCAAGACTGCTCCAACTCGACGCGAAGGCTATGTCATCACGAAGCCGATCTTCAGTGCTACCATCAGGAAGCATCACAGTGACGCTGTGCACCCGTTGACCTAAATTACATCCATGGGCCGCTGCATTTCCAACAAGGCCACCACCAACGGTTCCAGGTATCCCAACAAGATCTTCGAGGCCAGAGAGTCCTACTTGGACTGCAGCCGAGACCAGATGAACAAGCTTTGCGCCTGCACCCACTCGCACACTCTGGCCATCAACTTCGACACCACAGAAGGGTGGAGCTGAAAGTCGAACAACCATCGCTTCGATACCGTCACTCGGAACGAGTACGTTCGAACCACCTCCAATGACACGAAGTTTTATCCCCATCTCGTTACATCTCGATACAACTGCCGAAAGTGACTCAGCGCTCACCGGCTCACAGAAATATTGCGCCACGCCCCCGACACCGAGCCAGGTATGTTTGGCAAGAGGCTCAGCCAGTTGCACAGTGACGGCGAGATCATCGAAAGGACTGCCCGCAGGCGATGAGTGTGGCTGATCTGTCATGGGTCTCTTGTTGTGTTAAGAATCTCCGCTCACATGAATCCAGGCACGCACTGCGAGCACCACTATATTGTGCCGCGCCGAGGTGACTGGCGTCTACTCAAGGCGGCACAGAGCATAGTGAGCGACATAAAACATAATCAGGCAGCCCGTCGATCGGCTCCCCACCCAGCTACTGGCTCATGTGCCAATTCGAGCCAGCCATTAACGACAGCCTCCAGCGGCATGAAATCGTCCTCGGGATCAAATGGCCCCGAATTGATCTGAGGCACTGAACCAAGGACTAGAACACAGTCCCCTGCGTGGAGTTGTGAAAGCTCACGGTCGAGCAAAGCATACGCTCTCAGATCACGATTGGTTGCCTTTTCTGATGCAATACCCCGCGGAACGACTAATGTCGTGTCGCACCATCGAGAGGCTCGCGATGCAAATCGTTCCTGGCCACCGAGTTGTTCGGCTAACGTCTCTTCGACAAGCACAAGAAGCCGCCCATGACCAAGCCGTCGCAGACTGGAGAGTGTGCTCGCTAAGGAATGCCCACTCGAAGGACGGTCAACAAACACCGCGAAGTCTTGCCCTCGATCACAACGGCTGATTCTCCCAGCAACACTCCGAACTGATTCAAGACCTCTGGCAATTTTCTCTGCGGGCACCCGATACCGTATCGCAATAGCTGCGGCCAGCACCGAATTTCGTGCAGAAGAAGTAACGGGCACATCAAGACTGACGGGCATTACGACTCCGTCGCAGCGAAGCAGTAATGTCTGACCAGCAAGAGTTCGTTCGACAGCAGTCGCAGAAGCAGTTGCTGTGTTTTGTAAACCCGCTGTGAGCACGCGCCCGTTGCATTCAGTTTGATATCGCTCAATGAGTCGTTGAGATCGTGGGTCGTCACTATTGGCAACAAGAACACCATCGGCTGATGCTGCTTGAAGAATCCGCTCTTTGACAGCACGGTATGCCGAGGCGGTACCGTGGAGATCAAGGTGTGCACTACCGAGGTTTGTGACAGCAATCGTATCGCAGTCAACACCAGCTAATGCATGCTTGGCAAGGAGCTGACTTGAGACTTCTACCACTGCGTGAGAGCAGCCGCTCTCTTCAAGACGTCGTAGCCAACACGCCAACTGTCGAGGATCAGTAATCGGATCACCTTCAGGCACTGAAGACAGTGCATCAACACACCCAGCATCCGAAACAACGCCAACGCGGAGACCGGCTTCTGAAAGGATCGATGCAGTAAGCCATACAGTCGATGTTTTCCCGCTTGTACCCGTTACTGCAATTACTCGAACACTACTGCCTCGAAGCCCTTCCATGGCATGTGCCAGACGCGACCATGCCCAGAATGTATCAGGGACGACACAGAGCGGAACACCGTGTGTTGGAACCATACGTTCAGCAACAATGCCCACTGCTCCTTGTGCGACGGCGATCGAAATGTGTTCATGTCCATCATCGTTATCATCACACCTGGCGATAAATACATCGCCCGGCCGACACTGTGTTGCCTGATCAGTAAATCCTTGACATTCGATATCTGAACAGGCAAAAAAAGAAGCATCCGGGAAGAGTTCAGACAACTTCTGGACACCTTCATTTGATTGAAATCCGGATGCAGTATCACGGGAATGAGTCATCTATCTTTGGCCTCCTGCCAAACCGTCCATCCGACTCTGTTTTTCGCATCCTTGCGATAAACACTGAAAGCCGATTGATTCATTTCGCCACACCACTCTTCCGGAGCGATGCAACGGGGTGGAATTGTCGGCAACTTGGCAAGACCGTCAAGGTGAGTTTTCAAGAAACCCCAGTGGACCACAAAACCCGACGAAAACACCTTTACCGCACTTCGCCAACCTGCCAAAATACGCTGTTGCAATCCTAGAAACGACCTTGAGGTTTTCGAGCAATCCTGATAGTGGCTGAGTCAGAGAGACTGTAAAACTCAAGAGAATCAACGAAACCAGTTTGTGCTCTCCATTACGGACCTGAAACTGCATATGACTCCGAAAAACCGCAGACTACTCTGGATTGGGGACATCCATCAGACAGCCGAATTCTGTCATGTTGCAGATGCAATAGGTAGCGACATTGAAATGCAGGAGTACCCAAATGTTGATGTTGCTCTCAACGCCACCACCGGCAACGAGCCTGCCCCAACACTCATCTGCCTTACAGAAACTCACCCCGGACAGATTCAATTTCACGATGTCCTTCGCCTGGTTCATCACTGGCCACTCTCGAGGATCGTTGCTGTCGGATCCTGTTTGTCTGATGGTCGACGGCGTAGCGGCCCCGTTGTAGACGGAATTCTTGAGGTACCGTGGCACGATCTTCCCTCTCGCATGCAAGTCTGGCTTCAGAGACTTGACTCGGGGGCTCCCAGCAGCCTCACTCATGCACCAACGTCACGTCGAGAGGAACGATGGCTCGCGGAGGTAATCGAAGCCCAAACGTCTTGTCACTCGGTCAATCAGAGTGCCCAAGCAACAGTAACAGTTGCAGCCTCGTCGAAATCGATGACAGAAGCTGTTGGTGAGCTCGTTACTGCGTCCGGGGGTATTCTCGTGCATTCTGTTACCGGAAAACCAGCAATCCAAGACACCGCTGATGTCATTTTCTGGGATCTTGATGAGTCACCCAAGTCGCAACTCGAGTGGATTCGGCTCCTAACCAGCCAGAAACCCACTCGCGCTCTCGCATTACTGTGTTCATTTCCCCGGAGCGATACTGCTCAGGCCGCGATGGAGGCTGGTGCGACCGCCGTTCTTGGTAGGCCAACAGACTGCGAGGCGATTCGTGGCGTGCTTTGCATGGCCCAAACCGCTCTATTGGCCGCTTCCTGAAATCAGTAGAGTCTCCGCAGTTCGGTTGCCTTCTTTTGTCGGAACTTTCGATGAATTGCTTTTTACGGTTATTTTGTAGTGCTCTTTCGGCAAGCATAGTAATCGCCACGCTATCGCTCTCTGGTTGTGCCCACACCATGCTCGCAACAGGCTGGTCAGATGACACCGGACTCAGTGAATTTTTTGAAAGCACTGAACGAATCAGCCATGCCGCTGGCTGGTCGACACTTTCAATGGCTGACGACCTCCCAAACGACACCGAACGTCGGGTTGGTCAGCTACGAATCCATTCTGACTTTCCACTTGCTGGTCACCATCGGCTCATTCGTGAACTAGACACTATGCGGATCACGATCAGTCAAGAACTTGACCTGCCTGTTTCCGATGAGCCGATTCATCTTTACTTGTTTGAGAATCCGGCCGATTACCGAGCTTTTGTCCAACGACACTTCCCGCGGTTCCCAGGTCGCAGGGCATGTTTCATTGAGACTGACACCACATTGGCCGTTTTTGCACCCTGGCAGGAGCGGATTGCTGAAGATCTTCGGCACGAAACAACACACGGGTATTTGCACGCTGTTCTTCCGGGAATTCCCCTGTGGCTCGATGAAGGACTGGCTGAATTCTTTGAAGTCCCGCAGCCAGCAGATGGGTTTCACCAGGGACACGCGGACCATTTAGCAGGCCGTCTTCTTGAAGGCACATGGCAACCGCGTATCGAACGACTGGAAGAGCTTGAGGATGCGGCCGCAATGTCACAAGACCATTACGCTGAGGCCTGGTGCTGGGCACATTGGCTTCTTCGTACAACCCCACAGAGACGTCAGGTTCTTGAGGGCTATCTTCATGACCTACGACGGGACCCAGTTACTGTTCCACTCTCGGCACGTCTCCGGGAACTGGAGGGGCCACCCTCGGTGACAACACAGGCCGTTCGACAGCACCTTGAAAGTTTCTAATAGACGTCGCTCAAGACGCTCAGGGCTCTCACGTCACAGGTTTCTCAAACAACATCCCCTGCCCTGATTGAGAAAAATCAAGCTTTTCGAAGAGCTTTGCGGCCGGCACATTTGCGTCTGTTGTGTGCGCCTCGATCAAAGCAACGCCTTCCTGGGAAAGATCATGCATCGCTTCTGCGATCAGATAGTGGGCGAGCCCCTGCCGTCGTCGTGGTCCCTCGATGTCTACATGCAAGAGTCCGGCCGCAACAACTCCCCAGCCCTTTGCAAGTGGTTGCATATCCCAGAATGTCGCACTCCCCAGAACATCATCTGTTTTGTTCCGAAGCTCATAACGACGCAGTGCTACCCCAGTTGTTGTTGCTGCTTCCCACCATGTCCGACGTTCAGGCTCATCAATAACGTGCATAACTGTTCGCCGCCGAATTGCGATATGAAGCCTATTCACTGGCACACGAAACCCCTCAAGTGGCCGTCGATGAACCGTGATCTTCTCTCGTTGCTGATAGCCCGCACGGTGGAATACCTGTTGCATTTTCGGAGAAGAGTCGAGAATTCCAGGCAAGTCAGAGCCACCGTAGAGCCCAAGATAAAACCCACGAAATACATCATTACCACCGCCAAGAAAACGAGTGGACCCAGATTCTTGAAGATAGTGTTCACAGCGAGCGAGCAATTGATCCCCAATTTCATTTTCCGCTGGATGCGGCGGTACGATCACAAGCAGTGTTGATCCAACACTTGTATCAATACCTTTTTGATCAGCCGACGGCCCGAAACCAGCATGCGCAAAACCAACGATCCGGCCGTCCTCAACAGCAACAATAAGTCCACGTCTATCGAAATAGGGTTTTGAAAACACTCCGGCCTCGAGTTCTGCAGTCGTCATCGGCTGCATAGCAAGTGGCCCAAGGTCGGCAGTTCGCCAGACCTCTGCAAGGTGAGGCGGGTCATCATTGCGGAAACAGCGGTATTCGATCACGCCAGTTCCCCCCTTGGTATCACCACATCCGTGTTGCCTTTTCGGACAAACACTCGCCCATTCTCCACCTTCACATCATATGTTTGTTGACGCACATTTGCAGAGTACTGGTGCTGGCCTGTCGTGACATCAAACTGCCAGCCATGCCAGGGACACGTCAACACTTTCCCACACAGGGCACCAGTGCCAAGTGGTCCACCCTGATGCGGGCAAAGCCCATCAATGGCATACAACTGCCCATCAACGTTTGCGAGAGCAACCATCTCATTTGCTGCAACCCGCTCAATACTTGTACCGGGAGGGCATTCCCTTTCACCAGCAATGTCGATCCATTCCGCCATTCTCGTGAACCTATTCGAAACGTAAGGGCAATACACGCTCAACACCAAGATGAGTCCAACTTAGAATGTTCTACCAATTGGAAACAAAACGTATCTGCGAAGCATCGCAGAGGTTCTTCTGAATTCAACCACCAAATGGAGGAATCCGTCAGGCGACCGATCGTTCCTCTCCACTCCGTAGCTTTTTGGGCGGTTGTGGAAAACACCTCCATCGCCGGTGGACCCACCAATATTGGTCAGGTCGACGCCGAATGGCTCCTTCAAGCAAATCGGTATACCATTGTGAGAGTTCTGTGAGACCCTGAACTTCTGGCCCGTTGTCCCGGGGATCCATGACACCCTCAACACACAGATCAAAGCTGAAAAGGCCGTCTCGACGGGTCGCGGTGCACACGATAACTGGTGCCTCGGACGACAGCGCAAACACTCCAATGGCTTTGTGAACACTTGCGGGGCGCTCAAAAAAATCGACCCGGCACCCTTTCCGACCCGCGGCCTGATCACCAAGCAGACCAATTGCTCCATTTTCTTCGAGAACAGCTGCAACATCAGGCGCACTTCCTTTTTTAGGAAGTATTTTCTGTCCTCGTGATTCCCGGAACTCGGTCACAAACTGATCCAGAAACGGATTATCGAGTTCTCTCGCAACAGAAAAAAGCTTGAATCCGAAGACACCAAAAAGAAATGCGGCGAGTTCAAAATTGCCGTGATGCCCTGAGAGAACAACCTTCGGGCGATCAAGCCAGAGCGTCCGTATCAACTGTTCAAGGCCTTCTACTCGCAGATGGCGCCGCCACGTTGTTTGCCGAATAACTCGTGGGGCGTGAGCGATTTCAACCACCATGAGAAAGAGATGCTCCCACATCGCACGTCCTACCTCTTGGCATTCCTCTTCAGTCCACTCGGGAAAAGATTGCTCAAGGTTGTCCTGGACAACATCCCGCCGAATATTGACTCGGTACGCTAGAAAGTACGACCACTTCCGTGCCTGCCGCTCCAAAAAGCTTCGCGGCAACGATTGAACGATACAAATCCCAACACGAACGACAACGTATGTCGCCCAATCAGTCATTGTCGTTACAAAAGCTCGTTGTTTCATGTGTTCTAGGAGGCCATGCCGTGCGCCTAAATGTGGGCTTGTCACTCTCTATTGATTGTCGTCGATACACGTGCTTTTTCACCAGAGCGATTTTTTATGTACAGAACTGATGCTCGTGCTTAAGCCAATTCCGATACCACGAGAAGCATAACGCTCAGCCCATTGAAAAGCGCATGGAGAACAATACTTGGTAGAAGGGCGCCTCGGCGGCGGGCAAGATATCCGGCCGCCAGTCCGAAACCAATCAGTGGAATCCACCCCAAACCGTCACCCAGGTGCGCCAGTCCAAAACAGAGGGCCGATACCACAACTGCCCAATCGCCGTACTTGATTTCAAGCCACCCTTGCAGAATTCGGCGGAAGAAGAATTCTTCTGCGATCGGTGCCGCAACCACCGCCGCTCCAATAACAAGGCCTATCGACCAGGCTGATTTGTCAGCTTGCAGAAAGTCAATTATCGGATGACTGTACGGTTCTACAAATTGATCAAGAAAAGCTGCCAGAGCCAGAAGAGGTGGCACAATGATTACCCAGGTAACACATGCCAGACGGAGTCCTTCCCGTGGCTTGGGGTCACGGAAACCAAGATCCTCCCAAGACGCTCCACGAACCCGCAAAATGAGTGCAGCCACACAGGTGAAGACTAGCATCGCTACTGCGTTTGCGATCAAGAGATAGCCGAGCTTGTCTGAGCCTTCGCTACCAATCACCGTTCCAGCGGTCGTGCTACTCCTATTCGCTACAACCTGTGAAGCCTGATCACCGACAAGAAGCATTTGCTGCGCTGCTGCAACACAGACACCCTGGCATACAAGAAACAGGACAAATAAACTTACCACGACCATCCCATCCCATGGCACTGGACTTCCTGGCACTTGTGGAATCAGAGTCTCACCACTGCGATAGCGGGCAATGAGTTTCACAATACAGAACATGCTCGTGAGACAGAGCATCGTGGCAATAAATCCGACCAGTGCTGTCATGAGTCCTGACTCAAGAGAGGGCGAGCAGCGAGTACATATTCAAGACCAGACCAGATCGTTGAGATCACTGCCAGCCAGACGACACCAATGGCAATCTGATGAATGGAAATTGAACCAATTAGAAATTCCGGCCAGGTACGGCTCCCTAGCTCTAAGGCAATCGCAGCGCACTGAAATACCATTTTGACCTTACCGGACCAAGCGGCAGAAAAGTCGAGCCCAGTTCGTTCCATTTCAGCTCGGATAGCCGTCACGACGAGTTCACGAACAACAATGACGAGTGCCATCCACGGCAGAATTGCTGAACCCGTTCGATCGGCGAGTAGCACAAATGTGCCACAGACAATCACCTTATCAACGAGTGGGTCGAAAATACGACCAAGACGACTCACTGCACCGTATTTTCGTGCATACCATCCATCAACCCAATCAGTGGCAGCAGCAAATACAAACAGAACCAGTGCAGCCAGATCTTGTCGTCCAGCAACGCCTTCGATCAATGCGAACAAAACAAGTGCCAGCACAAGACGCGCAAGCGAGATGATATTCGGAATAGTCCAGACACGGTCAAGTGCAGTAGATTGAGACATGGGCCAAAAGCGAAATGAAGAGGATAAGAAGCGTCACAAGACCGACGATACCCTACCCTACCTACCTTATTTCTGCCTATCCGGCTTTATTTCTCATTCGCATCAATGACCTATTCACCATTCGACGGCAGGTCTGAAATGATGATCCGGCCATTCATCACCGCATGAAGTTGGCATTGATAGAACAGTTCATTCGGTGCATCGAGCGGCACCGTCCACGTGTACGTTCCGGTCGTCTCACCATTCCCATCAAAACCACTCGAGTAGACATTCTGCGACTGGTAACCACTCCCGTTTGTTGTCTGCAGATAAAACGGATGGCCTGGAACATTGAGATTCAATGCATAGGTTAATCCGCGGTAGACCGTGAGTGTTGGGTTCTGTTGGCCATTGATCACGTATGCACCGACGACTGTACTCAATGAAAACTCCTGAACTCGAGCATCCTCATTGAGCGTCAGTGACGTCTCATTGGTCAGGTCATGGAACATACTGCCAATCCGCCACGTATCGTCAGTCAAAATACGATTTGTGGTGCCGCTTCGACTTGCAAGCAGTGACTTACCACTCGCATCGTCTTCGGCACCGAGTGCCTGCCATCCAAAGATATCAACCTCAACCTGTTGTTGCTGGTACATAACAGGCTGAGCTTCAGCGTACAGTTGCTCAGATCCATCTTTACTAAGCGCTGTCGCACCCTGATTGGGCAATAACTCAAGAACCGTGATGTCGAACGACTGACTGGCAAAGACATTATCAGCCGCAGTTGCCAGATCTTTATCCGGGCCACCATCTTCGATAGAGAGATTGATAGTGACGACACCGGCCTGGTCAATTGCAGGCGAGAATGATAATCCACCGGGCACGTCTGCTGATGTATAGATTGTGGTTGGGTTAGGGACAATCGCTGCATTGCTACTGGTTGCAATAACACGCGTTGGTAGATTGCCAGACGGTGGTGACACAACGCTGACAAGCGGCACCTGCATAGATGCCGTCTGGTCGGCGGTGCTTTGATTGATATAGATATCCGGAAGCGTTTCGTTATTCGAACGTGGTGTTCCCGTGACGGAAATCACCTGATCGGTCGTCCAGCCAAAGTCATCTGTGACACGAACAGTAAATGTGTCACTTCCATCAAATTCCTGACCTGGCACATAGACCCACTGGCCTGTTGAGCCGAACACAATGGCGTGTCCTGACTCAGCCTGCAGTTGCAGTTCATATGGTGCCCCGGCTGTAATGCCGTCTACATCGGTGGCTGCGACTGCACCTGTTGCCTCACCACTTGCGGCAACAATACCCGTGAGATCACCAGTAAATACGGCAGGGGTATCTGTTCGTGGAGCGACCGTCACCACAAAGGTGCGAACGTATGAGGCATTGTCACCGGCAGCATCAAAGTCATCATCATTTCCGGCATCTTCGACTGTGACTGTAATCGTTGCCGTGCCCATCTGCCCTGCAGCAGGCGTAAGGGCAAGTGACCCTGTCGTATCTGGTGAGGTATAGGTCACTGCTGGATCAGGTATCAGAGACTGGTTATCACTTGTGGCCGTCACACGTAGCACCTGGTTTTCACCACCAGCGGTGACACCAGAGAGCGAGATGGTCTGTTCTGCTGCATCGCGATCAATCTCAAGATCACTCAACGCATCAAGTGTCGGCTGATTATTGGAGACATAGTCGTAATCACCAAGGAGTCTGACGAGAGCGATATCATTCC
>JADHSL010000012.1 GCA_016776925.1 Pirellulales bacterium | reverse complement strand
ATCACTGACGGACGATATCGTTATACGTGGTATGGCGGGCGTGCCGATGGTGCTGAGGAACTCTACGATCACGATGCCGACCCGCTCGAACACACCAATCTTGCAAGCGATCCAAGCTACAGGGAGGTCATCATGCGACTCCATCAGCACGTGCCGACGCATCATGAGCCCAACAGTCCGTCCAATCCTCACAACGCACTAAAAAACTCAAAAAATCAAGTACAATCGAAACGCGTCAAAGAGTAGCCGAAACAAAGGGTTCCATATTTAAAGGGTTCCATATTTATTGTAAACGTGTTCGTGGCTGTAGTATCTGCCTCTAAGAGGCAGGATGTGAGTGAACGAGAGAAAGATGTCGCGATCCACGATCGATTTGCCAGCAGCACTGGAACGCTGACGGGACTCGTATGAGAGTACTCAATCAAACAGCTACCCTCGTTGAATACTCACCTGTGACATCCGAAACCCTTGGCCAATACAGGTGACGAATACACTTCTTTTGTGATAGACATGCTAAAACTCCGTAAAGATACAGACTCGATGCCCGACTCGAACTTAACATCGCCGAACAACCATTTGGGGTATCGCCCATTCCAAGAAAGAAAAATGACCAATGTCTGACACCTCACCCATTGCCGTTGTCCTTGCAGCTGGCAAGGGTACTCGCATGAACAGCGACCTGCCCAAGGTACTCCATGAGGCTGCTGGCAAGACTCTGCTTGCATGGGTTCTTGATGCACTAAGCGACGCTGGCTGCCATGACCAGATTGTTGTCGTTGGGTATGGCGGTGACAGCGTACGCACAGATGTTGGAGCAAGACCGGGTGTTCAATTCGCTGTTCAGCAGAAACAGCAGGGAACTGGTGACGCTGTTCGAGCGGCAGCACCACTGATCGAATCCATAAATGCCATAGGCGACCGTTCTCGGCCTGTAGTCATTGTCTGCGGTGACTCACCTTTGCTACGCCCTTCCAGTATCCGAAGTTTACTCGAAGCTTTTCAATCCACGGGTGCTGCATGCCTTCTCGGAACAGCGATCACAGAAGACCCAAGCGGGTTGGGCCGTATAGTGCGCGACGCAGACAAACAGTTTGTATGTATTACTGAAGAGAAGGATGCGAATGAAAGCGAGCGACTGATTCAAGAAGTGAACATGAGCACCTATGTTTTCGCCGCCGACCAGTTGCTATGGGCTTTGGAGAGGATTAACACAAACAACGCAGCTGGAGAGTACTATCTCACCGATTGCCCAAAAGTGCTCCTCGACGCAGGCAAACAAGTCGATGCAGTAGCCTGCCTTGATCCAAGTGAAACGCTATCTGTCAACACACCACAGCAACTAGTCGCTGTGGCGAACGCTCTCCAAACAGTTCAGAGATAATTGATTACTGTTCTTGTGACTGTGAAATCCGTCTTGCCCGGCAGAGAGTGACAATCCTTGAACATCCTCCCCAATACCTTAAAAGAGTGTGGTAGTAACTCACCCCTTCTCTTCTTACAGTTCCGAGATCACTCATGAATGATTTAAAGATTTTTAGCGGGCTGGCGAACCCCTCTTTAACTCAGGACATTTGCCGCTATCTCAATCTCCCTATGGGCAAGATGTCGATCGGTCGTTTTCCGGATAGAGAGATCTCGTGCAAAATTGATGAGGATGTTCGAGGACGAGACATTTTTATCGTTCAGCCTACATGCCCGCCAGTTGACGAATATCTCATGGAACTGTTGGTCATGATCGATAGTTTCAAGCGGGCAAGTTCGTACAGAATTACAGCAGTGATTCCATATTTTGGCTATGCAAGGCAGGACCGAAAAGACGCCGGCAGAGTCCCCATTACTGCCAAGCTTGTCGCCAACTTGATTACCCGTGCGGGTGCGGATCGCGTGCTTGCAATGGATCTTCATGCTGCTCAGATTCAGGGATTTTTCGATGTCCCTGTGGACCACCTGTACGCCGCACCTGTACTCAACAACCACTTGCAATCAATCGATTTACCAGCTGATGATTTGATAGTTGTCAGTCCTGACGTCGGTGGAATCAAGCGGGCAGTTGGCCATGGTCAAAGGCTCAATGCTCCTCTGGCGATTGTTGACAAAAGGCGGGTGAGTGCTGACACGACAACAAGTGCAAATATCATTGGTGCAAGTGTCGAAGGAAAAGTCGCCCTCATGTTCGATGACATGATCAGCACAGCCGGATCTATCTGCTCAGCAGCCGAAGTACTTCATAATCATGGTGCCAAACAGATTTTTGCAGCGGCAACCCACGGACTCCTGGTCGGACCGGCTGTCGAAAGATTGCAGGCGGCCCCCCTGTCTGGAATCATCGTGACTGACTCAATACCGCTTGCACAAGAGAAAAATCTGCCAAATATTACGGTTCTCTCTGTTGCCAGTTTGCTTGGGCAGGCAATAAAGCGAATTCATCGGAATGAGTCGGTCAGCATGATGTTTCAATAATTGAGTATTCGGGCCGTACTTGAGCGTGCCCGGTTGCGAAAAGATCGAGAAATGGCACAATATCAGGCCCAATTAAGGAGTTCCTGATGAGCGATCTACTCGAAGTCACAGCCCGTAGCGTTACGGGTACACAAGCCTGCCAAAAACTACGCCAAGAGGGCCATGTTCCCGCTGTTTTATACGGACATGGGGAAACATGTGTTGATTTATCAGTCCGACGCGATGCCGTCGAGGCAATGGTCCGTCATGGCAGCAAAACCGTCGAGTTAACTGGAGCTGTGAAATCACCTGCTCTTGTTCGTGAACTTCAGTGGAATGCATACGGTACGATTCCCCTGCATATTGATTTTTTACGGATTGATCCGTCGGAAAAAATCAATGTTGTGGTTCCTATTGAGTTACGTGGGGAATGTCCAGGAGCAAAAGCAGGAGGGAAGTTCAAACAGGTTCTCAGAGAAATCGATGTTGAATGTACGGCTCAGACCATGCCCGAAGTTGCCGTTGCTCATGTTGCTCATCTCGAGGCCGGAAATGTTCTCAAGGTAAAACATCTTGAACTCCCCCAAGGGGCTCATGCAACGGCAGACGACGAAGCCGTTGTAGCCTCATGCCTTCTTTCCGACCAAAAGCTTGAAGACGCCACAGACATTGGAACAAAAGCAACAGAGTCAAACGATGAATAACAGAGACTCGGTGTTGCGTGAACAATTGTATTTTAGACGACATGTACTCCCAACGGTGATGCTCTGTGAAATTGTTGGTTGGTTTAGGTAATCCCGGACGGAAATATGAAGGCACTCGACACAATGTCGGATTCGACGTACTCGACGTATTGGCAGGTCGCGGGGGAAACCCAAGCCGACGGCAACAATTCCAAGGAGAGACGTCCCAGACGACCATTCGCGGGACTCAGGCATTATTACTCTGGCCACTTACATGGATGAATTTAAGCGGAGGCAGCGTGCTCGCCGCTCGTGATTTTTACAAACTAGACCTAACGGACATTCTTGTGATCTGTGATGACTTCCAACTGCCGCTCAAAACTATTCGGATGCGACCGAGTGGATCTGCGGGCGGCCAGAAGGGCCTAGCGGACACTATCACACGTCTTTCAAGCACAACGATACCAAGGCTCCGAGTGGGCATCGGACCAGTTCCAAAACAGCAGGATCCACCTTCCTTTGTACTCGGGAAATTTTCCAAGTATGAACAGGGAGACCTCGACGAGACAATTCAACGGGCTGCCGATGCTGCCGAATCTTGGGTAACTATTGGGATAGAAGCCTCCATGAATCGGTACAACTGACAAACAGCACTACACAAAAAAGACTTTTTTAAAAATAAAACGGAAGGACAATTTAAAATGACTGTTTACGAAGGGATGTTTATCCTGGATTCGACGAAGTATTCTCGTGACCCCGACACTGTTACAGGCCAACTCAACGACCTAGTGACCGAGCACGGGGGAACGGTTCTTGTGTCTCAACTCTGGGACGAAAGAAAACTCGCTTATCCGATCAATGGTCAGCGTAAGGGCTCTTATTGGCTCATTTATTTCAGTATAGATGGACCAAATCTTGCTGCTTTTGAACGACAATGTGAATTAAACGAAAATGTGTTGCGACGACTGATTTTGAAAATCGACTCCCGTTTGGCCGAGCCACTTATCCAGCATGCACAAGCCGGGAACAGCAGCACGAAACCAGCACAAACAACTGCCGGCAAATAAGTCACCATGAAGGAGCACCTGCTGCAGGGCTTGACGGAAACTGAACATCTGTTCATTATCAGGGGTGTCTTCGGCATTAGGTGAGATATGTCGTTGCACGTACTGATTATTTTGCGGACAAAGAAAAAAGGGAGATCGCCATGGCGAGTAGCATGAACCGGGTATTTCTCATGGGAAACGTAACCCGTGACCCAGAGCTTCGGTATATTTCAAACGGTTCAGCAGTCACTGAAATCGGTCTTGCGATCAATGATCGGCGTAAATCTTCATCTGGCGAGTGGGTTGAAGAAACGACATTTGTTGACATTACGCTATGGGGCCGTACTGCTGAGATTGCGGGCGAATACGTCACGAAGGGAGCACCGCTTCTAATCGAGGGACGATTGAAACTCGATATGTGGGAAAAAGACGGAAAGAAAAACTCAAAGCTCCGTGTTGTTGGCGATCGGATGCATCTCATTGGATCACGCGGAGGCAATCGTTCAGAGGGAAGTCAAGCAGGTGGCCGTAATCAAGGAAATCAAAACAGCAACAGCCCAAACGAGAAGGATCAGTCGGGAGGGTATGATGCAGGAGGCGGTTTTGGTGCTGCCAGTGCCGCAGGCGGAACCGAAGACGACATTCCTTTCTAAACCCTTTTCGGACAACCCACAAATCACTTAACAATTTAATTTACGAAGGATCTACATATGGCCACCACGACAACCAAAAAACCCAGACATCAACGGCATAAACGTCTTCCCAAAGGGGAACGAGGAGGAATTGAACTGCTTCTTATCCAGAATGTCGAACACCTTGGCAAACAGGGTGAAGTGGTCGAAGTACGTCCTGGATATGCGAGCAACTACCTGTTACCTCAAGGACTTGCAACGGTCGCCACCGAACACCACAAAAGAATGGTTGAAAAACACAAGGCAAAACTGGCAACCATTGCCCGTGAAAGACTTGCTGGGCTTCGTGGATTGCTCGAAGAATTAGTCCGGACAAGTGTCACCATTGAGTCAAATGCGAATGATGAAGGTCATCTGTACGGATCAGTTGGAGCACCGGAGATTTCACGATCCCTTAAACAGCAGGACCTTGTTGTTCCTCCAGATCAAATTATTTTGCAGGGTCCACTCAAAGAGGTTGGGCTGTATACGGTCAAAGTGCGCCTTGCGAGTGAAGTCGAGGGTGATCTCAAGGTTTGGGTTGTACCAGCGAGTAGTGAGGAAAAATAAGTCGGTATCAGGCCCGGCAGAGACTCCGTGTTCGAATGCATGTCTCGATGAATGGGTCTGCAGCACCTCTGCTACCAAATTGCCTGCAACTGAGATGTCCAGAGAATACAAGCCAGACTGAACGAGCAGAAACTGCAGTGTTTTATCACACTAAAAAGTCTCAAATGGAATAGAGGACTTCTGAATGGGCGATTCTCGGGGAAATGCGACACAGTCCGTTCAGAATATGGCCGGACCAAAAAAAACGGGCCGAAATGGCCAGCGTTTCAAAAAACAACAGCCTGGCCAAGACGAGCAGAACGTCGCCCAAATTGGCAGACTTGGTCGACCGGGAAACATTGAAGCCGAAAAAAACGTCCTCGGTAGCATACTTCTCAAGCCTGATGTCTGTGATGACGTCGCGTTGTCTGTACGGTCGGAAGATTTTTCCGACGAAGCGCATCAAACAATTTTTCGCCATCTTCTTGAACTGCATGACGGCGGCAAGCGCATTGATGCGACAATATTATTGGAACGATTACGGACAAAGGGCGATCTTGATGCGGTTGGAGGAGCTGCTGCAATTGCAGAACTCATTAGCTCGGTCCCCCATGCAGCTCACGCCTCGCACTATGCAAATATCATCCGCGACAAGTCAATGCTCCGGTCACTTATTGATGCAAGTACCGACATTCTTCGGGATGCGTATGATGCGTATGATGAGCCACGAGAACTCCTTTCGCAGGCTGAAGAAAAGATTTTCTCGATACTCGAACAGCGCAGCTCAGCTGAAGCGAAGCCTATCCAGGCTGTTCTTGAAGACGTGATGGTGCGTATGGACGCTCGTATGAAACACGAGCATGCCCTTGGTGGCGTCGAAACCGGCTTCACTGATCTCGACACTCTCTGCGGAGGACTGCACAACTCTGAGCTCATTATATTGGCTGCTCGACCCAGTATGGGAAAAACTGCGCTTGCCATGAACATTGCTGAGCATATTTCAATCAATAGCCACCAGCCTGTTTTGTTCGTAAGCCTTGAAATGGCAAGTCTCGAACTGGCAGATCGACTTCTCTGCTCCGCTGCACAGGTAAATGGACATCGACTGCGTAATGGAACTATTTCGCAGGAAGACAGACGCCGCCTTGTACAAAAATCCTCAGAAATAAGTTCTGCTCCGCTGTACATTGATGATACGCCTGGCCGAACCCTGACAGAAATTGCTGCTGTAGCCCGTCGACTCAAGCGAAAGCAAGGACTTTCAATCATTGTCATTGACTATTTACAGCTCATCGAACCAGACAATCCACGGGACCCACGTCAAGAACAAGTGGCGCGTATCGCAAGACGATTAAAGACCATGTCTCGAGAACTTGATATTCCAATTCTCTGCCTTGCTCAGTTAAATCGACAGGCTGAAGTATCACGAGATAACCGACCAAGGTTAAATCACCTGCGCGAATCTGGTGCGATTGAGCAGGACGCTGATGTTGTCATGTTTGTTCACCGAGAAGAGTATTATCAGACAACTGATGAAGACCGTGAACGCGTAAAGGGTGAAGCTGAAATAATTGTGGCCAAACAACGAAATGGCCCAATTGGTGACATAAAACTTCTTTGGCAACACGACTACACACGATTCGTAAACCTTGAGCACCGTCCCTATGATGAGTTTGAACAATTCTCTGACTTCTAGGACCGTTTGATTCAATCCTGTTGAACTGTTTCATCTACGTCACGCCGTACCACCAAACAACAACGTATCCAAGATCACGAGATATACTGTGTTCTATTTTGTACATTTTTGATTCATCACAGAACCCGGCGATTCATACCAAACCAAAGACAGTAGTACGAAGCACGTAGTGTTGAGCCGTGTTTCATCAGACTCACCAGCCAGCTGCTCTTGGTCCCTTATCCTCGAAGAGCTGCACCGACATGGTCCTGGCAGGAACGTACCATCGCTTCGACAAAAGAGTTGGCCTGTTCAGCAGACAGCGTTTCCTTGGAACTCCTAAGTCGTATTGATACAACCACACTTTTCTTACCCTCTCCAAGACGATCAGCATCCCGCCAGATTTCACCAAGGCGGACACTTTCTAATGCATCGCATTGCGTTGATTCAATCGCCGCACGAATTGACGCCCATGAAATTGCTTCATCCACTACAAGATTCATGTCACGATCAATTGATGGAAAACTGCTCGGAGCCAAAAGTTTTGGTTCGTACTTCGTAGTGAACTCAAGTCCATCAAGCCGGAGTTCGATTCCAACCGAATTTCTATCGCACCCGCACATTTTCATAACGTCTTCTGAAAACTCACCAATTACACCGATCCGACGACTCTTCTCACCTAGAGCATGAAACAAAATCTCAGCAGAACGACCTGCAGTCATTGCTGCTGATTCAAACGGGCGGTATGTAACCCCGTACTCAACACCTGCATGCGCTTTGGGGCTCTCTTCAGCCGACCATTCGTAGATCCCCAAGCGATCGAGAATTGCGGCAGCAAAACCTTTCCCCTGAAAAAAGTCGCCCCCTGTTACCAGAGTAAGCAACAAAGGTTCTTCTATCGGCGGCGCGCCTTCTGACGACTCGCCGTCACGGCGAACATAAACGTGGGCTATCTCGTACAGATCACCATGAGAAGACCCTGAACTGAGACTGCTTGCCCTCGCTTCCAGCAAGCTAGGAAGTAAGGTGCGACGAAGTCTATCTGCACCTTGAACCAAGGGCGGACGGCACACCATTGCAGGGACATCTCCCCAAGGACTGCTGAATTCCTCAAATCTGTCACCAACAACACTACGCGTCATTGCTTCACAAAACCCAGCAGCTACACAAGACTCACTAACCACCCGTACCATACGTTCACGCGGTGAACGCTGCACAGGAACAGCCGATATCGGAATATCCTCGGGCACACAGTCATACCCTTCAATGCGAGCAACTTCCTCAACGAGATCGATTTCACGTGTACAGTCACGTCGCCACGTTGGAGCAAGCCAACGTGTGGCATCAGACGCTGATTCCTGTTCAACAAAGCCAAGAGACTGAAGGATCTCCCGTTGTCTCTGACCAGATATTGAGACACCCAGAACCTGTTCCACACGATGAATACGTAAATCGATAGTAGCCTGGCTGGAGCTGAGGCTTCCCGCCTTAATCGCGGGGGCAATACAAGTCCCACCCGCAAGATCAAGAATGAGTTCGACTGCCCTGCAACTCGCCCATTCCACAGCAGCTGGGTCGGGGCCACGTTCAAATCGATATGACGAAGGACTTCCCAAAACCAACGCACGCGCAGCAGACCGTACTGGTAACGGAGCAAACTGGGCGGACTCAATTAACACATCTGTTGTTTCGAGTGAGATTTCGGTCTCAGCACCTCCCATCACTCCTGCAATGGCCACAGGCTGCTTTGCATCTGAGATGACACACATCTCGGCTGTCAGCTTGTACTCCTTGTGGTTGATTGCAACAAATGATTCACCTTCCGTCGCCCGCCGAACAATGATTTTTTCACCATTCAACCTATTAAGATCAAAGGCATGTAAAGGCTGGCCGCACTCAAGCATGACGTAATTTGTGACATCGACAACGTTATTCACGCTCGCAACACCCACGGCCTCAAGGCGATGGACGAGCCAGTCAGGGCTTGGGCCTACGGCGACCCCTCGGATAAGTCGTGCCGAATAGAAGGGGCACATATCTTTTGATTCGATTGCCACCGAAAAAGACTGGGATGCCTCTCCGCTCGTAATAGAAGCCACTGGAATCTTCAAGGGACGTTGGAACAAAACGGAAACTTCTCGTGCCACCCCTATGTGACCAAGACAATCTGGACGATTGCTTGTCACTTCGAGATCAACGGCTGTGTCCTCATGAAGCATCTTTGTTGACTCATGATTCAGTCCTGATAGAAGAAGTCGCTCCGTCAAAGCATCAACCTCTGGCAGATCAACATATTCAGCAAGCCAATCTAAGGACACGATCATGCCTGCCCCCGATCATGAAACTGCTCAAGAAACCGAATATCGTTTCGATAAAAATCACGAATATCAGCCACGCCAAAACGCCTAGCAGCAATTCGCTCTACACCTAAGCCAAAGGCAAATCCACAAACCTCATCTGGATCGTAGCCGACGGATTGCAGAACCGATGGATCGACCATACCTGCTCCACCCATTTCGATCCAGCGGCCATTCCACTCCATATCAACCTCAACACTTGGCTCAGTGAAAGGGAAGAAAGAAGGCCGGAACCGGACTCGCACATCACCACCAAGAAAACTTGAAGCAAAGGACCGAAGCACACTTTTTAAATGAGCCATCGTCGTACCAGGCTCAACAAGAAGACCTTCAACTTGATGGAACATAGGGTAATGTGTTGCGTCAGCTGTATCCGGTCGATAGACACGACCCAGCGAAACTATTCGAAGCGGTGGCTTCCGTTGCTCCATGACGCGTATCTGTACAGTACTCGTCTGGGAACGCAAAAGAAGCGGCCGATCAGCATTTGCTACGGCAATGTAGAAATTATCAAGCGGGTCGCGAGCGGGATGCTCATCCGGAATTGCCAGTGCCTCAAAGTTGTGCCATTGGTCCTCAACTTCAGGACCATCCACAGCCTCAAATCCGAGGTTGGCCATGATTGAGGAGACCCGGCGGATCGTCTGAGTAATTGGGTGCACACGACCAAAGCGAACAGGGTTTCCTGGCAAGGTCACATCGACCGGCTCAACACCCTTCGTATTCTTTGATAGTGACTCAACTCGCTGAGAGGCCTGAAGGAATAATGCTTCGACCGACTTTTTCACAGCATTAAACTGCTGACCACCTACTGGCTTGTCTTCACGGTCGAGTTTGCCAAGCCCTTTCTGAACTGCCTTCAGTCGTCCATTTTTAGCCCCTAGAAAAACGACACGCGCAGCTTCAAGGCCTTGCATATCAACTGCATCTACGAGGGCTCTTTCTGCCTCAGAGCGCAATTCCTCAAGGTCGGCGACAAAAGCATCGAGATTGAGATTTGTCACGAGCGGCAAACCGTAGCGAGGAACTTCATACAGCAGAAACGAGGACTACGCGACAACCGCTTCCGGCAAACCGAGACCCTCTCGGACCTGACTTACAACAACATCAAATCCGGTTGGATCAAGCACTGCCATTTCGGACAACGTTTTGCGATCGAGTTCACAACCAATTTTTTCGAGACCAGCAATAAATTGGCTGTACCGTAAACCACGCTCACGGCACGCTGCATTGATCCTAATAATCCAAAGGCGTCGGAAATCTCGTTTCCGACGACGACGGTCTCGCTTGGCGAACACTCCTGCTCGAATTATCGACTCTTTTGCAGTACGCAATAGACGCCGACGGCCGCCAACTGACCCCTTCACTCGCTTCAGTAATCTCCGCTTGGCTCGCAACCGTGGGACCGCATTTTTAGTTCGCATGGAAAAACCTTCTCGACTTTCGCAATCTCTTTATTTCGGGAATCAGCATCTCGTAAAGGTTAGAAACTGTACGAGACGACCTTACAGGAATGTCAGTAGCTATTTGAAGCAAGTGCCTCAACAATATTTGGGGTGTCAGACTTATCCAAAACACCGGTACCACGAAGATTTCGTTTTCTTTTCGCTGACACACGAACCTGAAGATGACTCGTTCCACTACGACGGTGCTTCACCTTTCCCTTCGCTGTCACTCGAAATCTTTTCTTCGTTCCTTTGTGTGTTTTCTGCTTTGGCATAGCGTCTATTCTCTTACTTCTACTTCGTATTGTGGTTGATTGTACCGTCCACTGAAACAGCCAATCAATTGCTATCAGTGGAAAACATGAATGCTTACTTCGGGGCTATCGTACAGATAAGCCTGCGTCCAGTCTGTTGGGGTGGTGATTCTACTTTACCAATCTCTTCAAGTTGTTCGATGACATGCCGCATAATTCTCTGACCCTCATCAATATGAGCCATTTCTCGACCACGGAAAATTACTGAAACGGTAACCTTATCTTTATGACCCAAGAAAGTCCGAGCCTTATTTATTTTAAATTCAATATCATGTTCACCCGTCTTTGGGCGTAACCGAATCTCCTTGAGTTTTGTTTGATGAACGTGAGTCTTATGCAGCTTTTTCTTTTGTTGGTATTTAAACTTTCCATAGTCCATGATCCTGCATACGGGCGGACGTTCATTAGGGGCTACTTCAACTAAATCCAGACCCGCCGTCCGTGCCTCGGACAACGCATCATCAGTTGGAATAATTCCCAGTTGAGCTCCGTCTGCAGATATCACACGGACCGGTGAAATCCGGATTTGTTCATTGATGCGTTGCTGTTTCTCGATGGCCAAAAACTCCAAACCCATGATGGCTGTTGCCTGGCGGGCTGGACATTCCCACGCACCTTACACCACGGCACAGCTCCTTTCCTTGTACATTCAGGAACCAGCGATGCAATGCAGCGACTCCGAGCCTGGCAAGTAATATTCGGGCCAAGGGTTCCAACCGAAGACCCCTAGTATTCCAGCATAGACAGGGGGTAGTCAAGCGGTGCCCCTATGAATCGAAGCCTGGGAGGTCTTCCTGCAAGAAAACCTATTCAAGCGTGAGATCAACCCCATCAACATATTGCCGATCTGCCCCAGAAAACCGTGCTAAATGGCGTGATTCGACGACAAAAGCAATGCTGAGCCTTCGGCCGCCAACTGTTCTCAGATGGTAATGAATCCAATGAAAAGGCAAATTGTCAGCCTCACCAACAGATGCAACCCGCATGATCGTTGTTCCATCATCGCGACTAAACGTTGACGCGGATACAAGATGCCCGAATTGCTCACCAAGAGTTTCCTCTATGTCATTTTCGAAATCCGAAAGCGTGAGAACCTCTGATTGCGGAGGCAGTGGGGTCAGCGTTACTTGGCCAACCAGTGCGCCTTGGTCTACGAACCGCATCATGAGATATTCACCGCCCTCTTCTATTATTTTCCAGTTCTTTTCATAGACAACGTCATATCGATCGTAAGGATCACACGCCCAGCGAAACCCGGGCTTCCCCGGCCCCCGCCGCGACCTACTGTATCTCGAGACAACACCACTCGAGCTAGCAGTGACAACTCGTGGGCGAGACATCTTCTGAGAACGACAGGACATTTCGATGACTGCCTCAACGTCAATACCAGGGGCGATATAAGTCACGTCCCGGGATTCTTTAATCACAACATGAAGCATCGACACATTACCTGCTGAATTATCTCTTGTGGCCCAGTCATAATTCCCCTCGACTGTAATCGATGTGGGGGCTCCGTTGATTGCACCTTCAATCTCCCCCTGAAGTTGCACTGCCGTACCCTTAGCAGTGCGTTCCTTTATCGTCGCCTTCAGGCCACCAGAATGAACCGTATCAATACAGAGCAAATCTGCCGTAACAGCCTGATTAAGCTCCCATTGAGCTCCATGAGTCTGATTGCGTGGTGGCACTAATGCACTCAGGTAGAAGGGGTCAAATGCTACTGTCAGCAAATCGACTTCGGGCTGCGTCAAAAACCCTTCGCGAAACCAAAAGTTGAGGCCCTTATCATCTCTACACACATGAATAGTGCCTTCGTTCCGGGGAAGTTGCGTGTTGACACAATCCTCACCAATAACAGCTTTTGCAACCGCGTGGTTGTAGCGTCTTATAACTATGGAATTCTGCCCGGACCCTTCAAAGCATGCATTCTGTTGATAGCTGAGATTCGAATGAGCATGAACGGGTTGTTCGATAATTTCTAATGAGTCAGATCGCAGATCTCTTCCTGCAGGAAACTTCAGTTTTCCGCGGACTGAAAGCTCAATCTCGAAGGTTGAGGACGTATCGTGGGACACCTCCTGTTCGTCCGCCAAAACCTGGCTTGAATGAAAATAAACAGATTCAGAAAGCCCAAAAAGGATAAGAAGAAAAATGTGTGTCAGTCGTGAAAGTTGTCGAGGAAAATCACCCATACGCTGCCCCTTCAGACACTGACTCATAAAATGCTAGATTCCGTCAACCAGCAGAAAGCTGCTCCTTCTGTAGCAAATCGGCTTCCGGTAGTTGATCTCTGCAACGAACCCGAACCAGACTGCGTATTGGGAAGCCTGCTGAGCTACTGGAGATCAAATGGCTTCATCAATCCAAGAGACTCGCGAATTTTTTGAAAGCACCCTGAGCCAGTCCCGCTGGACACATTCGAAAGAGACAACTAGGATGTCACTGGAAACTAAGTGTCCTGTTGACAAAAACCCTGCATTTTAGCCAGATACCGAAAAATGAATATTTTGACTGAAAACGCTCTGCAAGACGGAAGAAAACTATAAGTTGCCTGTGGGCAATGACTTACGCCCGAATTCAAGAGCCTGTTTCACTGGCATAATCTGAATTTTTCTTGATTTCCTAAATTATTTGACGTTTCAGCAAACCATCTGTCTTGTTGCGACGTATAAATAAGGCGTCCGCAAACAAGGTGTGGTCGGGATCAGGGTCGATTCCAAAGCGTGGGCGCAAGATTGGTTTCATTGCCTGTTTTGGTGATGCAAAGTTGCTTCGAGTCCATTGGTGATATCGTGAATGAGCGTAGGGGTGAGTTCACGCTGTTGTCAATGAATCTAGAAGCACAGAGCATCTCCACCATGGAGGAGTTTCATGCGTTCAAACATCTTTAAAGACGAAACATATTCTTTTATTCGTATACACGACGACAACACATGCGCTGGTGGGTCACAGCCCTCACACACAGGCGGCCACATCTCTCCGGATGAGGAAGTCCTGTCGATCGAAGATCTTGCGCAACAATTTAATGTTTCAACAAAGACTATATCTCGCTGGCGAGATCATGGGCTTGTTGCCCAACGCGTTGTAATTAATGGACGCAAACGTGTTGGCTTTCTTACCAGTGCTGTTGATCGATTTGTCCACGAGAACCCAGCAAGAATTCGGAGAGGGAGTCGATTTAGTCAGTTAAGCGGTGACGAACATGACAAACTCATTGGGTGGGCTCGTCGTCTTGCATCTGCAGGTGCCTGTCCAGCTGATGTGCACCGACGCATAGCAAATCGTCTCAATCGAAGCGTGGAAACAATTCGATATACGATTAAACGATACGATCAAGAACACCCTGGATCAGCAGTCTTCCCAAACGCCGATGGCAAATTACGGCCTGAAAGTTGTGCACGTATTTTCCGCCATTACCAGCAGGGAGAATCTGTCGAGTCAATTGCCCGTCGATACCATAGAAGTCGAGCGAGTATCTATCGTATTGTTCTCGCTCAACGGGCTACGGCAATTTCCCAACTACCAATTGACTACATGCCAAATGCCCTCTTTGCCAGGAAAAGCGCCGAGAAAGTTGTTTTTCAGCCATTTCCAGAGAACGCAGATGCTCCCAAACGCGTTCGCCGACCAACAGGATTGCCTGCATATCTTGCAAGCCTTTACGAAGTGCCTTTACTCACACGGGAGCAAGAAGTCTGGTTATTTAGAAAGTTCAATTACCTAAAATACAAGGCAGCACTTCTGCGAGAGCAGTTGCAGCCAGAGCGTCCAAGTGGACGATTGATGGATCAGATTGAGCTTCTCTACCAGGAGATCGTTGAGCTGAAAAACAAGATTGTACGATCGAATCTTCGGCTTGTTGTCTCAATTGCAAAGCGACGTGTGTCAGCTTCGGACAGCTTTTTTGACCTTGTGAGTGATGGCAATATGTCATTAATGCGGGCAGTTGAAAAGTTTGACTACGCCCGTGGAAATAAATTTAGTACCTATGCATCCTGGGCGATTATGAAAAACTATGCCCGTACGATTCCGAATGAACATAAAGCACGGGACCGTTTTCGTGCGGCTGATATTGAGTTGCTGCATGCTACAGCTGATGAAAGCACCGATGAGTCCTATCGAAGGATGGCTGAGTCCGACAGGCTTCATCAGGTTGAAAAATTTCTCGACCGGCTCGACCAAAGAGAACAAACAATCATTGTTCGTCGATATGGACTGAATCATGAACATGATCCTCAGACTCTCAAAGATGTAGGATCAGCTCTTGGAGTCACAAAGGAACGTGTTCGACAAATTGAAGCCAAAGCTTTGGAGAAGTTGCGAAAGGCTGCAGAGGCAGAAGCAATGTTACCTGAAATAGGGTAAACGCTGTTTTTAAGTTTAGACAACTCATACTGGGTGAATAACAACGCAACCCCATGGCGAACCAAGCTTTGCCGTGGGGTTGCTTATTCCGCTGGCACTTCTTTTTCACACGACCGTAACTCTGCCCCAATCGCACGACCAATCTGCTTCACAGCTTGCCTGATTCGATTTTCATTTTCAATCAAGGCCATCCGCAGAAAACCCTCGCCAGCAGGACCGAAACCAGCGCCGGGGCTCACAGCCACGTCGGCCTCTTCCAGAAGTTTTGCGGCGAAGTCCATGCTATTCATTTGGCTCGCAAATGGCTCAGGAATTTTGGCCCACACAAACATGCTGGCCTTGGGAACCGCCACGTGCCAACCAATACGGCCCAACCCTTCACAAAGCACATCACGGCGACGCTGGTAGATTTGCGATTGATTAGCGACATCAGCTTCTCCATTACGTAGCGCTACTATTGCTGCGATCTGAATCGGACGAAACATTCCGTAATCGTAATATGTTTTTACGGTCCCCAACGCTTTGATAATGTCGGCATTGCCAGCACAAAACCCAACTCGCCAGCCAGCCATGCTGTACCCTTTGCTCATCGTGGTGAACTCAACGGCACGTTCCTTCGCACCCTTTACTGCCAAGATGCTTGGTGTTTCGTATCCATCAAAAACCACATCTGAATATGCCAAGTCGGAAATAATAGGAAAGTCGTATTGTTCCGCTACTGAGATGACGTCTTCGTAGAACTCTTTCTCTACAACTGTCGTTGTCGGGTTATGCGGGAAATTAATAACAAGTACTTTCGGCGGCCCAGCCTTGCTTCCACAGCGTACTGATATTTCTGACAAAAACTTGTCTGGTTTAGTTGTGTCGATGGCAATTGGATTCCCCGA
Organism: Pirellulales bacterium; assembly: GCA_016776925.1. Taxonomy (GTDB): domain Bacteria; phylum Planctomycetota; class Planctomycetia; order Pirellulales; family UBA1268; genus UBA1268. The sequence continues at coordinate 36,533 of JADHSL010000012.1, read as the reverse complement.
GGCCAGCGCTACGGCATAGACATGGGCTGGGTAGGATGGGGCAGGAACGATAACATCGTCACCTGGATCGATCATCGCCAAACAGAGGTGGCCAAACCCTTCTTTTGAACCGAGCGTACCAAGCACCTCCGTCTCTGGGTCAAGTCGTACACCCCATTTGCGTAGATATCGAGAAGCAACTTCTCTCCGCAAACTCACGACGCCAGTTGCTGGAGCATAACCATGGTTCCGTGTATCGCTGGCTGCCTCAGCAAGCTTGTCGATAATAAATTGCGCAGGGGGGTCTGACGGATTCCCCATGCTCATATCGATGACATCACACCCGCTACGACGTTTCTCGTAGGTCAGTTTATTAATCCGCGCGAAGAGGTACGGCGGAAGTTGCTCTATGCGTGATGCAGCCTGAATGTGCAAATGCTCCTCCTCTACCCTTTTCTTATTCGAACTCAGTCGACTTTGACTCCACAACGCCTTGTAGTCTACCGACAACCACTTCAGTAGTTTATCGCTGAACACTGTTCTGCGGGAGTCTTGGCCAGCGGCTCCAGAAAAAATGGTGTTTTTAAAGCACTGAACCTTCGCCACATATGCTGTTATTTTTTTGTGGGTGCCAGTAGTCCAAGACCACCCTACAAAGGCAGAGAACTCATTTCACCAACGGTTCGTCGAAAGACGCTGGCGACACGGCGCGAGATGAGTTTCCTACCGCTCGACTCCCAGCACGGGGCTTTGCACGGGGCTTTGATAGTTCATTAGTTTCACGCTGAGTGATTGTTGAGGGCGGCATCTTACTAGCTGCCGGAAGATTCTGTGGGAGGTTTGATTTCGGTGACTGGCTTGTGCCTGCAAGAAAATTATCGATAGAGGCAGATTCTCGGAGATGGGTGAAGAATCTCGCCATCTCAATTCGCTGCTTTTTCTCGAATATGTCTCGATGCAACTCGTCACGAACCTCATCGAACGTCACCTCCACCGGTTTTGTGTACCCTTCACACAGCAGGATCATGAATCGATCGGCTATCTGAATAATGCCGGACAGTTCACCAGCGTTTAACGCAAATGCTTCTCGCTCCAAAGCGGGCTGTCCACTGTGTTTTTGAATGGGTGGTACCTCTCCTCGCAAAGCCTTACTTGTTGGATCAACTGAGTATTGCTCGGCCAAGTTCCCAATGACCTCCGCTGTGGGATTCTGCCTCGCTATCTGCCATACCTCCTGCGCCCGCCGTTGATTGTCGAGCACTACTGCTCTACATCGAACCCGAGGACCAAAGGTTGCTGTAAAGGCTTTATCAAGATCATCCTGGGTCACAGGCACGGGGCCTACAAGCTTTTTCAAAGCGACAGTGGGCCGCACGATATCGGTGAGATAGAACTCGATGGACTGCTTGTTCTCCTTTGATATTTGTTCCAGCCAAGTAGAGACATCGGGCTTTCCTTCAGGTGTCTGAAAACCCATTGATTCTGCTGCTCGTGCCACCTCACGTTCAACATCTTCTTGACTCACTACAAGTTCCTGCCGAGAGAGTGCCTGATTCAGAAGAACACCCGTGAGCAAGGCTTGCAGAACATCTTCGCCATACCGTTCAACGCAGACAGTACGAACTTCACTGATTGTAATTGGCTGGCCGTTGACACGTGCCGCCAAATTAGGCGCCGAGAGCCTTTTCTCTGAACTGTTCAGAGTGTTCTCAATAGCGGCCTTTGCCTGAAGTTCTCCAAAAATTTTGCTGGAAAGCACACGTGACTGCTTTTCGCGGAAAACTTCTGCGAGACGAGGGCGTACATCAGAAAACTTGACATCTGAAGCCGGCAGATGCCCTTCACATTTAATGATAATAAATTGATCCGCAACCTGAACGACTTCAGATATCTTTCCTTCAGAAAGTGCAAAGGCAGCCGTCTCAAACTCAGCAGAGCCAGAAAAATGTCGGATGGGCTGGACCCAACCGCCGACACTTGCACTGCCAATATCAACAGACTTTTCCCGCGCTACATGCCCAAATGAATCAGGGTCACGAAGAACTTCGGCTCGTGTTTCTTCTGCATCTTTTCGGCTACCAAGCACGACTATCCGCGCCTTGACTGTAGGGCCATATTGATTCTGGAATTGTTTTTGTAACTGCTCGTCTGTTGGTTCCAGGCTTCCTTTAGCGAGACGCCTCAGTGCAATCATTGGCCAGACGATGTCTTCGCGATATTGTTTTTCAGTAACACCACGTTCTCGTTGAATCAGTGCAATCCATTTGTCCCGTGGCACATTAAACCTGCGTGACATCTCATTGATCTCATTATCTACATCAGCAGTTGTCACAACGACACCATGAAGTTCACATGCTTGCTCAATAATTACTTTATTAATGAGTGCACCAACAACGAGCGATCCGTATCTTGCCAGACAAGCGTCAGCTAACTCCGCATCACTTATATTTGTGCCATTCACAATTGCTGCCGGTTTCGCCGCAGGTACATCAGCAGACGGTTCGATGGCACATACGTGAACAAGGCAGCAGACTGACAGCAGAGGCAGGAGAACAACCCGCTGAATCGATTCCCGAGCCCGCGACGGTAACGTTACGCACAATAAACGTTGCATTTTGTTGCCCTCCTATCTGCAGATACCTCGGTGAGAGACTCACCCTTCATTCAACGAACTGGGAAGGTAGGGTGTCTGGCCTGTCCAGATCAAGCACAATCCCCACGGTTTCATGCGATTTTTGGGCAAAAAAGTCAGATATTCACACGAAAAAAGTAATTTTTCACACTTAATGGACGAACTTGCCGATAATAATGATTCAATGGATTTCGCAAGCAGGAGGACTTTTGATGAGTTCAGCAATCACACCCATGGGAATTCGGGATGATATTACGCAATGCATTGGCCGTACGCCTCTGGTACGCCTGCAGAGAGTGACTGAGAACAGCAAGGCATCTGTCATTGCAAAAATTGAGAATATGAATCCACTCTGGAGTGTGAAAGACCGAATCGCCTGCGCGATGATTGATGCTGCTGAACACGACGGGAAACTTGATCCAGACACAGTTGTGATTGAGCCGACAAGTGGCAACACAGGCATTGGGCTTGCCTATGTGTGTGCAGCTCGTGGCTACAAACTCCGTGTCACCATGCCTGAGAGCATGAGCCTTGAACGTCGTCGGATGCTCAAAGCGCTCGGAGCCGAACTCGTCCTGACGCCGGCTGCGGAAGGCATGCCAGGTGCCGTTCGACAGGCAGAAGATATCACAAGTTCAAGCAGTCAATTCTTTATGCCTCAACAATTTAAAAATCCTGCCAACCCAGATGTTCATCGAAAAACAACCGCTGAAGAAATTTGGGCCGACACAGATGGTCAAGTTGACATCATCGTGTGTGGGGTTGGTACCGGTGGAACCATTACTGGCTGTGGCGAAGCGCTCAAGGCAAAGAACCCTGCAATACGTGTTGTTGCTGTCGAACCTCTCAATAGTCCCGTCATCTCACAGGAATTGGCCGGTGAGGTGATTAAGCCAGGAAAACATATGATCCAGGGCATTGGTGCTGGGTTCATACCAGACATTCTCAACCTCGACATTATTGACGAGGTCGTTAAAGTCGACGACGAAGATGCCATGGAAACTGCTCGACAACTTGCAAAACGCGAGGGTTTGATGTGTGGCATCAGTTGTGGTGCCGCTGCATGGGGCGCCCTTGAGGTTGCAAAACGACCTGAGAATGCTGGGAAAATGGTTGTGGTTGTCCTGCCTGACCTTGGCGAACGATATCTCTCGACACGGCTCTTTCCGGAGTAAAGTCGTGCCACATCGCATTCGAACAAGGACATCGTCTCTTGCCTCTTGAATGGTGGCTGGTAGCATCATGAACCTCAGAATTTCGTTCTGAAAACGAGTCACTCGCCCGAGTGGCGGAATTGGCAGACGCGCAAGATTCAGGTTCTTGTCCAGGCAACTGGGTGGAGGTTCAAATCCTCTCTCGGGCATTCCCGTTAATGGTGCATGGCAGTTTCATTTCCTGCAACAACGCGTATCATTTGGTTCAGTACTAATCAGGAGTGTATCGCTGTGATACCATTTCACGGTGAATATTTTATGCTCGTAGAAGGCGATCAGTTGCCGTCAACACTGTTTTGGTACGCAAATTAAACAGGGCCTCTAACTCAATTGGTTAGAGTAGCGGTCTTTTAAACCGTTTGTTCCGGGTTCGAGTCCCGGGGGGCCCACTTTTCATTTCAAGAACGTTCCTTCTACGGATCCGCTCAGCACAGTTGAAGGAGAAAATCCTTTTCTCCGCAACTCTCGAATCATGAGACCACTTGTGCGTTTGGCTAATCGCTTCGAATCAGGACCAACAACCAGATTCGTATGAAAGAACCGCGGAGGTTTCCAGCCAAGTGCTTCATACAAGAGAATTTGCCTCGCGGTACTCGTGAGGAGATCCTTTCCCCGAACGACTTCACCAATCCCCATATGGTGGTCATCTACAACAACGGCAAGTTCGTATGCAGCAAGATTGTCTCGCCTCCAGACAACAAAATCGCCAAAATCAACTCCTGCAATTCGTTTGACGAGACCAACGTTCTCGTCAATAAATTCAATAGTCTGCCCGTCAGGAACACGAAATCGCCAAGGAGTACACCCTGGGTTCGCCGGTATTGTCCAATCATCTGGCCGTAAGTTCTTTGGAAACAGCGGTTCTTCCCCAACAGGTGCGTGAGGGGCCAACGCAGCGTCTTCCACATCCCGCCGAGAGTGTGGGCTTGGATAAATTATTTTTGCTGCAGCCAAGTGTTGCCACGCTTCTAGATACAAGCCTGTTCTTTGACTTTGGAAGTAAGGGCCTGCTCCACCACCGCAATCAGGACCCTCAGCCCAGGCAAGCCCCAACCACTGTAAATCGTCGATAGCCGCTGCAATATATTCGTCTGTACACCGAGTGCTATCTAAGTCGTCTACCCGAAAAACCAGCTCACCAGCGGCACGCTCTGCGGCAATGCCGAATGTATATGCGTGGCCAACGTGCAAAAATCCCGTTGGGGTCGGAGCAAGGCGGCCGCGGCAGTTCATACTTCGGATTCTCCCGGCATTTTGACCTAATTTCAATAATCAGCGGCTTGCGTGGGGGCGGTCTGTCACGTTTGATCGTTGCGGAGTATATTTCTTCTTGAACGGAGTGCCGATTTTCCGTTTCTTCGAATAAATATCGGCAAATCAACCGAATCGTTATGGTGAAGATACCCATAGACAACTCGGTAACTCTACAACCCTTCCCTCGCAAAAGGCCCTCTGAGGCAAAACCAACAGCAATGGATCTTTCCAAACTCCGCAATATCGGCATCTCTGCTCACATCGACTCTGGAAAAACGACACTCTCAGAGCGAATTCTATTCTACGCTGGTCGAATTCACCGTATTCAAGAAGTTAAAGGTGACGGTGATGGGGCCACAATGGATCACATGGATCTGGAAAGAGAACGCGGCATCACCATCACCTCGGCTGCAACGAGTGTTGAATGGGATGATCACCCTATCAATCTGATTGATACTCCAGGCCACGTGGACTTTACCGTTGAAGTTGAAAGAAGCCTGAGAGTTCTTGATGGCGCTGTTCTCGTCTTATGTTCTGTTGGTGGTGTTCAGAGTCAGTCAATGACTGTTGACCGACAGATGAAACGCTACAAGGTTCCGAGATTAGCGTTCATCAATAAGATGGACCGAACAGGGGCTAATTTCGACCGAGTTGTACAACAACTTCGTGACAAACTCGAAGTTGATGCTGTCCCGATGCAAATTCCAATCGGAAAAGAAGACAAGCTTGAGGGTGTTATTGATCTCGTGGCAATGAAAGCAATCTACTTTGATGGAGACAACGGCGAGAACGTCCGAACAGAAGACATTCCGGCCGACCTGAAAGAGAAGGCCCAAGAGCAACGGCACGCAATGCTGGAAAGCCTTACGATGTATTCTGACAGCCTGATGGAAAAACTTCTCTCAGAAGAAGCCGTGAGCGATGATGAAATTCATGCTGTTGTAAAAACTGCAGTCCAAAGCCAGAGCATTACCCCTGTTTTCTGCGGGTCAGCCTATAAAAACAAAGGCGTCCAGCCTCTTCTCGACGCGGTGAACAGGTATCTTCCAAGCCCATTGGACCGCACAGTCTACGCAAAGAAATGGGATAATCCTGAGGAAATGTTTGAGCTCTCTGCGGATGATTCAAAGCCTGCAGTTGCCATGGCGTTCAAAATTATTGACGACGCATACGGGCAACTCACATTCATGAGAATCTACCAGGGGACTCTCGCAAAAGGTGAGGGATACTACAACCAGCGGACTCAGCAGAAACAACGATTCAGTCGTATTGTGCGAATGCATTCCGACAAACGAGAAGAAATAGATACTGCCGGTGCCGGGGATATTGTTGCGGTCATGGGTGTTGATACGGCAAGTGGTGACACGTACGCAGCTGAAAACAAATACTGTTCCCTCGAAAGCATGTTCGTTCCCGAAGCTGTAATCAAAATGGCAATTAGTCCTACGAAACGAGATGGACTTGATCGGCTTAGTAAAGCTCTGCAGCGATTCACTCGCGAAGACCCTACCTTCAAGGTCGCTACTGATGATGAGACTGGGGAGACTCTTATTGCCGGAATGGGTGAATTACACCTCGACATTTATGTTGAACGGATTCGTCGAGAATACAAGGTAGACGTTGAAGTTGGTGCCCCAAAAGTAAGCTACAGGGAAGCTCCAACTCGCCCGACAGAATATGACTACAAACATAAGAAACAAACTGGTGGCTCAGGACAGTACGCACATATTGTGGGTGATCTTGCACCTATGCCCGAAGAATCTGAGGAAAATTTTGAATTTGAAAACAAGGTTGTCGGTGGCCGAATTCCCCGTGAATACATACCTTCCGTAGAGAAGGGTTTCCGTATGTCAATGGAAAAAGGCCCCATTGCAGGTTTTCCAATCGTAGGCGTTAAAGCAACACTTGCAGACGGTTCATATCATGACGTTGACTCTTCCGACATGGCATTTCAACTGTGCGCACGTACCGGTTTCCGAGAAGCGTTCCTGAAAACAAAGCCTGTTTTGCTCGAACCTATTATGAAACTCGAGGTTGAGGTTCCTTCTGACTTTCAGGGCGCAGTGACTGGCGAACTGAATAAACGCAGAGGACTCATTGTGTCTACGGAAACTGTTGGCAACTCATCCACAATCATTGCTGAAGTGCCTCTCGCCGAGACGTTCGGCTACTCTACTGATCTCCGTAGTGCGACTCAGGGACAGGGAGTCTTCTCTATGGAGTTCTTTAAGTATCGGCCAATGCCTGCAAATGTACAGAAGGATGTCGTAGAAGAGAGAAGGCAAGCTGAACTGGCTGCAGCAAAGTAAGAACCTAAATAGCAGCCAGCCGAACTGAAACCGAATCCCACAAATTAATTCTTGCCTCAAGAGCAAGTCGTGCAGCCTCTGACGCTTCGGCCCATTTGATTGGATCGCTGCCACACATTGTTGCTACAATTCTTCGGCAAACTGGGCCGTGATGTTCATCGTCATGTTCAATGTGACGCTCAAGGTAGAACCGAAATTGCCCCCAGACTTCAGGGCTGTATTCAGCAAGTCTTCCAACAACCTGCCTGAACATATCCGGGATTACGTCCTCCCGTCCGTAGGTAAAAGCCGCAACAATCCGATGCGAACTACCTGAATTAATTATTGAGAATGATCGATTGACAAATTCTCGAGACTCTGTGGGAATCGATGGGTCAAGGAGAGCCTCGGATAATTTGACTCCCGCCTGAATTTGTTCAATCACTTTTTTCATTGGGCCTGTGTCAGCCCCTGCGACTTCCATACTTCGGAGATACAATTCAAAATGCGAGGCAAAGCTACCGTTTGGTAATTCGTCGGACTCTTCATCGAGGACTATCTCATTTATCAGACGACGTGCCTCTGGATCCGAGGTTGGGGTCCATGGAACGGTCACGCAGGACAAGTGCCGCTGCACAGCTTTCAAAAGGCTTTGAAAGTCCCATACTGCCCAAATATGGGCTTCCATAAATGCTTTCATTCTTTCGGGACTATCAACAAGTTTGTAGATAGGGTGTCGAACAAGCCTCTCCCGGGAATCACCAAGTTCTATTCGGTAGTCTGTCATATCGTGTCGGGTTCCAAGGTTTTCTAAGGAACTCGTGGCACTAGTTCTCTCACAAATTGTTGAATGTGAGGAGATTGAATCAGATCCGCTCATTCCGAATATCTACTTTCTGGTTTTTAATGACTTATCCACCGTCTTCAATACTGTAGCGTGTATTTGAAAATCGACGAGTCTCGATGATTACCGCCTTTCGTGACTGCTTAAAGCGGAAGAAATGTTGTTTTACAACTTGTCTCAAGCGTTCCATCAAGTTTGTCACCTCCAACTGAAGCGGTGGCCTCACCGCTTTCACCAGCCGGCATTCTGTAGACAAGCTCAAATGTAGATCGCCCACTCGGGGCAAGACTTTCAATCCCGTCAAAGGTGATTTCACTTCCGTCAATACGTACACGCGATGGCATTGGATTTCCAACGAGACGGGCATGGTCAGGTAATCGTATGACCAACTTGAGTGAGCCAGTTGGCTGATCACCACGATTCAATATCGTACAGACGAGCGTGGTTCCACTTCCAACCCGAACAGGATCATCAAGATCTGCCAAACTTAAGCGAACACCTGCTTCTTCTGGTGAACGAGGACGAGGTTCACTGGACTTGATAACAACACATTTTTCATCAGCAACCATAGCTCCTCCCGGCAAATCACTTAATACCGTACGCACGCACGCACGGATGCTTGAAGGAGGGGCAATTTCACCGGTTCCGGCAACACCACGAACATTAATTTGTCGACTAATTGTCTCATTGACTGCAACTGGTGGAATGGACCAATTTGCCTTATTTTGATCCAGCTTATACCCATCTGAAGCTTCTAAAGGTGTGAGAAATGGATCCCACATAACTTCGAGTGATGTCTCTCCTGAAGCAGCAGTCCCCACATTCTCGATTGTCACAACAAACTCGCCTACGCCCCCTGCACTTAATTCAGATGGTCCTGCAAGCGTAACTTCAAATGCTGGACTCACTGGTGGTGATGTTGAAAGTGACGCGACGTTCGGCATGGTAACGCTTGGGGCTGCTGTAGCTTCACCAACTCCAGACGGCTCCCCAATCGGTACTGGGGCCGGTTCCTTTGGAGTCTTGTCATCTTGAGCAGCGGGCAATCCCGAACCCGCGACTTGTCCGGTTTCTCCTTTTGGTCCAGTCTGCTCCAAAACATTCCCTGCCTGCGGCGGCGTTGAACTTGGTTGCGGACCTCCAAGGCGTGGCAAAAGAGGTGAACCTGGTGGCTGAGACACTGAGCCTGGCTGGCCCTTATTTGGAAGTGACCCGATCCCCTGTTGCATTGGTGGCTTCGTCGAAGGCGATTGGTTACCGGCTACTCCTGACTGAGCAGCAGCTGGTGAATTACGAGGCACAGCTTCGACACATGCGGTTCCATTCCCCAAGGCCTTGTTTGTCTGGTCAAGTATCTCTACTCGATGGCATTGTCTTCCAAGCTCCACAACCTGAAATTCTAACGTCAATCTACGCGAGGTACCGGCTGCAAGAACAATTGTTCCAGCCTGCTCAATGGGGCTCGATGAAACGGCATGCCTCAGTCCTTTGTCAAAATAATCAATGACACGAAGCTGTGACAATTGCGTACCAGAGCGGTTTACAAGTTCGACCTCAAATGAGACCTTATCACCAACCGCAGCTTTTTCAGGTCCAGTGAGTAGAACACCCACGGGGTCGTCACCAAATACAGTACTTGTGTAAAGAGAAAACACCCATACGAATAAAATGAATCTCTGCCGAGTCAAAGACATGCTTGCCTCTCTCTTATTTTAATGGACAGTCTCTATGCTCGGGAATTCATTCTCCCAGTAAGCAAAGGTTACTTCCCACCACTTGGATTCGCAAAACTGAAATATATAAGTGTGTCAGAAAACGCCAGATATGCTGACATTCGTTTAATAGTAGGGATTACTGGCAATGCACCGCCCCCAGCAGGAATCAGCAGGACAAGTCAGGCGGACTTGGGGGCCACCGACACATCAAACTGTAATGCCATTATGGTGTAGACTCAATGAAATGAATCTGATGGGAAATTTACAATGAGAGATTCACTTCATCCTTCATCTTCCTCTACAGAGTCTCGGCTCTCGGCCGATGGGCCTATCATTCTCCCTGCACTCTTGCTGTGTGACTTTGGCCATCTTGACGATGAAATAGGACGGCTTGAAGCAGCCGGAGCAAAAGCTCTGCATCTGGATGTCATGGACGGCCTATTTGTTCCTCAGCTAACATACGGTTTGGTGGTTGTTGAGGCTGTTCGACGCGCAGCCACTGTACCAATAGAAGTACACATGATGGTTGAACGGCCAGATGAATCAGCGATTCAATACGCGAGGGCTGGCGCTGATATTGTTACAGTTCATATCGAAGGACTTGCCAAAACAAAAAAAACGCTTGCTGCTATTGAAGCTACTGGCTCTCAGGCTCACCTCGCTATGAGCCCCGGCACACCAGTGTCACACGTTGAGCCATTCCTTGATAACTGCTCTGGAGTCCTTGTGATGAGCGTTGAGCCAGGATTTGGTGGACAAGCCTTCCAACCATCGGCGATTGAGAAAATACAAAAGCTCCAGGAAATCCGAACCTCGACAGGCCGCGATTTTCACATTGGTGTAGATGGTGGTATTTCGACCAAAACCATCACCTCTGTAGCTCATGCTGGAGCTGACCTCATCGTGGCAGGTAGCGCTGTTCTCAGGCAGACTGATTATGCAGATGCGTTACGAGAACTCGAGGATTTGGCACGAAAATCGAAGTGATGCCCGAAACCTGACCATCGTGGTAGCCACTTAATCACCACGATTGGTAATCTAATAGCGAGAGGTTCCCCTCCGCCCAGCCTTTAAAACAGAATTAAATTGGAACAAATAATCCAACCCGGAAGACAGGAATGAAGCAGAAGCAATCTACACAAACGGACCACAAACCGGAGTCCGAGTCTTTCCGAAATCAGCACGACTCTTCTCAGCATCCATCAATGACGGAAGGCCCACGGATGCCGGGGCCTCGTCCCAAAAGAGGTGTGCCCGAAGGATTATGGCTTAAATGCAATGGATGCCGTTCGACAATATACCGAAAAGAAGCCGAAGAGATGCTCAACGTCTGCCCTCAATGTGGCTTTCATTGGTATGTTTCAGCAAAGCAAAGAATTGAACAGCTTTTCGACCCAGGAACATTTGAAGAGTGGGATGGTGGACTGCTACCGACTGACCCACTAACTTTCAGCGATAAAAAACCTTACGCCAAACGAATCGTATCTGAACAAAAGCGAACTGGCTTATCGGACGCTGCCCTGACTGGAACCGGGATGATTCGGGCACGACGCGTAGCCTGCGGTGTTACCGACTCTTCCTTTATTATGGGTAGCATGGGAAGTGTCGTCGGTGAAAGACTGGCAAGACTTATTGAACGCGCCACTACTGAATCTCTTCCTCTCATAATAATAAGTGCTTCTGGTGGTGGGGCTCGGATGCATGAAGGAATATTGTCCCTCATGCAGATGGCAAAAGTATCCGCTGCACTGGCTCGTTATTCGGAGTCTGGTGGGTTGTTCATCTCGGTACTAACAAACCCAACGATGGGTGGCGTCGCCGCCAGCTTTGCCTCTCTTGGTGATCTCGTATTTGCCGAACCAAGAGCACTCATTGGGTTTGCTGGACCAAGGACAATTAAAGCAACAATCAGAGTTGAACTTCCTGCAGGATTTCAAACAAGCGAATTCTTACTGGAGCATGGCTTCATTGATCGAATCATCAGTCGCCAGAATCTAAAAAGTGAAATTGCGCGAGCTATTGACTACTGTGGTGGCTGAATCGATTCATTTATTCATTCAGCACTGCGGCATCAATTTTTGCGGCGAGAATAAAGTCATTCTCTGACAATCCATCGACCGCGTGTGTATACAGTTCAATTCGCACATGGCGATATCGCGTAAGATGAAAATCGGGGTGATGCTGCTCTTGCTCTGCCAATTCGGCTACAGTGCCAATAAAACTAAAAGCCGAACAAAAATCATGAAACACCCAATGACGGTAAATCCTGCTACCGTTTTCCACTACCTGCCAGTCAGGGAATTCTTTTAACTGTTCTACGACTTGGGGCATCGTGTACCTGGGAACACCTCCTTCACAAGGCACACATTGTTTTGTGCGTAAGTCTTTAGCATGTGGGGCATTCATATAGTGATCTCCAAGTTGGCAGAAAAGTTGCCACTCTTTTCCTTCTCACGGTTTCTCAAGAGGCCATGCTTGACATCGCTTGGGCACCAACGGAAGGAACCAACAGTGTATTCGTCTTAACGGTCGTTAATAACGACTTTCGAAACCGGCGAAGGCACCATGAATGATTGACTCCGAACCTGTCACAATCCCTCCAAGACTTGCTGCTGAAGCGGGTAACGTAGACGGCCACTGTCCGTCTGCTTGAGCGATGTTCCCTACTCCGACTACTCGATAACCCAGCCAAAGACTCCACCGTTCGGTGACATCCCACGCCACAGACGTATCGACCGAGCCCAACCAAGAAAAAACATCGACCGGAGACCGTACATCAGCCGTTGTCGTACCGCTTTCAGTTGCCCTATTGCTGCTTGCATTTCCGGCGAGCAAAAACTTAGGGACTACAACAAACCTCATTCTCGGTGCAATTTCCCAGTCAAATCGACCTCCGAACTGGCCGCCAAACAAATTGTTATTTGTCGTTGTCTGAAGCACAAAGCTGTCAGATGGTACATCAAGAATCAATTGATCCTCGAGTTGAAAAAATCGAAAGCCCGCTAACCACATCCAATTAATACGCTGTTTACCCTGATGAAACTCTGGACGATCTTGTGGTGCATAAAGCCAATTAATTTCAATATTATTTACGGTATCCGATCGTGATAACACACCACTGGTTGGTCCCGTCTGCTGTTGAGCAGATGACCCAATATTGTAAACACCCCAATAGATAAACTCGATGGCGTGCTCTTGACGATCACCAAACCATCGACCAAGCCTCAAGTCTACACCACCTGGCCAGCTTGCTGAGGCTGACCGTGTTGAAACTGCAAGCCCTGACGGCCCTACTGAAGTCGCGCCATCAGGAAGCGACCGTGTCATAACCAAGCCACTTGCGCTGGCAAACCATCGCGGCCTGCATTGCTTACTCGGCAGCCCAATGCAGGATGAATTACCACCATATCTTTCGCACCAATCGTCCTCATAAAAATCACAGTTTTCACCATCAATATCGACAAGAAGTGTTGGGGTGGTCAGTTCCCCTGAAACCAATAGAGGCATCTCAATTAATTGACCTGAATCATCAAGAACATACTCATCCCCTTTTAGATATTCTGATTTGCAAGCCAGACTCAATAGCACGAGTGCGATGACAACTTGATATGCTGTGCGCATAGATGTAGATAAGGCTTGGATACCCCTCCAAAGCAACGTGCCATGAATACGATTTTTGTTATACAATTGAGGATAGCCTAAAAGCACTTGTGACCATGCACGCGCAGTATTCCAAATAAAATAAGGACTGAGCAGCAGCCTCGATCAGTAGAGCCTTTAAAAATACTCGTTAAAACGCAACCGCGGTTTCATCAAATAACTCCTCAATCCGCTACCTAAAACAACCACCTTCCCTGAATTGCCGAGATACTTCCATGGGAGTCTTCTCTGAAGAAACAAGCCCTCGTCTTACGCGGATTAGAGCACTCCAGTGGCTTGAAAAAAGATCGAACTTCGAGCAACTGCCAACTGGCCAGGATTATAAAACGGCATTTACGCTCACCCGCATGCGAGCTTTACTAAGAGCGATCGGCAACCCACAGCGTCAGTTTCCTTCTGCACATCTCGCTGGCACAAAGGGCAAGGGATCGACGGCAGCTATGTTGGCTGCAATTGTGCACGCTGCTGGCTACCGTGTTGGCTGCTACCTTTCTCCTCACGTCAACAGAATTGAAGAGCGGATTTCCGTGGCGGGCAAACAGATTTCCTCTCCAGACTTACTGACAGCATTCCGTAGAGTTATTCCAGCGGTTGAAAAACTTGACAAAATAGCGTCTCGCAAGAAAATGGCCGGTCCAACTTGGTTCGAAGTTCTTACGGCTGTCGCATTTGCTCATTTTGAACGAGCACAAGTTGATCTTGCTGTGATTGAGACCGGGCTTGGTGGACGACTTGATGCAACCAACTTGTGCAAACCTGTTGTTTCTATCATTACCAACATCAGCCTCGATCATACCGATGTCTTGGGAAATACGATCCGTGCTATTGCTACTGAAAAAGCAGGCATAATACGGCGAGGTATTCCTGTGGTTTCAACGGCAATGCACCCAGAAGCATTGCATGTGATAATTGACAAGGCACAATCACAACGCACAAAGCTCTTGCTTCTCAAACGTGACTTTGAAATCAACCTAGTCAAGAACACAAAACCAAGTAGTTCTTGCCAAGCGGCTTTACATCCCTTTGAGATTCAGGCCCCACCAGGTTCACAAGGTACGATCTACAAAACTGCAATGGCAGGTATTCACCAAGCAGAAAATGCTGCGTCAGCAGTAATGGCCACAAAAGTACTTTCTGAAAAAGGATTTCAGATCAACAAGCAGGCAATCGCCACCGGCCTTCGGAAGACTCGTCTTCCTGCTCGTATAGAGTGGATTTCAGATTCTCCTCCCATCATTCTTGACGCAGCGCATAACGTTGCTTCGATGGAGTCCTTAGTAAAAACATTATCTGATCAAAGCAGTTTACCGAAGAAACGAGTTCTCGTTTTCGCCGCAAGTGCTGACAAACAACTTGGTGCAATGCTGCGAGCTAGTAAAGACTTTTTTAGTGACATTGTCCTTACACGATATGCAACAAATCCTCGAGCAGCTACGATTACAAGACTTCGGAAAGCAGCCGAAGAGGGCGGGTGGCGAGAGCCCCACGTAGCTGCCTCTCCCACAGAAGCCGTAATGGTTGGCAAACGGCTTTCAGGTGGAAAAGGTCTGCTGTGCATAGCCGGCAGTTTTTTTCTAGCTACTGAAGTCCGTGCAGTGCTGACCTCACTTATTAATTCATGAGGTGAGGGCCAACTGCTTTCACCATTGAATAATTAAAGTTGCTTTTGAGGACCAAAAAGCGTGAGTGCTCGGCCAAGAACAGGGTCCGCATTTCTTGGCAACAATTCACCTGGATCAAGTGCCACATCTGCCTGAGTAGAACGAACGCGATCTCGATCCTGCCTCCAAGTAATCCAGTCCTCGAGCTGCTTTCTGGTAGGTGAAAAAGCGAAGTTTGAATCAGGTCGAACACCCCATGCATCTGAGTCACGGCTTGTACTTAAACGATTAAGTGAAGTACCACTCGGTCGCTGATATTCGTTTGTTGTAAGTCGTATAGCTCCCGGGCCACTTGAAAGTGTCGTTATTGTTTGCACAGATGCATTTCCAAAAGAACGACTGCCAACAATCGTTGCACGCTTGTGATCTTGAAGACAAGCTGCAACTATTTCTGCCACACTTGCGGTAAATTCATCAACGAGAATGGCGATTGGTGTACCTTCAAGTACTTGGCCAGGAGTTGCGGCCCACTCCTGTTGAAGCTGCTTACGATTAGAACGATCCTTCAATCTGTCATTTGCAACTGCAGCAATCAATCCGTCCTCAAGAAAAAGATCGCATACAGCAATACCGGCCTGCAACATTCCGCCAGAATTACCCCGCAGGTCAATAACGAGACCTTTTGGAACTTGATTGAATACAAGCTTTTCAATCAACTGGGCGATCTCAAGGCCTGTCCGATTACCAAAGTGACTGATTCTCAGATATACAATGTTTGGCTCACCTTCCAGCCACCAATTCCACTTCCCACCAGGCAAACGGCGGTCTCCTCGCACACTTTCAATTGTAATATTCTGGCGACTGATAGTAACGTCTTGAACCGCCGAGAGACCATTCTGGCTAACTCCTTGCTTTTTAATACAAAGATCAACCTTACTTCCTACTACACCGCGAAACTGAGAAACTACTTCGGAAAGAGTCCGTCCGCTTGTCTTAATATTCTCAACACTGATTATACGATCGCCAGATCGAATACCGGCCCGCCAAGCAGGTCCGCCATACACGGGAGCAACTACGATAATCTCTCCTGAGGACGGCTCGGTATCCAGTTCTACACCAATGCCCGCAAACTCTTTCTTAAAGTCTCTCTCATAGTTTTTGAACTTTGATGGCTCAATGAATTCAGAGCGATCGTCGAGTTTACGAAAGACACCCTCCATTGCCGCTTGGAAGAGTTGCTCTGAATCAACCGTTCGGAAATACCCCTTATCAATACGTTGGATGACTTCAGCAAAACGCTTTCCCTGACCAGTTCGGTCCTGAGCAGCGCACGCGAGAAGGCACCCTGGCACAACGATCGCAACAATAAGAAGATTTCTCCGGTGCATAACTGTATTTCACCAGCAAATGGCCCATCATGACAACCGCTTTACTAAAAATGAGATAGTGGAAGACAAAATGCCCGTACGGCCTGGTCCTCCAAAAAAACAAAAGACTACCTGCCTCGGGATATGACATGAGTTAAATAGGGCAATTTGCAGCCCTTGGGGACAGCCTAATCCCAGGCGCGTACAGAATAAGAATGAGTAATTCTCGAAAACTGTGAACATTCTGTGCGGAATGAATCATTTGCCAGAAGCGATCTGGAACAGATTTCCTCCCTTGTTTAGTGTCTACGAGGTAGTTCGAATTCCTCAGCATTAGGAGCCATGTTCGATGGCACGTCGATCAAAATCAAAGCATCGTAGAGAACAGCAAAACGATCCTCTAGAAGCCCTGCGTCCACTCATTGTGCTGGGGCTCTTAGGCATGATTCTATATGGTGCCTATTCAATTATTCAGAAAGGCCCCAAAGAAACGAATCAGGAATGGCAACCTCCGGGGTCAACCCACGCCACAACTTCTGATGCGCCGCCATTCAAACCATCAGTACCTACGCCGCAAGCAACCACACCACCTTCAGTGGAATTACAGAGTCCTCCTGAGGCGCTCACGAGTCTTCCACCCAATCGAATACCACCTCCTTCGGTGAGCCATAACGCGCAAACGTTGGCAGCAAATCAATCTGTGCCTCCAGGTACTGAGCAGATGCCACCAACGTACATTAACGCCGTCCCTGCCGTTCCTCCTCAGGCACAATCACCTGATGACACGGCCGGCATAGTTACGGAAAACATGTTGGAACAGAAAGAGTCAGCAGCTTTTACTGCGGCGTGGACGGATGCCCATAATAAACTTGAAGCTGGTCGATATGCCGAAGCGCTTGCCGTTCTTTCGGTGTGGTATGACGATCTTTCCTTAAGCGTTGAAGAAAATCATCAACTCGAAAGAATTCTCGGACAACTCGCTGGTACCGTTATTTATTCAACGCAAGACATGCTTTTACCACCACATACGGTAGCTGCTGGAGAGACACTTGAAACTATTGCCAAGCCACTCAATATCCCTTGGAAACTTCTTTCGAAAATAAATGGTGTAGCTTCTAATGAACTTACAACTGGCCAGCGGATCAAAGTCTTGCGAGGTCCATTCGATGGTGTTGTAAGTGTTTCCAGACGCAGAATAAGTCTTCAAGTCGGTGGTCGCTATGCAGGAACCTTTCCCGCCGCCATTGGCAAAGGTTTCGTGAGCCGCACAGGCACCTCAGTGAAATTGATTGATATTCAGGATGATACGAAAATCCAAACCACCCAGACAGTTCCCGTTGGCTATCATCCCAAAAGTCGATCCGTAATCATTCTCGATGGCGGGTTACGTATTCAACCAGCCGACGATCCTGGCTTTGTCATGAAAACACCAGAAGACAATGTACTTCTCGTATCATCCGCTGACTTCAACGATTTAGCCGGCATTCTTGGCCAAGGATCACAACTACTTGTTCGAGAATAGTGCTCTTTTTCGGTATCTCGGCCAACTTTTTGTGAAGGTATCACCTTTGACGGTCCGAAGAAAGATTCGGGTTGTTTGGGAATTGCGGGGAACAGCCGCCGTGTTTGATTACGCCTTGGATAAATAGGCAGGGGAGGCAGATAGGTGTATCTTCAAAAGGGACCAAACCGAAAACTCTGTTTCTCTCTGTGCCTACTTTTTTCATCCATTATCGCTTTTGTAAGTAATGGATGCACCATGTGCCCATCACCTTTTGATTATTCAGGCACAGTGCCCGGCTCTGTAAATCAAAACGATTTTCGAATACGGTCAAATGGCATCCTTCCCATTTGGAGACGACCAAAACCGTGGCCTCCAGTTGTGTCTCAGGAGTCCGAAGAGCCTCACTTAGCGGCCAGTGATGTTTCTGATGACACCCCAGCAGTATCTCGCGTAATCGTGGCATCACATGCCGAAGAGGTGCCAACCATCCGAAGAAATAGTTCCATTCTTATAGAACACTCACTCCAAGCAATACCTCTAGACGAGGACGAACAGACTGAGAAAAATAATTTTAGTTCTTCTGAAACAACTACCGAAAGTGCCGACTCACTGTCGCCTGGAGGTTCTTAGCAAAAAACAAAAAGAATGAGCGAACCACATTTCGGCTTCGTATTGATCTCAAGTGGAACGCAAGTCTGGCTTCCAGTCATTTTGTAACACCGCATTTTTCGGCACGACAATCACGCCATCTCGAATCGTAAACTGCGTGCTCTCAGGCAGTTCCGTCAGTCCACGATCATTAATGATTTTGGCCCGACTTCCAATTCGCACGTTTTTATCAATAATTGCCTTCTCAATGATGGTTCCGTCACCGATTCCTAGAGGCGGAACATTTTGGGACAAGTCAACTTTCAGATGTTCTGGTGTCTCGTAGTAGTCGTTTCCTAGAATAACTGAGTTACGGATAACTACGTCTTTGCCAATCTGGCACCGCAAACCTATGATGCTATTCTCAATGACGGTGCCCGCACCGATAGTACAACCATCTGAAATGAGGCTCCCTTGCACACGAGCCCCATCCACTCGAGAAGGTGGCAAAAATCGGGCTCGTGAGTAGATGGGCGCGTGTGGTGCGGCTAATTCAAACGGTGGTTTTGATGACGCGAGATCGATGTTGCACTGATAGTATGAGCGGATCGTTCCGATATCTTCCCAGTACCCATCAAAAGGGTGGAGCTGAACACGCTTTGCACGAATTGCAGCCGGGAAAACCTCCTTACCAAAATCTTGATAATCGGTTTTGAGTAATAGATCCAACAAACAGTCGCGATCAAATAGATATATTCCCATGCTAGCCATGAGGCTTCGGCCCGCTGCTTGAATGCCCCCCTGTTCGATCCATGCGGGATCAGTCCGAACTAAATCGAGCTCAGCAGCCGTTTTAGGTTTTTCTAGAAACCCCTCCACACGGCCTGTTGAATCAAATCGCATAATTCCAAATGACGACGAAACATCATCGGCGACAGGAATTCCAGCGATTGTCACATCCGCGTTATTTGCCTCATGGGTTGCTAAAAGATCGGCATAATTCATTCGATACAGCTGGTCACCGGAAAGCACCAATACCTGTTTAATATCAGAATCTTGAAGCAACTTGATGTGCTGCCGAACAGCATCAGCCGTCCCTTGATACCATGCCATAGCTTCATTGGTTTGCTGTGCAGCCAATATTTCGACATAGCCACCACTGAAGGCGTCGAATCTGTATGTGCGACGAATATGCCTATGCAGGCTCACTGAATTAAATTGGGTCATTACATAGATTCGTTGCACACCACTATTGATACAGTTCGATAGCGGTACGTCGATGATGCGATATTTACCAGCAAGAGGAACCGCAGGCTTTGAACGGTCTCGTGTCAGAGGATAAAGCCGCGTCCCACGACCTCCGCCAAGCACCAAAGCCAATACATTACTCACACTCATCCAATGATTCTCCACGTTGAGGGTGCCTCAACAAAATTACAAAGTGGATATGTGGCACCACAAATCCCCTCTTGTACATGCTACGTTGCTCCGGCCTCAGGACCAAGTAACCCTCATTGAAAACTGACAAACAGTCTCGTGGAACAGGTCATTCCACACCAATTTTTCCGAACACCACACCTGTACCATTTATCACTTCGATACATTCATGACGGCCCGGTCATTTCTTGAGAACAAAGTTCACCATCCGACCTGGTACAGCAACTACTTTCACAACCGTCTTTCCCGCGAGTATCGCCGCAATTTTTGGCTCTGCCACTGCAGCAGCTTCTAGCCCCGCGGCATCTGTACCCGTAGCTACAGTGATACGTGCACGAAGTTTACCTTGAACCTGTACTGGAATTTCTAGAATGTCGTCCTGAAGCCAACGTTCTTCTACAGGAGGCCAGGCAGCCAGCGAGACAGGGCTTTTATTCCCCAAGATAGTCCAAAGTTCCTCTGCAAGATGAGGTGCAAAAGGAGAAAGTACCGACACGAAAAGAGAAAGCATCTCCCGCGGTCGCTCTTGAAGTGGTGTGGCAAAGTTTACAAATTCCATCATCTTCGCTATCGCGGTATTGAATGAGAGTGATTCAATATCCGACGTTACTTTGTCAAGCATGCGATGTGCCACTCGCATCTGTTCATCAGTAGGCTCTTTGTCTGTAACTTGTGTCGCAAGCTGAATATCTTCGGCTCCCTCGTCAACCACGAGTCGCCAGCACCGATCAAGAAAGCTTCGGACTCCTCCAACACCAGAGGTGCTCCATGGCTTCGTTGCCTCAAGAGGCCCCATAAACATCTCGTACAGTCGCAATGCATCAGCACCAAACTCTCGGACAATTTTGTCCGGATTCACGACGTTTCCACGACTTTTGGACATCTTATAGGCTCGGCTCTCCACACGTACTTCCGGCGCATCCCGAAGCACAAAGTGCTCGCCTTGCTTTTCTACATTCTCAGCAGCAACCTTGGTCGGAACGTCTGACTTGTTCTGCTGGCCCGCTGACACCCAACCACCTGAACTTCCCCGATACCCAGTAAACTCAACCTCACCAAGAATCATTCCTTGATTCACCAGTCGAGCAAAGGGTTCAACTGCAGAAACGTACCCCCGGTCATAAAGCACTTTGTGCCAGAATCGGCTGTAGAGAAGATGAAGAACAGCATGCTCAGCTCCACCCACATACAGATCAACAGGCATCCAGGCCTTCTCAATCTCTGGATCAATGAACTGTTCATGATTCGTGGGATCAAGAAATCTCAGGTAATACCAGCACGAACCAGCCCATTGAGGCATTGTATTTGTTTCTCGACGGTATCTTTTACCGTCTCGTTCAACGTACAGCCAAGCATCATTGGCTCGAGAGAGTGGCGGATTAGGTGTTTTTCCTGGCCGAAAGTCATCGAGCTCAGGAAGTGGTACCGGCAACTCGTGTGGATCAAGTGGCCGAACAACACCTGTTGGCTGACCTGACTCATCAATCTCGTGCAAGATAGGAAATGGCTCACCCCAGAATCGCTGACGACTAAAGAGCCAATCACGCAATTTATAGTTCGTTGCAGGCCTCCCAAGACCTCTATCAAGTAAGTCTGCAGCCACTTTTTCAATAAAGGCTTCACTGCGCATACCTGAATACTGACCAGAATCGACTGATCTGCCATAGCCAGTAAATATTTCGGTGTCCTCAGTAGCGTCATCTATTGGCTCAACAACCGAAACGATCTTCAAATTGAATATCTGAGCAAATTCAAAATCCCTGCTGTCGTGGGCTGGCACTGACATAATTGCTCCTGTGCCGTATGAAGCGAGCACATAATCAGCCACCCAGATTGGCACCGATTCACCGGTCAATGGATGGATGCAGTATGAGCCTGTGAAGACACCTGTTTTTTCCTGCGCTAAATCTGTTCGATCGAGATCACTCTTATGACATGCCGCCTCACAATACGCATTCACCACGTCTGCTTCAGCAGGAATAGTTACTTGATTTCGCAGCGGATGCTCTGGTGCGATGACCAAGCAACTCACTCCGAACAAGGTATCTGGTCTTGTTGTGTAAATCCGAAGACAATCACTCGGTGCTTTCACCGGGTGTTTATTGCTTTCACGCGAACTCTTCCAGACAAGAAAAGCATCTTTTGAATCTTTTTCTGACGAGCCTTGTGGTGGAAGAAAAAAATCTACTTCTGCACCCGTGCTACGACCAATCCAGTCTCTCTGAAGTTTTTTAATACTCTCTGGCCAATCAAGACCGTCTAACTCTGTCCCAAGGCGATCAGCGTATGCTGTGATTCGCAACATCCATTGCCGTAGTGGTAACCGGACAACCGGATGACCGCCGCGCTCACTGAGCCCACCTATAACTTCTTCATTAGCAAGTACCGTTCCAAGTTCCGGGCACCAGTTAACAGGTGCTTCCGACTGGTATGCAAGGCGGTGGTCATCGCGGTAGGAATTCACTGCTTCTTCACCTGATTCCTGAATATCCTCAGGAATCGGAAGGTCTGAGATCGGTCGGCCCTGTTGTCGATCAGCATCAAACCACGTGTCGTACAAAAGCAGAAAAATCCATTGTGTCCAACGAACAAACTCTGGATCTGTAGTGGAGGTCTCACGCTCCCAGTCATAGCTGAACCCAAGCATTTGTAACTGCCGCCTGAACGTAGCGATATTTCGCTCTGTGCTTTCTCGTGGCGGAGTGCCCGTGCGTATTGCATGCTCTTCAGCCGGTAACCCAAAGGCATCGAAACCCATTGGATGAATAACGCTTGTACCCCGCATGCGTTGAAAACGACTCACAATATCTGTCGCGGTGTAACCCTCCGGATGACCAACGTGCAAGCCGTCACCACTCGGATACGGAAACATATCGAGAATATATGCCTTTTTACCGCTCGGAAGACGGGGTGAACGAAATGTTTTCTGCTCAGCCCACCAAATTTGCCATTTCGGTTCTATGACAGACGGGTTGTATTTTGGCATTAGTCGGTCAACGCTATCGGTTTAAGGGATGTATGATGATTGGACGCTACAATTTGTTGAGTCTAATAGACCGGAAAGTTCCGACAACGCTTCGGCAAGAGCCACGGGTACGGCGATAAAACCCAAGATCTTCAGCAATTCGTTCACTCAAGGGGGCCAGACTTTTGAATCGAGAGACACATCCTGATGAACCTGGGAAACACTTCCATATTCCTGCGTGCGAGATCTCTTCGACGCCCCACCATCAGCTTCTGAAAAGCCTGCGAGATGCCGGTCGGCGGCTTAAAATGGCAGACTCGCTTGGGACACGACTCAACGGCCGTCAACTTCTTACTCGGATTCTCGCCGCGAGACTTGTTCTCGAAAAAACTCTTGATCCTTCCGAAAAGCGGGTCGGCATTCTGCTCCCTCCTACTGCTGGCGCTGCAATCGTAAACGCCGCACTTGCGCTTATGGGCCGCGTCGCTGTAAATCTGAACTACACATCTTCCCAATCAATACTTGAAACATGTATTGAACGCGCCGGGATTCGACACGTGATATCCAGTCCAACATTTTTATCTCGGATCGAACTGGATGTAGGGGATTTTCTTCTTGATGCTGCTGATCTACGCAAAAGACTTACGACCCTGCAAAAGATCCAGGCCTGGTCAGAAGCAACCCTTATGCCACTATCACTTCTCGAACGGCACCTCGGCCTAGGGACCATTCAGCCTGATGATGTTCTGACGATTATCTTCACCTCGGGCTCAACAGGTGACCCAAAAGGTGTTGTTCTTAGCATTGAAAATGTTGGGAGTAATGTTCGGGCAATTTCTGATTTACTCCACCTTTCTCCAGCTGACACCGCACTCGGCGTACTACCTTTCTTTCACTCATACGGCTACACAACCGCCCTGTGGGTACCACTCATGCTTGAGCCTGCGGTTGTCTATCACACTAATCCCCTTGATGCAAAAGTTGTTGGCAAACTTGCAAGGGACTATCACGCAACTGTTTTAATGGCGACGCCTACATTCTTAAGAACGTATATTCGCCGTACGGAGCCGGACGACTTTTCAACACTTGAAGTTGTTTTTGGTGCTGCTGAAAAACTGACAATTGATGTCACAGACGCATTCGAAGAGAAATTTGGCGTCCGGCCCCGTGAAGCGTACGGTGCAACGGAACTCTCTCCTTTAGTAGCAGCAAACGTACCGCCCTCTCGCCATGTTCCAGGTAGGGCAATCGACGCCCGAGAAGGGACGGTTGGAAAACCAATACTTGGCTGCACCGCAAAGATTACGGAGCGAGAGGGGTTTGATGAACTACCCATCGGCGAAGAAGGACTTTTATGGATTCATGGACCCAATGTCATGCAGGGCTACCTTGATCGTGACGACCTTACCAAGCAGGTCATTCATGAGGGCTGGTATCGCACCGGTGACATTGCAAAACTAGACACTGATGGATTCATCACAATAACCGGTCGACAAAGCCGATTTTCGAAGATTGGTGGTGAAATGGTCCCCCATATGCTGATTGAAGAAGCTGTTAATACGATTCTTGGTGCAACCGATGGTGAACTCCTTGCCGTGGTCACCGCAGTGCCTCATGCAGCAAAAGGTGAACGCCTTGTTGTTTTATCTATGGAACATTTAGCTAACCCACAAAAAATCTGTCGCGAACTTGCCCAGTCCGGACTTCCGAATCTATGGATTCCATCGTCCGACAGCTTTACCAAAATAGAAGAATTACCTGTTCTCGGTTCAGGAAAACTTGATTTGCGAAAAATAAACGAAATTGCAAAAGGACTTTTTTGTGACGACTCAGACACCGAATAGTGCAAGCTGCCACAATCTTCCTCAGCACGTGCAATTTAGGACAATTCTCGGAAGAGCTGACGATCTCAAAGCCGATGTCTTCTTTCAAATGAGGATACCGTTTTCAAAGGAGACTGAGCCTTCCCTAACACTTGAAGGGCTTCTAACTGGCCCACTATCAACACGTGCAAGCACACTTCCTATTCGCCAGAAGATCAGAATTCACTCGCAACAAATTGTTGATAATGGCATTGAAATCCTTGGGCATTCTATTCTCACAGAGCCTGCATTTTGGACACCAAACGTGCCAATGCTCTACTCCGTAAAATGTAGATTCACTTCTTCCGGTCAAGACGTAGCTTTACTGAGTGAGACTGTCGGTCTTCGTCGTCTTGGTATTCGTAACCATTCTCTTTGGCTTGAGGGTCATCGATTCGTGATACGTGGCGTCACGTGTAGTGACAGAGACAACAAATCAACAGAACAACGGCCCACCCCTCTGAAAGACTATAAGACTGCAGAAATTATTGATTTGTCTCCAGGAGTTTCCTCTGAAACCGACTCCCAGCGACTCAAACTAGACGAGAACCTCAAATCTGCTGATGAAGATGGAAGACCAATAATTGTTCGTCTACACCCTAAAAGTCAACCATGTTCCATTCCTGCTGTAATCTGCACTCTCACAAATCATCCTGCCGTGTTGCTAACAGTCATTCCAAACACCTTGCTGCAAGAGGTGCCGAAAATTTCCGCATATAAGGGCACGATGCTCTTTGCGACAGAAGTTTCTGCTGAACTTGCACCTCCTCCGGAATTACCAAACGGCGTTGACCTTGCCATTGTTCGGCTCTCTCAGACAGTGCCCGAGTCCTCGTGGAAGACTCCTCCGCCATATCCAGTCATTGCATGGCAGACAGGAGTGCCTTCGCAGCGGCAGGAATGCGATCGGCTTCAGGCTTTGCTCGCCAACTGGAGAACCACTTCAAAAAGTCCGCCATCTTCCTGGGATTGGGCTGGGTTTCTCGCTGGCGACGAAATGATTCACCACCAAACTTAAACAAGTTCGTCAAATGCAAACTGAAAAACACTTCGATGAGTCGCGTTTTGTTCGTCAAATACGATACCAACAACTCGGAGCCGAAGGGCAACAAAAGCTTTCACAGGCACACGTAGGAATTGTTGGGTGTGGCGCACTCGGAAGTGCAACGGCAGTATCACTGACACGAGCTGGGATAGGCACTCTCACAATCATTGATCGGGATATACCAGAGTGGAGTAATCTACCAAGGCAACTTCTCTATACCGAGAAAGACGTTCGCGATGGATTACCAAAAGCGATTATTGCAGAGCAAAGACTGAGGGAGATCGACAGTAATGTACACGTGATACCCCACGTGGCTGATCTAACTGCTCACAACATCTCCGACCTGCTTGCATCGGTTGATATTATTGTTGACGGCACAGATAACTTTGAGACCCGGTTTCTGATGAATGACTTTGCCTGCCGCGAGAATATTCCTTGGATCTACGGCGGTGTCATTGGTGCAGAGGGGAGAGTCATGACGGTCATTCCTGGTAAAACGGCATGCTTGCGATGCCTCATTCCTGACCTACCAACTCCTGGCAGCCTACCAACATGCGATACAGCCGGCGTGCTAGGAGCTGCGGTAATGGTCGTTGCTGGAATCCAGACAGCAGAAACGATCAAGGTCATCGTCAATCGTGAACAAGATACGGAGAGTAAACTGTTCGTATTCGATCTTTGGGATTCTACATGGAAGACTATTGATCTTCGATCACTTTCAGAAGCTGGTTGCTTAAGTTGCCAAGGGGATGACTATGAATGGCTCGACACGTCTCGGTACCAGACAGCCATTCTCTGTGGGCAAGATGCAGTACAATTCCACCATCCTGGCAAAACACCTGACCTTTGCAATATTGCAAAGAACCTCAGTTGTTTTGGAAATGTGACCGAAAATAAATGGCTCGTACGGACGGAAGTGGAACCCGGAATCGTCGTATCTGTTTTTGCTGATGGTCGGCTTATCGTTACTGGGACACGCGATCCTTCCCAGGCCCGTGCCATTGTGTCCAAATGCGTTGGAATGTAACCCGCTCTCTAAGCCAAAGTTGCTGCAGTCATTATTTTTTTCTCATTAGCCTCATCTCGAGAAAATTCAGCAGTAACCCTTCCTTCAGCCATGACAATGATTCGATCTGAAAGCGTCAGTAATTCTGGTAATTCACTAGATGTTAGTACGACTGCCAAACCACTCTGACATAATGTGTCAATGAGTTCGTACAACTCAGCTTTTGCACCGACATCTATGCCACGGGTTGGGTCATCCAGCAAGAGCACGTGAGGCTTCGTAAGCAACCAACGACTAATGATACATTTCTGCTGGTTCCCGCCGGACAGCTCCGATATGCTTGCTGTTAATGAGGGGGTCTTGATGCCAATCTGATTCATCGGCTTGGCAACAATGCCCTCTTCTGCCTTCTTGCTTAGAAGTCCATTCCGAATCGCATGAAATAAGCTACAGATGCTTATATTTTCTGTCACATTCAGATTCAAAAAAATCCCCAGCCGCTTTCGGTCCTCTGGCACCATTACCAAACCGGCTTTACAGGCGTCTGACGGATGAGCAAAGCTGACAGCCTGCCCACCGAGTGAAATTGTTCCCTGCCACTGACTATTGGATGCTCCAAAAATGGCTTCGAGTACTTCGGTACGACCGGCCCCCATGAGACCTGCAATACCAAGAACTTCACCAGCGTGAACACGAAATGACACATTGTGCAATTGCACGCTTTGACTTGAGTCTTGTGAGGCTACACACAAATCTTTAACTTCAAGCAGGCACTTTCCGACCGTTTGCTGACTACGAAAACGGTGCTCTGAAATCTCACGACCAACCATCCAACCTGTCACCTCAGAGGCTGTCGTTTCTGTTTTATTAACAGTACAAACATGACGACCATCTCGCAGAATCGTAATCCGATCAGCCAATCGAAACACTTCATCCATTTTGTGTGAGATATAAAGGATTGTGCAGCCCTGCAGACGTAATGTGGCAATAGTTCGTTCGAGTCGCTCCGTTTCCGCATCCGTGAGCGCACTTGTTGGTTCATCCATGACAATAATTGATGCCTGCAATGAAAGGGCTTTCGCAATTTCAACAAGCTGCTGATCGCCAACTCGTAATCCGCTTGTCATTTCTTCTGGTGATATGGATGCATCAAGTAAACCTAGTAACTCTTGTGCTTTTCTTTTCGCAATAGCATCGTTCAAAAAGCCGAACCGTGTTCTTGGCTCCCGCCCAAGAAAAATATTGGCGGCGACCGTCAACTCTTCTACGAGCTCTAGCTCCTGATGAATGATTGCAACACCAGCATTTTCGGCATCACGAGTACTGTGAAATTGCACGCTTTGGCCGGCTATCTCAAGTTCACCAGCGTCCGGCTGATGAACTCCTGACAAAATCTTCATCAGCGTACTTTTACCAGCTCCGTTTTCACCACAAATAGCGTGAACCTCACCACGTCGCACCTGCAGGGTCACGTCATCAAGTGCTACTACTCCAGGAAATTGCTTTGTAATTCCCCTCATCGCAACAGCAACTTCCGCCTGTTTGTTCATTGTGAATTGCTAACCTGCGCCTTTTTATCATGACTTCGATTCTCCCAGATCCGCAAGGCAACTAACGCGATGAAAGCAGTGAAGCCCGCTGCCACACCGCTAGCTGCACCGGTCGTCATGGACGCAAGACTTCCCGCAAGCAAGGCAAGCACAGGGATCGTGCAGAGCCCCAGAGACCCTGGCAAAATACGACGATCGTGCCGCAGACCATTCACCCCTTGAGCAAATGTGACCGCAAGAACAACGACGACTCCTACAATCAATCCCTCGTAGACGTCGGCACCAGTCTTTATGATTTTTGATACTGCATCGATAACAACTCGCAGAAAAAATGCTCCGAGAACCGTCCCCTGAACTGTACCCACACCACCAGAGAGCGAACAACCACCAACAACGGCAGCAGCGATAGCGTTGAGTTCGTGCCCTCTTCCCTGATTGACGGGAGCAGCAACAGATTCATTTGCAATATAGAAAAGTCCTGCAAGGGCAGCTGTCATCGCTCCAAAACAATACGCAAACCATTTCACATTCTCAGTATGTATACCCGCAAGGCGGGCGGCTTGCTCGTTTCCTCCAAGTGCTTTGAGATGGCGACCAAGCACCGTTCGAGAAAGCATGAGCCATGTAAAAAATGCCAAGACCAAGAATGTCACAACCGAAAACCAGACATTATCTCGTACGACCTTGAACGCTGGGTCGGCAACATTAATGAGTGCACTTTTAGTGGGTGTAAGAACCGCTGTACTACTTTCGCAGAGTGCCCTCGCAAAACTCCGCAGGCCTACAAGTGTTGCAAGTGTCGCAATAAATGGGGGAAGACGAACAACAGTAATAAGCCAGGTATGCAATGTCCCAACAAAAAAACCAGTCAAAAGGCTCGCCAGAACTGCAATGAGCACCACCACCGAACCAACTGGCTTAAATGCCATCATTTCAGTGGGGGCAAGTGCCAACATGGTCACAGAACAAACCGTCCCGGACAATGCGATCATGGAACCACTCGAAAGATCGATCCCGCCGGCAATGATGACTACCGCGGCACCCAGTGAAAAAATCCCGAGCATTGCGCTATTACGAGCTATATCTCGCAGGCTTTCAAACGGCCGAAAAAAATAGGTGTGGTTAGAATCAACAAGTGCCGTAAGGACAATCGCCAGTACAATTGCCACAAGTAACGACCACTCATTCTGCGAGGGCCACCATCTCCTCAGGGCAACAAGCGGAAATGGGCTCCATAATTTCATCAGGGCAACCTTTCAGCCACATTTCATCTGGGTAGCCATAGAATCAGGAACTCGACAAGCCATATTTCTTCAACCATTCCCGAAAGACGGACAGGGACAAAACCTCAAGGGTTCCTGCTGAAACTGCAGACTCGAGATCCTTTTTTGAAATGGGCGCATCTTCATCATTCTCCCAAGCATCAGGAATAATCAGACGCAAGCCAGTCGTAAATTTATCTCCTTCAGGCTGACCAAACTCTGGAAACATCTCCGTAAGGACAGCATCCTGCCCGTCGTGCATTGCGAGCAACAGGCGAACAGTTTGAACACCCATCTCAAATGGATTTTGGACGATCATACAGTCGATGTTTCCGTTCGCCATATGCTCGATAGCTTGAGCCGCTGCATCAAATGTAAAGATTGAAACCTGGTCACGAACCCCACGTTCCGCTACGACTTCAGCGATTGCCGGTGCATTGTAAGCCCAGATTCCGACAAGAGCTTTCACATCTGGATGATTCACAAGAGCCGTTCGCACATTATCTCTGGCTCGTGAATGGTCAAATGAATCAGCCATTCGGTCAACCTCACTGTAGTTTTCTCCAATCGCTTCACGACAGCCATTCATTCTGGCTCTGGCATTATCGTTATCCGTGAATCCCGTGAACTGAATAAAATCACCCTCAGTAACGCCACGAGACTCCAAGACTTTTCTCCCTGCTGTCCCCAACAGACGCCCAGCGATCGAATTATCTGTTCCTATGTAGTACGGACGTCCATCTGAGAAAAGCTTCTGGTTAATATCTCCGTCGACGGTGATTACTGGCACACCTTTTTCAGTCAACCGCTTCATCTCTTCGACGATGGCAACATTTTCTGCCTGAATAACAGAAATAGCTACTCCCGCTACATCTGCTTGCGTGACGAGTTGCCTAAGACGATCAATCTGTCCTTGAGCCGTCGCGTTGTTTTTTTCCATCACAACTTCGAGGCTTTTATCGGCAAGAGAAAACTTTTCTGCTCCAACTTGCAGCCCGGCATTTAATACATCGAAATACGGATCATCTCCATTCGTAATAAAAATAAAACGTTGGGGTCCTTCTGCAGCTTTTTTCACATCGGCTGGCGAGTTGACATTCGATTCGTTGCAACCAGTCACGCCAAGTCCAACAAGAACAAGCAAAACAAGATAACAGGAACGCATGGATCGTAAGGAAACAAATAGCATGACTTCTATTCTCTTTGCTTGGTTTTAGTTATGACGCATGGCATTGAAGCATGTATGTCACGAATCGCTATCACAACCTACTGCTACCCGCCCTCGCTGGCCTAATAGTGTAAGCCACTTTTCCGAAGATGCACTATCGGCTGATCTGCAGAACTCATTTCTCCAGCAAGGATGTCAGCCACGACGATAGCGTGGTCTCCACTGCTTTGTTCAGGGCCGGCCGGCAAAAAAACAGGCCTTGCCTTGCACTCCATCCAGCCCACCGAATCCTGAAGTATCCCGGCCCCACAAGGAGATCTCCGAATGTTGATACCAGCGAACGGCTCACCTTCTATCGCTGGTGGTTTACCAAATTTACCAAGGAGTCTTCGCTGATTTTCAGAAAGTATATTTACGACAAACCGGAAATTTCTGTCGCTAATCGATGAGAGAAACCGTCGACCAGTTCCTACAGCAATAGATATCGCTGGCGGATCGAATCCTGCTTGCATGAGCCAACTTGTCAGCATGGTCTTATCAACTGCCTCTTCTTGCCACGTAACGACAAAAAGGCCACCTGGAATTCGCCCAAGAATTGGACCAATTGCCTCAGTAGAACCTTTCAAAGAATCACTGTCTGACATGTAGGAACTCCTTCCCCATAAACATTGTCTCACTTTTTAGAAACAATCGATTTTGGAAATAATAACAGGAAATACTCTAACTTTTGAAAACTGGGTAATTTTGGCGAACGAGAGGAACACTCTGACACTCACTTTGCACAATCTCGTACCTCCGCCACAGAAACCAGGAAAACAACATAGACAAGGGGATCCGCCCACCCAAGAGCATCTAGGAAAAATCACTAGATGCTCAAAAACTGTGTGAAACCGACGATGGTTCCAGACGAAAAAGACTCTAGAGTAATGTTGTCACACGAGTGTGTGAAAATCATAAAAATTTTCTTGACGCGACAAACAGTACGTTCAAATCTTGTCATCACACCATCACATGTCGCCAGAAAACACACCCACCATTCGCGAGAGCACTTCGGCAAGTGTGCGAAATGCTCTCGCGTGCTTCCCATTGATTGGCACATTTACGGCACTGCTACTGTTTTCCTGGCATGTCAATATTGTACTTGCCAAACCACATGGTCAGGACTCAAAGCAATGGTCGAAGGCTTCCTCTGAAAACAACAGCAGTGGTCAGAAACAGGAACTAAAATTCATTCAGTTAGGCTCAATACTGTCAGAGCCTGAACATGCCAATGGTTTCTACAACGAAGTCGATGAACAGGAGTTCATGCCCACAATACCGGCAGACGGGCAACCCATTCACGTTCTACCTCCAGTTGAACCTCATGGACCAGTTATTTTGGACATGCCGTACAACGGCATGCCGGGTTGTGAAAGCTGTGCAATCCCAGGAAATAACTACAGTGATTGCTTTGATAATCTATGGGCACCACGTCCCTGGTGTTGGCAGTTACTTCCAAATAATTTGATCTACACGAGTTACCTTGCAGGCCCCAAAGAACCTCGGCTCGCAACGGTTTGGTACGACGACACGGGTCCCTCACCTATCCCTGGTCGTCGTGGAGAACAAAACGGCTGGCTCTGGGACTCAACCCTCGGTGGAAGAGTTTCCGTTCTTCGATACGGCTCCAATACGGAATTGCACCCACAGGGTTTCGAGGTGCAGTTAGAAGGGGCAGCCTTCATAAGGCTGGACCCTGAAGATGATCGTGACCTTCGGTCCGCTGATTACCGCTTTGGTATTCCATTGGTCTACGGTATTGGTCGCTGGCAGACGAAGCTTGCGTACTATCACAATAGTGCGCATATCGGCGATGAGTTCTATAAAAAGTATCATCCTCTGGGATTTGATCGTGTGAACTATGTCCGTGACGTTATTGTTCTGGGAAATTCATACTACATGTACGACTGGCTCCGGATTTACGGAGAAGCCGGTTGGTCATTCTTCAACGCTGGCGGATCGAAACCGTGGGAGTTTCAATTTGGTACTGAATTGATTCAGGCTCGACCGACAGGAATTCGGGGAGCACCATTTTTTGCAGTGAATGGAATGACTCGCCAGGAACTCAACTGGGGAGGGAACGTCTGTACTCAAATTGGATGGGCGTGGCGAGGCTATCAAAGTGAAAAACTGCTTCGGATTGGCTTTGAATATCTTTACGGCTCTGACCCACAGTATGAATTTACAGAGACCAATCCCACTACCGGGAAGATTACTGCATTGAATCAGAATCGTGCTGGCATTGGCATGTGGTATGACTATTAATCGTTATTCGCTGCGCGTGATCTAAGTCCGTAGGTACAGGCGAACTGATGGGATAAACTTGGCC
This sequence comes from Pirellulales bacterium, assembly GCA_016776925.1. GTDB lineage: Bacteria > Planctomycetota > Planctomycetia > Pirellulales > UBA1268 > UBA1268. The sequence goes on along the minus strand of JADHSL010000012.1, from coordinate 3,224 downwards.
CATGCCACTTCTCGCTATTGAGACAACCTGTGATGAAACAGCTGCTGCAATCATTTCGCAAGAGAGACGGATTCTTTCTAGCGTTGTAGCAAGCCAAGATGAGCTACATGCTCGCTGGCGGGGTGTCGTACCGGAAATTGCCTCACGGGCACATGTTGAACGAATTATTCCAATCATTGATCAGGCAACCAATGAGGCTGGTATTCAACAATCGCAAATCGAAGCAGTTGCAGTGGCTATTCGCCCAGGATTAATCGGCTCTCTTCTTATTGGTCTTTCGGCCGCAAAAGCGATAGCTTCATCGCTACAAGTACCACTCATTGGATATGACCATCTTGCTGCTCACCTCTACGCCTGCCGATTAGCGTTCGGTGAAGAACTGCAGTATCCTGCGATTGGACTCGTAGCCAGTGGAGGCCATACCTCGCTCTTTCAACAGCATAGTCCAATTGCCCTCCAGGCTCTCGGAGGCACTATCGATGATGCCGTTGGCGAAGCGTTTGATAAAGTCGCAAGCCTGCTTGGACTCGGATATCCTGGCGGACCACAGATTGAACAACTGGCGCAGAATGGCAATCCGCGGTCTCACCGATTGCCACGGCCACTTGCGAACGACTCCTCTCGCCTTGATTTTAGTTTCAGTGGTCTCAAAACGGCTGTTCGCTACCGGGTATGGCCGCCCCAGGCTCAACATGCACGAAGTTTAACGGACCAGGAACGCGCTGATCTCGCGGCCTCTTTTCAGCAAGCAGCTGTTGAATCTGTTGTTGCCAAAGTGGGTTTAGCCATCCAGAAGACAGGCTACCGTGTTGTCACCGTTGGAGGTGGTGTGACAGCAAACAAAGTACTGCGGAGTGCCCTTGAAGATCTAGGAAAACGACATCGTGCGACGATTCTTATTCCTCCAATGAACCTTTGCACCGATAACGCCGCAATGGGTGCAATTGCCTGGGAGCATATTGAGCGCAATGATATTGCTAATCTTGAGCTAGATGCCCGTCCTAATATTTATCGAAAAAAGCAACCAGTACGCTAGACGCCATGACGTGTCTCATCAATAACATGCACCTCGCCGCTTACCACGTCATACATCATTCCGACAATACCAAGCCGCTGCTCTTGTACCTGGCCTGTAAGTGCCTTACTCCCCTCGAGCAGTTTTCGAACAACCCGAACAACGTTACGCCGGGCAACTGAATCAATAATCTCTTGCTGCGATTCGACTGTCGAAGACGCAACACCACGGCAGTCGTCCTCGTCAATAACCTTTGCCACCTCCCGAAGAATACTTCTGGCATGCACACATTCTGGAACAAGTGATTGATCGGGGCAACAATAATTCGTCACGGACGACTCAATCGCGCCGCACCTCGTGTGCCCAACAACTGCCACTAATTTTGCTCCGGCGACGATCGCAGCAAACTCAATACTACCGATCACCTCCTCGGTTGTGATATTACCTGCCACGCGAACACTGAGAACATCACCAAGACCAAGGTCAAAAATTGCCTCAGCCGGTGAACGTGAATCGATACAACTTAAAATCACCGCAAGAGGGTGCTGCCCAGTCGCAGTTGCGGTTCTTTGCCTTTCCATACTTCTCTTGAGGGGCTCTCCTACGCGAAAGCGACTATTGCCCTCGAGTAACATCGCCAGCACCTCTGCAGGACTCGTAGACTGCTGCACTTCATGACTTGAATGCTCAACAAATCGTATTTCGTCATGAAGGCTTGGATACCGTTCACCAAAGCCAACTAGACTCAACTGGACCCATCGAGCAGGTGCCCCTGTTTTCTGAAAGTCAGATAATAAGTCAATCACATCGGGATCAATATAGTCTGCATTTGAGGCATCGATTAACAGCGTCCCCCCTGGTGGAACATCATATAAAACAGACTGCAAAGCAGCACGATTGAAGAACGTCACCTGGTTTGCCAATTCAACACGGATAATATTTCCTGATGCATGACGCTCAAGTTTTTTAGTGAGTGGCCGCCGATAATTGGAGTGCAAGATAAAAATAATACTGCAGGTCAGCCCAATGCCAATTCCTACTAAAAGATCGGTGAGGACAATTGCAAGAACTGTTGCAACGAATGGTATGAACTGAGAGTACCCCTCTTGCCACAATTGGTAGTAACGTTTTGGATTCGTCAATTGGTAGCCAGTCTTGATCAAGATAGCAGCAAGTGTTGCCAAAGGTATTTCATTCAGCCAGGCAGGAAGAAGCAAGACACACATCAACAACAAAAGACCGTGTGAAACAGTCGCGAATCGTGTCCGTGCCCCAGCATTGACATTCGCAGTCCCGCGGATCACTGCTGCACTCACTGGCAACCCACCTAAGAAACCACAGATTACATTTCCAGCGCCCTGCGCTAAAAGCTCTCGATTTCGAGGGGTACGCTGCTGTCGCGGATCAATCTTGTCGACGGCCTCAATCGCCAAAAGTGACTCAAGACTCGCAATAATTCCGATGGTTGCGGCGGAAATGTAGACTCTGGAATCAGCGAGGGATGAAAAATCGGGGAAGGTTACAAGGCCCATCAATCCATCTGGACCATTAGGCAGTGGAACAGAAACAAGATGAGTAGGACCGATAGCCCATGGACTACCCATACGTTTGAGCAAAACATTCACGGCAGTGCCCCCAATTACTGCAATAAGGGGGCCGGGGATACGTGTTCTCCGCAACCATTTGATTTGATCCCAGGCAATAACGACAAGAAGAGATCCAATGCCTATTGTTGCTGCACCTGGCAAGAAATACTGAATGGACTTCGGCAGGTCTGAAAATGTTGTCTCGCGGTCTGGTTGGTTAAACGACATCTCACCTATTGGGTCAATGTCGTACCCGATCAAATGCGGGAGTTGTTTCAGGATAATAATTACGCCTATTGCCGCAAGCAGCCCCTTAATAACACTCGTTGGAAAAAATGAAGAAATAAAGCCTGCTTTGAGGAAACCTAAAGCCAACTGAATCACACCTGCCAATAAGACGGCAGTTAGAAAAGCATCAAATCCACCCAGCGCTGTTGTTTGCGCAGAAACTATGGCAATCAATGCTGGTGATCCACCTGAGACACTCGTGCGAGACCCGCTCAACCCGCCAACAACTATGCCTCCCACAATTCCGGCAACAATACCGGAAAACAGTGGTGCCCGAGCCGCTAAGGGCACACCAAGACAGAGTGGTAACGCGACCAGGAAAACAACAACGCCCG